>CAZURU010000336.1:0-5928 GCA_964623585.1 uncultured bacterium
GGGCCAATCAATTCAAGGGAGTACATCTCAATCATCCCCAAAATCAGGTCAGATTTCGGGCGAATCGCGAAAGTCGGGTTAGGATCGGGACGTGCGTGGTGGAATCGAGTGGTTTTAGTTCAGCAACCCGAAGCTCTTGTACATTTCGAGTATATGGAGACTTCAAATTTATTTTCTCATCTGACGAAAACAAACAGTTTCCCTAGTGTCAAATATTAAGATTACGCTTGGGTATCGAGTAAGTACGCCTATATTTTCACGGTAGTTGAGGTGACACGATATGACAATATCCTACGAGGATGTTACGCAGACTTTACTTGCGGGTAAACAGTTCACATGGAGTGAATTTGATGGTCATGCATCGGGATCAATAACCTTACAATCGCCGAACCAGAGACGCTTGTTTGAATACCTCATGGTTCAGGACAGTGTGACAGTTGCACAAGGAGACGAAAGTCTGTTTTCTGGAATGATTTCCGCTTGGAGTGACGATGGCACTGATCCATCCTTAGCTGAAACCAAAATGAAACAAGAAAAAATCAAGGATATTTGGAAACTAGATCGAATTGAAGCATCAGGTTTTGGTGGCCTTACGTTGTACGGCGGACCAATATTTCAGCTACAGGTAGATGGTAAGAATTGGTGTCTGAATGGTCAAAACGGTTCAGGAAAGACTTCTATTGTCAGTGCAATACTATGGGCACTTACTGGACATCGCATACGAGAACAAGATGGCCCCATCGAAGAACGAGGTCAGAGATCTCCTGTAGTCGATAAGTTGGGTCGTGTGCTGGGTAGTTGGCCTTCCTTTGCTTCTTACCCAACCAGAATAGAAGAATTAGACAATACTGCGGACATATGGGTTCGATTAACTTTCTTGAATCAAAATGGTGATATTGCCACCGCTTTTCGAAAAATTAATTGTCCGAAGGAAGGAGATCCCACGTTTGATGTTGCTGTTGATCCAAGGCTGCGGATTGCACCTCAATTATTAGAGACGGGACTGCTGATGCCAGTTCGGTTAGCTCGGATCGGTTTTAGTGATAAGAGTAGTTCTCTGTACGAAGCCGTCAAGATGCTTACAGGTCTTGATCAACTATCAGGCATTGCAGAAGGGTGTAGCCGCTTTACACACCGTGGTCAACGTTTTCTAAGATATGGTAAGGAAAACGGGATTGATGTCTGGAAGAATAAATTTAATGATGAGATCAGCAAAGCAGTTAAGAAAGCTAATGAATTGCAACTCACTCTGCCTGATAACTATCACTTGGGTTCCGATTTTCTTGTCGACAATCTCAGAAACGCCGCATCGAGTGCATCAGATCTGGCGGGTACCTATTTGCAAGCTCTAGAATCTGATATTACGCCTAACATAGATATTACGAGCGTCGAAGGGCGAAACAATATTCGGAGATCGGTAGCTTCAGCTCAAATAATTGTGAGTCAAGCTGCTAAAGAGATAGTGATATTTAAGGCTTTGAAAGCCTTGAAGGATGCGGACAACGATCCAAAGTGGAAAGAATTACCCGAGGCTATAAGTGAATCCCACATGAAAATAGCTTCAGCGATAAATTGGCATACTAAGCAAATTGCCGATAAGAAATTTAGGCTGAAGGCATTAGCTGCGCAATATTATGTCCCGCCACACGAACATTCTGACTTTGGTCTATGTCCTTTATGTGACGGATTACTATCAACTAAAGAACAGCAAGAATTAGCAATTCAACTAGCTGAAATTAAGAAGGATGCCAAGGAAGCAGAACGTAGACTGGATGACGTTTGTCGCAGTTTAGAGGATGAATTAATGGGATATTTTCCTCAAAGTTTGAAACAGTATGGGGATATTCTAGAAGGGATGGAACCAAATGAAGCCTATGGCAATGCAGTTCGCGAGCGGTTTTGTGAGCAGTCTCCATTTAGCGATGTCCTCTTAGGATTATCTAGTCGCAACAAAATTAAAATTAAAGCACAGCAAGTGTCACTACCTACCTTTGATTTCGACGAATTAGAAAGACAAAAAAACGAAGAACCTCCATCTGTAATCCGTCTACGTCAGAAATTATACAGTTTCGAACGTCTGTATTCCTTGGTTACGTGGTGGGTGGAGAATCGGGATAAATTCTTAGAGGCTTTCAGAGAATTAATTGGGATACAGCAAGAGGGTAGAGAATTCTCTCCGGACAGCGTTGCTGGGCAGCTTCAAGTACTTGAAGATGCATTATCTAAAGCTACACCAGCAGATGAATTCTCAAAAGCTCTGGTTGGTGCCGCTGATGCGGCAGAAAGGTGGACACGCATACAACTGGCTCAGAATGTGCGTGAAGAAATTGCCGAGGCACTACGGCCGTTGAAAGACCTGCGATTGCTTGTTGGGGCTGAAACAGCTCGGTCAATATATTTGTTATCTGATCGTATCAGGACGATTCTTGATCGAATCCACTACAAAGAACGACTAGCATACGAGAGGACCTTACTGGGGAAAAAAGTTATTCACATTGGGGGGAGTTTTTCCCCAGGAATGGAAATTGATGCGGCGCTCGTCGCAAATTCCTCATGGTTACGTGCCATTCTTTGGGCTTTCATCTTCGCATTGCGCGAAGAGACTATTGAGAGCTTGGGCTCAAATCCCTTTCCATTAGTTATTCTTGATGATCCTCAAACAAGCTTTGACCCTCGAAACAAGCGTAAATGGGCACAAGAGATTGTACGCTTGGCGAACAAGGATTCTATATCCGGGGGAATACAGCTCTTTCTCACGACACACGAAAGACAATTTTATCAATGCATAGTAGATGTGGAATGCCTAAATGGCGAACAGGGATTGATAGGTGGAGTGAACAATTCTGCTCAAGTTGTAACAATCGTAAATTCCGGTTTTCTTCAGAAATCCTGGAATTATGCTAATGACAATAACGATGATTCCTACGCGCGAGATTATATCTCGGATGTCCGAATATATTGTGAGGATCTTTTAAAATTTATGTTAAGAGGCGAGGGACCCAATATTTCTAATTTGAGTTTGGACAGCTTGGCTCGAGAACTAAGTAGATTACATAATGATCATGTTGCACCTTTCGATCGTATGGTATTTACTAATCTCATAAATACACTTAAAGGAGGCGGAGGAAGGCCAATGAAGTTAATAAACGAAGCACATCATAAAGATGATGAAAGTATAGGTTTAGCGCAAGCGAGAGAGGTCAAGGATTTTTTCGATGATAAGCTAATGACTCAAGTTCACGACTGCTTTGCTGTTTTTGATCAATATGAATCTTATTACGGTGAGCCGAGAACGTTCCCATGGGACAAGACAGTGGTCGAATTTCCAATTGGGTTTCGTGATGAACTTGGGGATATCATTTTAAAAAACTCAGGAATTGCTGCCGCCGCAAAGACGGACGGAAAAGCAGGGGATGGTGTTATGACTATTACTGAATGGGATGATGCTGGTTCGATTGTTTTACCGAATCATGAAATATTTCAACTTGCAGCTGGAACATTGGAGCCAGTGGCAAGTTTGGGTGATATGGTAATTGTTTGTAATCATGCCAAGATTAATTCGCGTGACTTGGTTATAGCAGCCCAGGGGAAAGCACTATTAGCTCGTCGTTATAATAAAATAGACACGCATCCAGAGATCGCGGTACTCACAGGAGAAGCTGTTGATCCTAATACTCTACCAACCCCAGTGCTCATAGCACGAAATCACACTAGTGTACGCAAGATCGTCGGAACACTATTTTTTTCGAACTATCAGTCTATTCCATTGATTGATTCTAATGCGGAAATTGGTCAAATTAAGGATGTGGCGATTCCAAGAAGAATGCTGAGGGGGGCAAATCTTTTTAGGGTTGAAGGACGTAGTGCGGAACCAATAGCATTGGATGGCCAGTACATAATTACTAGTGGTATCCACGTCAACATGGAACAAGCTGAGGGGCTTGATGGCAGACTAGTAGTTGCGGTCGATGATGATGGGGTTAGATATTTCAAGCGATTAAGATGTAAGGGAGAATTAATCGTATTGGAAAGCCTGAATCAGGACGGGACGACAGCTAGTGAGCTTTTGAGTTTTAATGGCACATGTGGACTACCAAGATTAAGTCATCTGCGCGAAGTGATTGGTGTGTTGTTTGAAGTTGAAAATATGTAAATATTTTGGATGGTATCAATCTCCATGAACATAAATTGCTGTCATTAATTGAACCATCCAGAACTGCCTCACTGCTTGACTGGACGTCATGACGATATCGACTAGGTTACTCACCTCTCACGTCCAGGTACTCTGCTTTGCTTCTTGGTAATTACGACCACGTTATGGGTGTGATTCGCAATCAGGCAGCAATCGAAATAAGTAATTACTCCAAAGAAGTAGAACACCAGCTTGCCGGTGGCAGATACCGCATTGATCTTCTCTTCTAGGCTGACTAGGTGGGTTCCGCGTAACTTGAGACCCTTTACAACCTCAATGAGTGGTAGTGTATCCGTTTGAAGACCGTCGTTTTGGTAAAAGTGATTAGTATGCGCTTATAGTATTGTCAGACGCATATCAAACCTTGGGGCATCAAATGGTAGAAATGGTAGAAATTGTACAACCCGGCATGTCAGACGCGAGACTAGAAATAAGCCTGAATACCCAAAAGCCAATCGAGCTGATTGACATGGCGATCTCGTTTCAGGCCCTCGCGCTGGAATATAAGCGGCACCTTTCCGATGATATTCAGAGAAGGGGTGGAAAGGTAGACGATGCCGACGTAAAACTGTATCTCACCAAAATTTCCAAGGGGTCGGTTCTGGCCGAAGTCGCAAGCTCGGTAATCGTCTTTGGGCAGCACTACCCCATGTTGGACCATATAGCTGTCTTTGCAAAATTCATACAGGACATTGAATCGGGAATAGACTATTTCAAGGCGGTTTCTCGCAATTATAAAAGTAGTGTTCCGCATGATCCGAAATATACCAAGGCGGTAACAAGGAGGTTCAAGAACCTTCTGGACGTTGTCCAAAAAACCGACGGATCATATGGATTGAGATCCATAGAATATTCTGACGAACAGACCAAGGACGGGGTGAAAATACATCTTACCGTTGGGTTTTCAAAAGAGGATGTTGGGCAAGCAATGGAGGGGATTTTAATTGAGGAAAAGGCGCTGGAATATACCGGAGAGGCCGACCATAAAAAGGTGTCAATGTATTTTTATCAGACCAATACAGACGACCCAAAATCAAGCGGCCCAACAGCGGACAAGGCTGTAATCAAATCGATATCGGAAAAGGCGCTCAAGGTACATTTTGTATCTGATCTGGATCAACAAAAAATCAGGTATATCCTAGACAATAAAAATGAAAATCCATTCAGGCTTAATTTCGTGGTCGATGTTAATGTAGAAGTTAATCGCCACAGAATTCCCATCTTTTACCGCGTGATTAATGTTCACGATATCATCAGGGAAGCCGAAGAAGAATAGTTTTCAAACGGATACAGTGCCCAATGAGTTTCTTCATTGACTTGCTTAGTCGTTTGTCGACACCAGAGCATATTTAAGCGTGTCACGCTACCGTCTCATTGCCAATGTTCCCCTGCTTCTCATGTCTCTATAGCACCGAGTATCTAGGGATTTACAGGGTGTGGTGACGATTTAAGGGCCATTCTTGACGCGGAGGACGGGTGAAATTCACCACCTAGTCGTGTTCCTTAATCCTTCATTAAAGACTTTATACTGGATATCACATGTCATCGGAACCGTTAGGAAGATGCCGATACGGCCTCTCTTTTTCTGTAATTTATATTTAAAAACAATAAGTTGTAATATTAATTATCTTGAAGTCATTTTAAAACAGTCTCATGGCATTAGCCATTTTACTGTCGGTTGCAGCGTTTTCCAATGCTGAGATGAGCCTGAACGGGAGTGCTTTTCCTACGTCTGT
>CAZURU010000337.1:0-5882 GCA_964623585.1 uncultured bacterium
ATTTCATGTTGTCCAGTCAGATGTGCTTAATTCCAAAGTTTTACTTGTACTTTTAAAAAGCACTGTTGGGCAGTTACAACTCAAAAAAGGGTGTAGCGGAACAATTCTTACTGCCATTAACAAGAAAGAATTCAGTAAAATTGCTGTCCCAAAAATCAGAGAAAACAAACAGACTGAAATCGAACAAAAGGTTACTGAATCCTTCAACTTACGCAAGCGCGCCAAAGACCTTTTGGAACACGCCAAACGCGCAGTCGAAATCGCAATTGAGCAGAACGAACAGACTGCTATTGAGTGGTTGGAATCTGTTTCACAAACATCTTATTAGTCGTCCGAAAGTTGCCTTGAGCTATATTCTACTTCGGTGTCAACATCGCTACGATGTCCTCTGGTAACTTAGCATCAATTATCCGTTCAAAGTCTGCAACACTTTCGTAGAGATTATGAAACCAAGTACTGACATCCAATCCTATGCGTTTAGCCGCAGCTATGTCCGCCTTAGCCTTGTCCCAATTTTGCAAAATTAACCAAACTATACCTCTATTGCCATAGACATCCGCACTTTTTGGATCCAGTTCTATTGCTTTAGTATAGTCGGCTATAGCAAAATCAACCAGCGATTTGTAGAAATAGGCACTGCCTCGATTGCAATATGCGTCAGTATAATTGGGATTAAGTTCTATTGCTTTGGTATAATCCATTATCGCGTGATCAAAGTCGCGTTTCATCGCGTAAGTGACACCTCGATCATAATAGGCACCGGCATAATTAGGATTCAGTTCTATCACCTTGCTAAAATCATCAATGGCTTCCGGAATCATGCCCTTCCTATTGTGAATTCGTCCACGGTTGATATAAGGACTAACATAATTTGGATCAAGTTTTATAGCTGTGTCAAAGTCCTCAATAGCTTTCTCAAGATGCCCCTTTTCGTGGTAAGCGGCCCCGCGACTGTTATATACCCCGGCAAAATCTGCTTTGAGACGTATTGCAGCGTCAAAGTCGGCAAGTGCTTCATCAAATTTACCTTTTTTTCGGTAAGCATCGCCGCGATTGTTATATGCCTTGACATAATCAGGTTTAAGTTTTATTGCCGCGTTAAAATCCTCAATTGCTCGGTCAAAACCCTCTGTCTTATCATAAGCCTTGCCACGATTATTATAAGCAAAGAAATTATTAGGGTTAAGTTCTATCGCTATGTTAAAGTCTCTGATTGCAAGATCATATTCACCTTTGTAACCGTAAAGAACACCGCGATTGGTATAAGCAACAGAATAGCGCGGATCCATTTCAATTGCATCCGAATATGCTTTGATCGCCGCTTCCACTTTTCCAAGTAGTACCAAGAAATTCCCGCGTTCGTATTCAAGTTCTGCTAATACTTCTTCTTGGGATACATTGGACGATGGAGTTATCTGAGTCTGCATTTGGTGAATAACTTCTCGGACACCAGCAACTGTCCTTTGCCAACCTTCGTTTTCACTTTCCCATACGTTAATAGGTTTACCTTTGTCTGGAAGAACCTGGAAACCGCTGAGTTGATGATTTAGCCAATCACAGCTTTCGAGAATAATTGGTACGACTCTTATGTTTGCGTTTAATGCTTCTGCCAATTCCCTGTTGCAATTTTTAGAAGCAAGACTATTAGTTGAAACGAGATAGAGAAGGATATCTGATTCTGCAAGGTTTTTAGATATAGAATCACGCCATGTGTCTCCAGGGAGGATCTCATTATCGTGCCAGATGTTTATTAAACCCTCGCGCTTCATCACAGCAAGATACGTTATCAACTGCTCTTTTGCTTTTATGTCTTTATGTGAATAAGTTATAAAGAGTCTTATTGAAGTGTTTTTTGTTTTTTCTTGTACACGAAAGGTGTTTTCTGCCAGAAGGGACAATGCCAACTCAGCGTTAGATTTGAGATTCGCATCATCGTACCTTTTTGCTAATTTCAGTGCAGTTAGAAGATCCGACTTCGCCTCCCGAATTTGTCTACCTATAATGTATTTTGCGATCCCCCGACTATAGTAAGCATTAGCTAACTCTGGATCAAGTTCGATCGCGGTGTCAAAATCTTTAATAGCATCAGGGAGTTGCATCAGGCTGGCTTTTGCAATCCCTCGATTATTGTATGTTTCGGCAGAAACCGGGTCGAGATCAAGAGCATTATTAAAGTCTTCAAGAGCCTCATTAGGGTGCCCTAAACTATTTTTTGCATTACCCCGATTAACATAGGCTTTGACATAATGAGGATCTAGTTGGATGGCAGTATTCAGATCCTCAAGGGCTAAGAAGTGTTGTCCTAATTTGCGTTTTGCACTGCCCCGATTGTTGTAAGCCCCCGCAAGAGTTGGGTCAATTCCGATAGCACTACCATAGTCCATAATAGCGGACTCGTATTGTCCGAGTTTTTCCTTGGCTAAACCTCTGTTAACATAAGCATTAGCGAAATCTGGTTGCAATCGGATAGCCTCGTTATACGCTGTAATCGCATCTTGATAGATCCTCATCAAATACTTCTCATTTCCACGATAGAAGTACGTTTCTGCCGATACCGATTGTTTTTCTTCTGCCAAAGGTTTCACTGTTTCAGACTTAGAGATTAGTGCCTTGAGATAGTTTGAAGGGATAACGCAATCAAGGCTCTGTCCATCTTCAAGAGTCACGAAAGAAAGACCTATCACTTCCCCCTTCTCATTTAACACGGGCCCGCCGCTGCCTTCTGGCGAAATTGGTGCTTTCATCTGCAGAAATGTTTGGTTGCCAATTTCGCGGGGACCACTGATAGTGCCATCCGAGAACGCGCTTTCTGATTCCTTTGGATTCCCGGAAACATAAACTGTGTCACCAAACTGGACAGCATCACTGTCACCAAGCGGAAGAGGCTGAACGTTAGAATCGGAGACTTTTAGAATAGCAAGATCATTTTCCACATCACTTGCTGTTATACCTTCAATATCGTACGTCGCAGGCTTGCCAACTAACCTTGCTGTGCCGCGAGAGGCCCCCGCAATGACGTGGAAATTTGTAGCAATCTGGTCGTGCTGCACAAAAAACCCATTCCCAAATCCGAGAGGTTGACCATTTACATGGACTATCTCTAAAAACACTGTAGCCGCTAATGCCTTTTTGGCAAGTTGTACGGCAGTCCCGTTTTGTCTCTGGACCCTTTCCTTAGTAATTTGGCCGCGCTGTGCAAAGGGACTGCTGCCAATATCTATTGCTGAGTATTTTTCAGATAGAAGTGGTGCTATAGGATGTTGCATTTGAAATTTACCTTTTCTATGAACGGACTCATGCATAACTCATATATTTACTACAGCAGGCAAAACCTTTTTTGCGTTTCAATCATAACAGATTTTCCGAACAGATGTCAACCGATTTCATAATAGTAGACCATCACTTGTAATCGCGCAGATACGATGTATTATATGATACTTGGATTTACATTATTCAGTAATAGCCCGCTCAACTGAATGAGATTAATGGGCTTCAACAAACTCCCTGAGAATTTCCACAACTTCCTTAAATTTTTCAAAGTCATCTTTACTACCGTTTTCACAAATCCATTCGCAAAATTTTGGCTTATCAAGATTTTCCACATGACCACCATCATCTTTAGGTCTTTTACTATAATACTCCTGTCTAAACTTAAACTCCTCTTCAAAAAACTTTATTGGGAAAAGGTTTTCAATTCCTTTTTTCATTTTCGTATTTTCTGTATTTTGCTTAATTGAACGAATCCAGAGCCGTTCATCTTCTCCAACTTGTTCATTTTCCTTTTGAGTATCGCAATCGTAAAGAAGCAATATAGGACGACGATATAACGATGTATTAGCCTCAAAAATGTTCCTAAAATGATTTAACCATGTATCTCCACTAAAACGTGTTTCTCCGTTGTCATCTTCAATACCGACAAATTCAATATCCAAAGAATTAATAAGTTCGTCCTCCTCTAACAGCTCAAGAGCATGTTGAATATAACGGACATCTAATGGACCTTCTGTCAGAACAAGAGGTTTGGTTTCATCTGCAAAACGACGTTCTATTTCTTTTTTAAAACTTTCAGTATCTTGATAGTAGTCAAAAGCGTTTCCAAATTCAGTAAACCGTTCACTACTAATCGAGATTCCTTCTGGTAATTCAATTATGGCGAACCCATCCGCTTCAAATGTTTCTTCCATACCGAGCAGAAATAACGGAGAGTGAGACGATACAATAAACTGAACCTTCGGAAAAAGTTTTATGAGTTGTGGAACAATATCATGTTGGAGAGTTGCGTGTAAATGGATGTCAATTTCGTCAATGACGACAAGACCTGTAATTTCAGAAAGACGAGTACTCATGTGGATATCTGCACTTTCACCATATCGAATAACAGTTGTAAAGAGATGCAACAACTGAGATTGTCCTTCTGATAACGATTGAAGATTTGGAATTCTATGATCGTTGCTTAATTGAATCGCAAGTCTGGATGGCACGGCATCACGAAGATTCAAAAGAAATTCAATGCTCTCATCTTGCAATATTGTTTGCAAGAGGCTTTCAATATTCTGCCGAGATACCCTGAGAATATACCGATCTCGTAAGTCTAAGATTTTTGGGGAATTTGAGTCGCTTAATTGCACATCAGGGTTTAATAAATTTGGAACTTCTTGTGCTAATTCGGGATTTATAGAGGAGTCCAGAAAAACATCCAATAGCCAAGAAATATTCTCTGATGCACAAGTTTCAAGCACAAGTGGTTTATCAAGTCGCCAATTGGAACTGGTCATTGCAGAAGTCAATCCTGCCTCTAACCTCACACTGCTTAACCAGTCAGGATTTTCATATCGACGTGCAGGAAAAAAAGCATGGGCGTTTTCTTCTATGTCAGATCTGACCCTATCTCGGTCTATAGAAACGTTTTTGCCATCTTCTCCATTCAGACACTCCCAAACCGAATCAAATCGAGATTTGAAATCAGAAGGATAGTTTGATAGATCAAATGCTCCCACTTTCTCACAATAAGATATTTCCACATCAGTAGTTACGAAACGAAGCAGACTCAAACTAAATTGCTCACCGCTCCTTATGGCGTGTTGATTAATAATTCGGAAAGTAGGCACAGCGTCACTGAAGGCTTTCCTTCTAAACTCTGTAAGGGCATCAACAATATAGGATAGAAAAATACTTTTGCCAGATCCGTTAGGACCAACAATCACCATAGGGAGAGGATTTCCAGAATTATCAAATGGAGGGTTGACATGGCATTCTGAAATAGGTCCGGTATTTTGTAAAAAGATTTCTTTCAGGTACATACAGTGCCTTTCACTAAAAGATAATTTGGGTTGCGATATTGATTTGTTTTGTTTAGGGATTACGCAAAGAGGCAATAAATCGCCTCACTACGAACAAATATAATGTTCTTCTCAAAAGAGGCACGGTTCGTAATCGCGCAATTCATTGCGTCATACGTAAGTCCTATTATTATAACATGTTTAGGGGACAGATGCCAATTTGAGCAATAGAGCGCACAGAGGCATTCAGTTTTCAATTTCTGTCGATTCTATAGAAGCAGTCGCGATTCGGAGATCGCTCCTATCATGTGTGTTCGATAGCCACAGGTTGTCTTTGCTGCGGTAAAATGTCTGTTTATTTATCTGGTTTACCATAAAACAGTCCTGATATCCTGTCAAAAACGTTTGACGATAACCCACAACATCTGATATAATACGATGACTTTCAGCAGACCCCAGCGATACGGACCCCCCTTATCAAGGAAGAACACAAATGCCTAAAGAACATATAATGAATTATCAAGAAAGTCGTTGGATACAAAGAGCCGATAGTTTTCGTAGAGCATTTTCGCGATTGAAACAAGGGGTGGATTTGGCACGACA
>CAZURU010000338.1:0-5797 GCA_964623585.1 uncultured bacterium
AAATGCTTATGGATATTAGTTTCAGCACCATATTGAGAAATGTCAGATAAATATGTCACCTGCCATCAATTTTTTTTCACCGTCTAACTCTACATTATCATTCAAGAATATCTGTTTCTTTACTACAAATGTTCCTTCCAGTGTTATGTTGTCAGCTGTCAATATAATATTTGAGGTTGGAGTCGTTCTCTCCTCATTCTTATTGTAATTCACCCCTCTGATTATATTTAATACCTCCCCTAATTTTTTCATTTCATAGCCAGCATTTGTAATAGATTGTAATATTTCGTCAATTTGCTGTTGAGGGGTTAAGCTGATGATTTTATCAAAATTTACGCGGCTGAAATCTAACATATCGGTAAGTTTGGCATAGTGGCAATGCTCAGGTAGTGGTTCGGTGGTTTCACCGATAAAGTTTCGTTTAATTGCTGAATTTATTTTCTCAATGTTATCTGAATTTTTTGGATCAAATAGAGGGGTGATAATATCGTTTACCGTTTCACCTCCCTCGTATTTAATGCCTTCTCTACCTTTGCGTCCACTCCACTCATAGCCTAAAAAATGCTTTCGTTCTTTCTTAGTATTCGGGGCATTGACAATTAACACACAGTTTTCTTGTTCATGTGCCAAAATGAAATAGAATAATTTTTCTTTTTCTATCTTATGTAGGAACGCAATAAGACGTTGCTCTAACTCTTCGGATTGCTCTTCACTTGTTTTCCCTTTGAACTTCTTGGATTTTCGCAGATTGTTAATCTCCGTACTTTGATTAAAGGTCTGCTTATAGTCATTGAAAATATCGAACTCAAATAGGTCGGAAAGTTTCTCAAGGTTGGTTGGTACAAAGAGCTTACTGTATTCTTCATAAGGCACTTTGATATGTTTGCAATATGCTTCAATTAGGATTTTGTCTTGATATTGGACTTGGTCATCACCCTCAAAAAAATCTGACACCCGATTGCGGAAGTGCTCAGCAGGTTCTGGGTGTTTTGTTTTCCGTCTCAAAAAAAGCACTACTGTATTTGTGCCGGTCTTGCCAAATGTGCCGCTTCCTAATTCGGCAATACTCACTATATCAAAAAATTGAAGCAGAATCTCACGTGTTCGGTTGTGAACCGCTTCCGTGTTGGACAGGATGCTGGAGGGGACAATTACACCAACTATGCCACCAGGAGCCATTAAGTGATGAATTCGTTCCAAAAAGAAGCATTCAATGTTATTGGTATTGCTATTTTCACCTGTGGCTTGAATGAGTTGATACCGTTCTTTGTCCGTATCGCTCAAGGTTTGTAAAAATCCTTCCACAGCAAAGGGTGGATTTGCTACCAATACATCAAAACTTTTTGGTGGGATTTCAGGGTGAGAGGCGAGCGCGTCTGCATCCAATATCTTAATCTGCTCTTGTCCGTGCATATACGCTGCCACTTTGGCGACTTTTGCTAAGCGGTCCTCTTTTTCTATACCGGTGATTTTGCTATAGTAATCGCCCAAGGTTCTGTTCTGTTCTTCAACTAAAGGTTTTATTTGGTAAGCATATTCGTTTAAAAAATGTCCTGAGCCGCAGGCATAATCAATCACTTTAAGCGGTTCGGAGTTTTCCTCAATTTTTTGAGCAAGTGGTAAGGATGAAACAATAAATTTACAGATAGGCAGCGGCGTGAAAAACTGACCTTCGGACTGCTTTATACCGTTGTCAAGAAAGAACTCAAACATGTCACCTAAAAACTGGTTTTGTTCTTCTGTCTTGAGACGTAACCCTTGCCACATTTGCACGACTTCTGATAATACAGCAGTGTTTCTATCGAATAAATCCTTGTTATGAGTATCTAAAAATGAGAAAGCTGAGTTGGAGAAAAACTTTAGTTCCCTAAAATAGTCATGTATCTTTTTCTTTGTGGCGTTGCGGTCATTTTTGACGGGCCAAAATGCATCGTCAATTTGTTCACGACTGATGTAACTGATTTCCTCGTTTAGAAATTTACGCATGCCTCTTTGATAGAGGTTTTGCAGTCTGTCAACGAAATCAAAATAGTTATCAGATGCGGGTCCGTTCCAGTAAAATTTTAGGTCGTCTCTGTTTTCTTCTTCGTCAACTAATTTGCATAAAAACAGATTGACCAAAACTTCAAAGGCGTTTTCGCGTCTTGCAATGTTGTGCTTTCTTAAAACTGTTCGGAAGTCATGGTATTTGCTATCTTTATCAACGGCACCAATGGGTTTGGTATCCTCGGCGAGGGTATACTTACTTTTTCCGATATGATAGGCTTGGATGTTGTCTTCAAAAATACCGTTTTCTGTGAATTCTAATTTGTAAGTCTCACGCCAAACAGCGAATCGTTGTTCGGTTTTGTTTGCTTTATCAAAGGACATCAGATTTGTATCTTCTGCCAAAATTTGTGGATTGTCGAGATGCGGGATCAGTTTATATGTAAAATCTAACTCATTATTAATAAAACTGGATGCGTATAAACATAGGTATTTGGTATCGGCTTCTTGGTGAACATAACTGAATAATTGTCCTCCATCCTGTCGTGTTTCCTCCCATGCTTTTTCAAATTCCACACCTGCTGTCTTGCACTCAATAATCAGTAAAGGATTCTTTTCTTGGTCTTTTACTAATATATCAGTTCGTCCACCACTGGCACTGTGCCCAATTCTATAGGGACGTTCAAGTTCTAAATGTTCAGGTTTGTAACCTTTGGCTAATAGTCGATGCACACATTCAAAAACTACAAAGTTCTCATTTTGTGAGAAGTTGCATGTTTGGTGTTCGTGGACTTCTAATCCTTTAGGATAAATAATTTCTTTTTTATCAAAGTCAACTTTTAAGGTTGTCTCTGCAATTGATTTTTGAAAGATGTCACCTTCTTCAATGAAATCGAGTGTTTTGAGTAAGTATTTAAAGTTGTTTCTTGTTATCATTGCCCTGTATCTTAAAAAAGTCACGAATTCGTGACAAATTTGTCACAGGTGTGACTTTTAGTACATTGATGAGGAGGTCACTGAGATACATTGATGAGGAGGTCACTGAGACAGAATACCAACTCAGCAGAAATGAAAACAAGAGTTGGAAATCATCTTTGGTCATGTCAAAAACCTTATGTTTTTAGAGAAAGAACCGAAGGAGGCACTAAAACACGTAGACAGAGTCCATGACATTCTCAAAACTATCTGGCCATACAACAAGTTAGAGCGGAAAGACGTCAACTGATAAGATTACTCAAAGGGTTGCAATGTGCCATCTTGGACTATCAACGCCTTTGCATCATAGAATCCATCTCCATCAACATTAAAGGAGAACTTGCCGAAAACTGTGTCAAAATCTTTTATGTTTGCCAGTGCGTCTCGGATTGCAGTTGCATCGGTTGATGGTGCATTCTTAATTGCCTCTGCTAAAATATAGACGGTGGTGTATGATGCTGTGGCAAAGGCATTCGGCTCTATGCCATAAGTGGCGGTATACTTCTGAACGAAGTCTCGGTTTCCTGGTGTGTCATCTGTGGGGAGCCAACCGACAAAAGTTATTGCGCCTTCGGCGGCAGCACCGGCGGCTTGGACTTCAACGTCCGTTAAAGAACTTACGATAAAATGGGCGGATATACCGAGTTTGCGTGCTTGAATCAGTATTCCTGGCTTGTCTGGTGGTAAAGCAGAGACAAAGACCGCATCAGGATTCAACGTCTTTATCCGTGTTAATTGTGCGGAGAAGTCTGTATCGCCACTTTGAAAGGTTTCAGTGGTGAGTACCTCAATACCGTCAGTTTTAAATGCCTGCTGCAATGCATCGTCTCTATCCGATGAGAAGACATCGGTTTCGTCATATAAGGTAGCGACCTGTTGATACCTAAGTTTCGCATGTGTTGTTTTGACACCTCTGGGAACTACAACATCTGCCGTGAGTGGGACGCGAAAAACAAAATCACTGATTGCCCCGAGACCACGTGCTCCCGATGTAGAACTAATTGCCACGATCTGATTGTCTCTTGCAATTGGAAATGCTGCCTGTGTCTCGCTTGAGGATGCGGGACCAATAATAATAGATACACCGTCTTCGTGAATCAGTTTTTTGAAACCCTCAACTGCCCCCTCTGCTGTGCTGGTGCTGTCTTCAATAATAAACTTGAGCTGCGTGTTTCCGATTTGTGCTGCGTTAATTTCATCAAGAGCGAGGTCGTAACCCTCTTTCATGAGTTTACCCGCAGAACCTAAGTGTCCTGTTAGAGGCAAAACGAGTCCGATAGAAATCTCGTTACTCTGATCTTTTGTAGAGGATTGGATGACTTCGGTCACCTGCTCACAAGCAGATAGTCCGACTATCAATGTGGTAATTGCTATTATGTATGTGAATGTTTTCAGTTCGGTTATGTGTTTATAGAATGTTTTTTTCATAGTTATTCTTTCCCTTTATTTTATTGGTTCTAATAAAGACTTGTATGTATCTAAAAAAGACTTAAACAGAATTATACACAATGCTTCTTGAGAATTCAACTAATTTAGAGAGTTGAACCAGGATTTTCAGGTTTTCAGGATTTTGTATTTGATAGTTCTGACCAAAAAATATGCTGATTATTGTATGGTAATTTGCTAAAATGTATATAATGATTTTGGTAGATACAATTAGCTAAACATAATTGGTTTAATCATATTGTCAATTGACAAAAATAGAGGAGATTCATAAGATGACACGTTATAGAGTCTTTGGGGTACTTGTTGCATTTATGATACTTGCCGTTTCTATGTCAGGATTCGCACAAGTACAGGAACAAAACCTTGTTGGTTGGTGGCTTTTTGATGATGAAACGGAAGAAACAGGTAATTGGGGCGATATAGTGTTTGAAGGGGCAACAACTGAGAATGGACAACTTGTCCTTGATAATAATAAATGGGCACATGCATTTGAGTACAATGGGCCTGATATTACTGAATTGACATTGGTTGTTTGGGTTAGTTTGGACAATCTGGATGTCAGGAGTGGTTCTGCGTTAACGTTAGATCGATGCTGCAATGTGGATCAGTTTTGTGGAATAATCTATGCTGAAAGACAACCAAGGCAATGGATGCCAGGAAGCAGCCATTTCAGACGCACACATGATTTTCCCGATGTTGTAAATGAAGACAAGACTGGAGAAATGGTTCGTGTTGCAATTACCTATAAAGATATCGGTAACAAGTATGAATTTACGGGTTACCGAAATGACACAAACCTCGGTTCTCGACAGTCTAACCACCAAGGGAACAATATGGATCTCAGGACATGGAAAAAAGATGAAGCCGAGGCAATATGGGGTACGCGGCATACCGATGGTGCAGACGATAAAGGAACTCGACAATTTCTCGTAGCACATCTTGAAGAAGCGCGAATTTACAATGTTGCCTTGACAGAGAATGAAGTAAAAAGCCTTGAAATTGGTGGACTCGCGGTTGAGGCGCGTGGTAAACTCACCACGCGATGGGCGAGAATTAAAAGATCATAGTCTCTTTAAACATTTCAAGGGTGTTTTAGTGCTATGTTGTAGGTCGGGCTTCGCTCTACCCAACCTACAACATAGCACTTGACAAAGCACTAAAGGCTGGTAGTTATAGTGGATTTTACAATTAACTTTACATCTGAGTTGTAGGAGGGAACTCCGATTCCCGACTATTAGTGGTTGCGTCGCGATTCGGAGATCGTCCCTACAGAATATATGTAAACTTATTTACATAATTTACTATACAATGCTACCAGTCTTTAAATCTGCTTATCAATCTGGTAATATCCTATATCCACTACTAATGCCAGTTACCATGCCTACTATAG
>CAZURU010000339.1:0-5771 GCA_964623585.1 uncultured bacterium
ATAACCCGCTATTTCCGACAGATCATTGCAGAAATCCAACAGAAATAATTGAGTCTGGGTAAAAAACGGATGATAAGATTATCAATCCTTTTTAAGAACTTCAGCGTCCAACGATAAAGTGCAGGTATAGGGATACATCTTTTCCAGAACAGTGCGGCAAGCGAAGTGAGATGGAATTCACGGTGTTCCATCTCTCTGAAGTTCTCTCCGATTGCATGTATGTCTGCAAGTGAAAAATAACGTAGTTCACGTGAGTAATTCAGGAATAGTTTGCGATACAACCACACGACCGGATGATATCGCATATTCTCAATGAATATTGCTTTACCACCCGGTTTGAGAACTCGATGGCACTCTTTTGATACTTCTGCATGATCCGTAAAAACTAAAACAGATTTAGATATGATGACATCAAAAGTGTTATCTGGAAAGGCAAGTGCGGTGGCATCCATCAGTGAGAAATCAACTGTTTTGGCAACATCGTGTTGTATAGTTCTCTGCCTTGCTTCTACCAGACGGAAAGGCAACAAGTCAATACCGGTGACAGAAGCACCGCGTTTTGCTAACATCGTTGCCGTTCCCCCTGTGCCAGTGCCTAATTCCAGCACTTTCTTTCCTTCTAAATCCCCCATCTGCGGCAGAATGTATTCAAAGATTGGTAAGTAGTAATCTTCCCACCAGAGCAGTAGGCCGACTTCCACAGAAGTTTCGTCATTTTTCGGTTGTGAAACATCAGGTTCACTCACACCTATATTTTCCCCATTTTTCTGAGATTCTGAATGCATTTTTCAGCACATTCCAATGGTGGAAAGGCATAACTTTCCTGTTCTACGATATACCATTCAGTGCCGCCGACGGTCTCGCAAGCGTTGAATATATCTTCCCAAGGAATATCTCCCTCTCCGATCACAGCTTTATCATTTGTAGCAGAGAATTCTTTGATATGTACTAACTTGTATCTACCGGGGTATTTCTCAATGAAGGACACATTGTTTGCCCCTGCACGAAGCACATGCCCCGTGTCAATTTGCAGGACGACATCTTCGTTTGTGTTACTTGCGAACGTATCCCACGGTAATTCCCCATCAATTGGCTTGAACTCACCGGTGTGATTGTGATAACCTGTGAACATACCTTGGTCTTTAATTTCCTCAGCGATGTCGTTAAATATACCTGCAGTGTTTTTCCATGCGTCAGTGGAGCCGGTATATTCACCGCCTAATCCTGGTACAATCAGATATGTGTTGCCGAGGGTCTTATTGAACTGCACTGTTTCAGCGAGTTTATCGCCAAGTAGTGTATTCATACCGGTATGTGTACCGATGATCTTTAGTTCCAGGTCGTCACACATTCCTCGTAATTCTTCGGCGGACCGGTCATAGTATCCTGCGAATTCGACGCCTTCATATCCCATCTGTGCGACTGCTTGCAGTGTTAGGGATAGGTCTTTGGCACAATCTTCTCTAACTGAATATAACTGTAAAGCTATTGGTATTCTTTCACTCAAACTGATTTTCCTTCCTTTTACGTTAAATATAAACGATAATCAGCATGGCTTGAAACGACAACTGTTGAAGCCTTCTGAGAATCGCGACAAGAACACGAATAATCGGAAATCGTATAACTCTAAACATACTATGATGAATAGTTAATATAAAATCCACTGTTACACGATTCTTGTCTTTGAAATAGATTATTAATTCTACTCACCGTACTCATTTATAATCCAACTTCGGATTTCATTCGTCCTGTTACGAATATGTTCTTCATTCCAACCATTACATTCTTTAATTTTGTTAGCTACATCTTCTGCCATATGAAGTCTTGTTTTACGATAAATTTTTTCTTTTTCTCTCGGATCTTTATTGCTGAGTCTTGAATTATCCTCAGGTGTCAATAATAGCAAGTTTCCAATCATATGAAATACATCATCTTCCGACTTAGACTGTGGAGAAATATGTTCAATCGAGTCTGTAGCTGTTGCTTTCCAAATAAGATTCCATTGATCCTTACTTAACTCCTGCCCTCTTTTCTTTGCAAGATGTTCTTCGTAACGATATAGTAAATAACGAAGTCTTTCTCGCTGTTTTGGTTCTCTATAAAAATTCATTTCACAAATCTCATAATCCTGATTTGCACTGTGGTTTTTCTCAATTTTAGTTATTTTCTTTAATAACTTTTTACTTCCTAATTCCTCATTATATGTCTTCCATGCTAATCTGACGTAATCACCTACTGCAACCCTAGCATCATTATCGCATAATCCATAAATACGAAATGTGGTTTTTTCCCATTGATCTAATAGGCATTTTCTTTCTTCATCAGTAAAATCAACTCTTAGTAAAATTGCAGCACCAAGCATTCTTGCTTGTCGGATATCAGTTACAGGTTTTCTCATCATTATCTGCAAATTATCAACAGCGTTAGCTACCTCTAACAACCATTTTGAGATATTAATAGCCTTGCCAACATCAATCCCTTCTTTTGACATTTGGAACTCTACATTGTCAATGTTTTTTCCTGTTAGAAGATCTACAGCAATACTTTCACTTATAACCTTACTTGGTGGTGATTTCTCAATTTTCAGTGAAGTTGCAAAACCCAGTGCATCAGTATCAATGGGAATTCCCTTACGCATGCCCACTGTTTTGTAGAATCTTCCCCAAATTCGATGAAGTTCATTTATATGTTCTTCCGCGTTTCCTTTATGTTCTTCCGCGTTTCCTTGCCCCTTACTCCGCCTACATACGACCTCCATCAGTTTGTTCTTAATGATCTCTAATGGTGAAACATCAAGACCTCTGTTGTTAAGAGATTCAAAAATGGTATGAACAGTTTCCTCATCATTAGTTTGGTAAAATATGAATGAAAGACGGTTGTATAGTAAACTCAATAGTTCTACCGGATCTTTCCATTCATTATAGACAAAATCATTACACTCTTTGATTGCACTGAGTAACTCATAATCTGCAACGGTATTTGCTGCAGATACATCTGTAATTTTACCCTTCCTGATAAAGTCTACAAAGAATTCATTCTGGTCATGATTTGTTTGTAAGAGAATTAAACTAGCTTCATCGGGTTTTACAAGTAGTTCTTTGAGTTGTTCTTCAACCCGAACTTCATCGGTCCGTTTGTTTCTGTCGCCAGGGGTTATTGAATCTGTAATTCTTTTTTCGATTATCTTTAGGAGGATCACAAGCGTTGTCAATCTCTGCTGACCATCAACAATATCTATTTTGTCATAATCAGCCGCAAGAATTGGAATTGTGTCTGTGTGAAGTCCTACAATTGTTGCCATAAAATGTTTCTTGTTATTGCTCTTAGCTTTCTCTTCCAGATTGAGGATGTCGTCAAACATATCCCTTCTATGTTTAGTTTGCCATGAATAGGCACGTTGATATGGAGGAATACGGAATAGGCGTCCTTGAAGCAGCTTATTAAATGTTAGATGCTTAGGTTCAATATCGGACTTCGTTTGAGAATTATTCACAATAAGGTTCTCCTCTTTAATGGTTTGTTCTGACTTGATAAATCTAATTTAGGCAATTTAAAGGAAGCAATCATTTATAGTGAACATTGAAATTAAACAGACACATTTCTGTAGGAGCGATCTCCGAATCGCGATGAAACTCACAGACAGTCGGGAATCGGAGTTCCCTCCTACAACTCAAAATGTTCCGTTAATTCTATAGTTCACTATATATCTCTCACGCCATTGGCAAACTAACAACCTTGCCACTGTCCGATGAAATCAGACCTGCCTCTAATATCTCCTGAGCATCCCGACTAATATTGGGACAACACAGTCCATCAATCGGTTCATCTGTTTCCAAACAATGAATTAAGTATTCTGCTGCATTTCTCTTCCCTTCAGGCAGCGGTTCTGGTTCAATAGACTTAACCTCTTGACCTGCGGGGGTTAGGTTAACACTGTTTCCCGTTACTGTCAATGCTCCTTCTGTTCCATAGACGACAGGATTTGGTGTAACATAACCTGTTTTCTGTGTCCAAGATGCTTCAGTTAACCCGAATGCGTTTCCGTATTTCATAAGAATAATTGCATTGTCATCCGGTAGGGGATAGTCTTTGACGAAGGTTCCTCGGAAAGCTGTCACCTGTTCAGGTAGTCCGAGCAGATATGCACACATATCGGCACAGTAGCAGCAGTAATCCATCAGAGCACCAGCACCGTTTTTCTCTTCATCGTATAACCATTCATAGAAATATCGTGAACAGCCGATCTCTTTTGGTCCGTTGTGGGCAGAACGCCATTTGAAGTAAAAGACATCCCCAATAGCCCCATCCTTGATAAGGTTCATGGCAGTATTCAACGCTGGACTCCAAGCGGTTGGCCAATTGATCATGAGTTTAGTGCCTGCTTCTTCTGATGCTATTAGCATTCGATCTGCTTGAGCCAGCCTTGCAGCCATCGGTTTTTCTGATACGACATGCATACCTTTTGCGGCTGCAGCTGCAACGATTTCTGGTCCGGCACTGTTCTCAGCACACGCTTGCACGATATCTAATTCCTCTTTTTCGATCATCTCCTGCCAAGAGTCATAGACGTTATCAACGCCGCTTTCATTCTTGAATTGGTCTTGCAATTCTGCGTTGATGTCTCCTGCGGCGACGATCTCAACATTCGGGTGTGCTTTCCATCGATTCAGTTCACCCCAGACGTGGTCATGAACAAGCGAGGCGAAGCCGACGCGATATGTTTTTGACATAAAATGTTTCTCCTTTGTATTATTCGGTTTTATTCTTCTGCTCGAACGGCGATTTTTATTGCCGTTTCACCTTCCAGGCGGTATCCCCCATCAAGTGCCTTAAATCCATCTTCAACCTTTGAGAGAGGTAACTGATGGCTTACCATATCCGCAAAAGGCAGGTCGCTTTTTTCGAGGAGTGGTAGTCCTCGAACGAAGTGTTCATATCTGCTTCCCCAGATTGCTTCTACACGAAGGTTTTTCCGCATCAACAACTGATTGATATTAAAGTCAATTGAACCCATATCAACAAAGTGACCGACTTCAACAAAAGTTCCGTTGCGTCGCGTGTATCCTAATCCTTCTGGTGTTGCTGGTAGGAATCCTGCACATTCAAAGACGATATCTGCCCCCTCTTTTCGTGGCGTTTCAGCTTTAACCCGTTCTGTTCTTTCCTCAACAGTTGTAATCTCTTCAATATCGATTGTTACATCTGCCCCGAGTTTTTTGGCAAGTTCTAACCTTCCTGCGGGACCTCCGACATTGATTATTTTACCAGCACCACTCAGTTTAGCACATGCGACTGTCACCAGACCGATTGCCCCTGAGCCTTGAACGACCACGGTATCCCCCAACTTTATCTCACCCCGCATGACTGCATGCACACCAACGGTGAATGGCTCGGTTAGAACTGCGATCTCTGGTGTAGCATCTGTCTTCATGTAACAGGTGTCGGGATAAGTAAGGTACATGTAATCGGCAAAGCCGCCGCGGAAGTGTGGTGCTTCATCTGGGTTCCACTGGAAACCGTAGCCGCCATAGTCGGTTCCTGGGGCAAAAATGAGTCTATCACCTTCTTTGATGGGTTTTCCTACGTAGTCTGTTTCAACACCGTCTCCTATTGCTACGACGATACCGACATTTTCATGTCCTAATAGTATTTCAGTTTTGAATCCATTTTGCCAGTTATGAAGGTCAGTTCCACAAATTCCCGCTAGTTCCTGTCTTAGGAGTATTGTATTCGGTTCAGGATCCGGTACGGGATATTCGCGTATCTCAAAA
>CAZURU010000340.1:0-5756 GCA_964623585.1 uncultured bacterium
AAGGTATTTTTTCACCAACGGTTACACCACTTGATGAAAAGGAACGTGTTGATGAACTCGGATTTGTTAATCAGCTTAACCGACTGATAGACAACGGTGTTCACGGTATTTATCTGTTAGGATCATCAGGAGAGTTTGCCACTTTGACGAACACGGAGCGCGAACGAGCGATGGATATCGCAACGAAGACTGTTGCCGGACGCATCCCCATTGTCTGTTGCGTTATGGATACAAGTACACAACGGGTCATCCAGAACATTGAAACGGCACGACAATTCAACGTAGACGCAGTCGCTGCCACGCCATGCTACTATTATCCCTCCACTGATGATGCTGACATCCGCCAATTCTATCAGAAAATTTCGGATAGCACAGAACTGCCCATCATGATTTATAACATTCCATCTATGGTAAAAACTGCTATTAAACCGCATGTCATTGCACAAATTGTGGATGCATGTGAAAATATTGTTGGTATGAAAGACAGCTCTGCTGATTGGATAAACTGTCTGAATCTACTGTCTCTGTTAGGGGATCGTGACGATTTCTCTATTATGATCGGTTCACACTTTCTTATCGGAGCGGCTGTGTTATTCGGTGCTGATGGCGGCATTATCTCAATCTCAAACGTCGCACCGAAAGAAGCAGTGGCACTCTACACCGCAGCAAAAGCACGGGATATTGATGAAGTCGACAGACTCCAAAGATGGATGATGAAACTGAGCAAACTCTATCGGTATGGACAGGGAGTTAGCGGTCTGAAAGCATGTCTGGAAATTATGGGGGTTTGCAATGCATATACGACAAGTCCGTTGTTACCTTTAGATGATGGCGCGAAAGAAGAACTCAAACATCTACTTGCTGAATTAGGACTCTATTCTTAGACCGTAATGATTGAAATACAACCCATCAAAAATCCACCTATCGCTACAATAGAGGTACCGGGTTCAAAAAGTTTTACGAACCGCGCGCTATTGGTCGCTGCACTCGCTAACGGACAATCCACTTTGACGGGTGCTCTCTTTAGTGATGATACGCACTATATGTGTAAATCCTTACAAAAACTCGGGGTGCAGATTGTTGAGGATAAGGAAGCGGACACTTTTCATGTTACAGGAAACGGGGGAGTGATACCTGTTCAGCATGCAGAGCTTTATATCGGAAATTCCGGCACAACTTCCCGTTCACTCCTGAGTTATGTCTCTCTCGGATATGGTGAATTCATCATTGATGGTGATGAACCGATGCGTCACGGAAGACCTATCTCCGATCTAATGGATGCTCTGGAACAGCTGGGTGTATCGGTACTTTCAGAATTTGAGAATGGATACCTACCTATTATTGTAAATGCTAACGGCATTAATGGAGGTAAGACGAAACTTGATGCTAGCAGAAGCAGTCAATTTTTAACTTCACTGATGCTGGTTGCCCCTTATGCGAAAGATGGTATTGAGATTGAAGTTATCGGAAATCTCAAGACCCCCTATATTGATATTACGATGGCTGTTATGGAAGCATTCGGTGTGGAGGTTATCAACACGGGGTATAAACTTTTTTCAATATCAGATAGACAACAGTATCAATCTCGGGCTTACCACATAGAACCGGATGCCTCCAGTGCGTCCTATTTTTTTGGTGCCGCTGCGATCACGGGGGGACGTGTCACTGTGAAACACCTTCACACAGATTCTAAGCAAGGAGATGTGCACTTCATTCGTGTCTTGGAACGGATGGGATGCCAGGTTGATGTCTCTGACAGCGGTATTACCGTTTGTGGACCGGATCAGTTGCAGGGTATTGATGTTGATATGAAGGATATATCGGATACCGCGTTAACCCTTGCTGCGATTGCTCCTTTCGCAGATAGTCCGGTCATCATCCGCAACATTGAGCATACGCGTTGGCAAGAGACCGATAGGATTTTTGCAATGGTGACAGAACTGCGAAAGTTAGGTGTACCCGTTGTTGAGCATCAAGATGGACTTGAAATATCACCCTCTCCTATCACGCCTGCTGCTATTGATACGTATCATGACCACCGGGTTGCAATGGCGTTTTCCCTTATCGGCTTGAAAGTCCCAGGAATTCGGATTAATGATCCCGATTGTGTGCATAAGACGTTTCCTGATTATTTTGAGGTGTTGAAAGATTTGTATGATTGACTTTGAAATGAACCACTTAGGACGAACTGCAGAGATTAGAACGGTCTGGATAGTCAGAAATCATGAGGACTTTCCAAGATTTGTAACCTGTTACATTATTGACTAAGGAGAATACAATGAAACTACTTGATACGGTTGCACTTATTGAAGATATACCTGAACTCAAAATATACCGTGGACAAGTTGGTACTATCGTTGAAGAGTATGAACCGGATGTTTTTGAGGTAGAATTTAGTGACGTAAAAGGACGAACGTACGCTTTAGAGACTTTGCAGGCATCACAGCTGATGCTGCTGCGGCATGAACTTCTCAAGGAACGGAAATCTGCTTAACTTTGTTGAAGGTGATTATACCGTTGTTTCAAAATGTACCCGGAATTCTTTCCAGACGATAATCCCACTTCCATAAAACACCACTGCCAAGGGAATCAATATCCAGACCGATAGAATTCCCTTTAGCAATATCAGTCCTACACCCATAACGGCTGACAGGATGAGTACTTTGGGAATAAAGACTATCTCATCAAGTTTCGTGATCCGCTTTGAGATATAACCGAATCCTACGATAATTAAGTACGTCTCACTGATGATCAATGCTATCGCTGCGCCAATGTGACTATAACGTGGTATGAGAAAAAAGTTCAGGGAGATATTCAATAGTGCTGTAGTTCCCATAATAACAGAAAACACGGCGCGTTTGTCAGCTGCACGCAACACGGCAAAAACTACGGTCGTCAAAAAAACCATTCCCCCTGTTGCACTTAGCCATTGTAATACAGTCCCAATCTTGTTTAAGACATCCGATGTATATTTCGGAAACAGTACAGCAGTTAGTTCATGAGAAATAACAGCTAATCCAACTGCTAACGGTACAGCACATATCACCATCCACCGCACCCCGAAAGTATATGCTTGCGATAGTCTTTCCGGTTCATTTACATACAAACGAGAAAGGATAGGAAACATTGCACCCATCATGAACGCCCCAGGTAAAGTCGTTAAAGCGTTGACAATACTATACGACAGACCATACCAAGTGTTGGCGTCTAAACCATCCGGACTGAGTTTTGATAACATGATAGCATCAATGCGAAAATAGAGTAGATTAAACAGATTGCCAACAGCGAATGGTAACGCTTGTTGCATGATTGTTATCACTATCTTTCGACTGGGGTTGAAACCGAGTGGTGTGAAACGGTATCGTGTATATCCGATGCTCAATATTAAGTTAATACCACTGGCAATCAACATGACTTGGCAGACACTTATAATCCCATATCCGAGTAGAATCGCAGCACCACCGACGAGGACATAAGTGCCTCTTTCAGCAACTACCGTCCATGCCTCATATTTCATCTCCTCATGTGCCCGAAAAACGGACCTAAAGAGTTGCGCGATAGAATTGACAATCTCAGCCAATCCTAAATAGAGTATCATCGTTAGAACTACAGCTTCGTATCCCAAAACCATTGCAGAAAGGATCATGAGGGTGAATGCGACGATGGAAAGAACAAGCCGTACAAGTAAGGCGTTACCCAGATAGTGTCGCGTATCTGAGAGTTTGAGTGTCATTTCGCGGACTAAAGGATTGTCTATACCGAGTTCTGTGAGACATGCGATGAGGTTTGTCAGTGCGATTGCAACAAAAAAGCCGCCTAATTCATGCTCTGTAAAATAACGAGGCATCAGCGAGATTGTTATTACGAGAGCACCGAGGCGACCAATAAAGTGTGCGCCGAAAAGGACAGATGTGTTTTTGAAAATACGGTTCATCTAACTTATAGGTGCTGATTCCGTATGTGATCAATCAGAAGTGTGTTAATTAATGTTTCAATTGATATGCCTTGGGCATGTGCTTTCTGGCTGAGTTCTTCAACGACTTCTGGTAGAATCGCGACGCGAACCGCTCGCTTAGATGGTGTTTCAAAGCGAAACCATTGTCCATCTTCTTCCATAAAATCGGCAGTATCTAATTCATCCCAGAAATTAGCTTCCTCTTCGTAAGTTGAGAACTCTGGTACTTGTAGATCTTTCATTTTCGGAGTCTCCTAAAATTTCGTTTTTCTCGGTCAGTCATATTTCTTGCAGTAATTGGCTTATAAATAGAATCTTGAACGTGTTCTAAAACAACAAATAGGTATCGTCCAACAAATGTTTGTCCGTAAAGAAGATAACGGTTAGCACCCTGGCGACGTGCTAAATGTAATGAGTCTTCACAGACTTCAAAGGGTTCTACGTTATGCCGAGCAATATGTTCAATGCGATAGTCATCCCACTCCAATCTGCTGACATACATAAAACATCCTTAGAATCTTTAAACTAATACAACCCTATTCTAACATAATTCGGTACTAAAGACCAATAACTATCAGTATTACCTTCTTTAAGACGATTTGCACCGAGTGTAGCAATTGCTGCACCACGCGGCACATTGAAAATAGAATCAGCACGTTTGTATTGCACCTGGCGTGCTGTCTTATCAAACCTTTCTTGAATGGTATTCCCATATTCCGTGAGACCATCCCCTACAAAGACAATCGTAGCATCAGGTGAAATGTGCTTATCAAGTTTATTTAAGAATTCGTCAATCGGCAAGCAGAGATCATCTGTTATACGACGCCATTCTGTACCCCCGTGGAAAATAGCACCGTAAATTTCGCTTCGTCGTGCATCAAGTATCGGACAGACCAATCCGTCTGTCCATCTGAGGTTATAGGCGACTGCTTCTAAAGTGGACACGCCGACGATTGGTTTATCAACGGCATAGCAGAGAGATTTCACTGTTGCGACACCGATGCGAATACCAGTAAACGATCCAGGTCCGATACCAACAGCGCACCCATCTAAATCATGTGGCGTTATTTCTCCCCACTTCAGGACAGTATCAATAGCAGGCATCAGTCTGGAGGAGTGTGCTTGGACGATGTTCAGTGTGTGTTCTGCGATTATGTTATCGTTATCTATGAGGGCAACACTGCCGATAGGGGTGGAGGTGTCTAAACCTAATATTTTCATTCTATATCAATCAATAAATCTGAATTAGAACTGGCGTTAAATAATTTGAATATATGATATGTAACGTTATTCTACCAGAAACATATCAATTAAATCCATCATTTTATTTGCTTTTACAGATGAAATATGTTATCATTTTAATAGTTTGCTATAAAGTGGGGGATTAGCTCAGTTGGGAGAGCACTTGCATGGCATGCAAGGGGTCACCAGTTCAAGTCTGGTATCCTCCACCATTTATTTCCCCCATCTTCCCCATTTTTAAGCTCCCATACCAAAACACAACAAAATAGTATACCACGTTATATAGCAAAATCAAGAAAAAGTTGATATTCCCATAGTAAACCCCAGATGCGGACGAAAGGTATATCATAGGCTCTTAAATACCCACGTTCTATAGACCTTTCGCACCGCTGGTGCTTGGTTTTTATTGTTCACACGTTCCTACTCATGTTAATCTTGCAATCCCGGGCATGCCAACTTGAGGATTAAATTAATTATCGGGTAATTTTGATTTCACTAGGCCGGGAGGTGCGATTTCCTTATCAATGCAGAATACCAAACGCGTATTCTGCCGGATCCT
>CAZURU010000341.1:0-5736 GCA_964623585.1 uncultured bacterium
TGGGTTACGCCGGCGAGATCGAAATGATCCACCGGGACAACATCGCCCTGAGCGACTAAGAATTATGGCCTGCCCGATTCAATGAGGCATGAGTCCACAAGTTGTCGGTAGAGGGCTGCCTCCGGTATCGTGGGTTACACGGTTGACGTGCAGTGCCACCTACAAAGCCCTTGCGCATCGGATTGAAAAACAATTTTGAGGCAGACCATGATGAACCATACCACGATCTTTGTCGGATTGGATGTGCACAATGATTCCACCCCAGTGGCGGTATCGGAGTCCGGAACCAGGCCCCGTTTTGTGGGGGTCATCGGTCCGGAGAAGGGAGAGTTGGGCAAGGTGCTGGGGAAACCGGGTAAACTCGGAGATCTCAAGGTTTTGTACGAGATCGACTCTTGTCCTCCGCGTGATCCGCAGAAGTAAATCGGGGGATAGTCTTGATCACGTCTTTTGTAGGGTACTCATTAACCTGTTGCAACATACCAACCAAGTACGTGTAGGGGTCGATTTTTTACAGGCTGAGCTGGAATCAACTATGCCAGAAGTTAATTTCTAGATACAACCTTTGAAGTGACTCCACCTTTACGAAGTCGAAAGCAGGACTGTAGTTGTTCTTTGCCTTCTACGAGAACACCAATTCTAACAAGATATCTGCAAGCGTCTAATACATCCCAAGGCATTTCCCCGAGCAGATCTGCAACTTCAACATATTGCACCCAATCCGCTTGTGGCCAGAATTGTCTTACTCGATTCGCAAGTGAAAGAAGCGCAGTATCCGAAAGCCACCGATATGTGAGAGGTGCTCTTTCACCTAACATCACTATATGGCCATTTCGGATGATAAAGTGACTGAGGCAGCCCGAGTCACGCCATATGGAAGGAAACAGTGACAGTTGGTCATCTTTGCCATTATAAATTCGCCATGATTGGCCTGCCCGTTGGTCTAAATTTAAAGAAATGACATCATTACAACTACACGGACATTTCAAGAGTAACCAGCGAGGATGGTGACGAAAAATGAGAATCGCATCACCAGCTGCATTCAAATTTGAGCCTACCTCAGCGCGGGTTTCTACTACAGACTTAAGCGACAGCTTCATTAGTATCATTCGGTTTCACTGTCCGAATTATGTTGAGAATATTTGATCAGAATTCGTTGGGCCAGAATATAGGCAATCGCCCTAAGGTCAATCGTACTCAGGTATCTTCTATCTGAATTAACATTTCTTAGAGGTTCTTTACATGCCTTCTTTGCCAACATTACTGCTAATGTGAGAGCATATTGACCCTCTGTTTGTTCAATCTCACGAGCATGCATACGAATTTGACGGACACAGTCGAAAAACCATGCAGATTCGTAACTAGGGTCGAATTTAATATTCTTATGCTGGATAAGAGTATCTATTTCAATAAGGGGTTCAATTGATTTCAACAGTTCATGTATTGTCCTGTGATCACCGATAAATCCATCTATTAATAGTCCAGCCTCTAGAGACGTCAGATCAATAAGTAGAGGTTTGTTTTCTTCGACTTTTTCAAAATCAATCACAATGGCATCTACACCTCGTACTAGGATATTCAGTGAGTGCAAATCCCCATGCACTACCCCTATCTGAACAGGTGAAGATGAATACTCTTCAAGAAGAATCATTAGCTCGGATGGACTCTTTGGTATTTCTATCTTCTCGATTATTTTTTTTCGGGCCTTAGGAATTTTCTTTGGCATCATATCCCGAAGATAGTTCTGTAGGGGCTGATCTTCATCTCTTGAGATGTGATGCCAAGCACGAAGAGTGGTGTTGAATAGATTTGCGATTACGGGAACAGCACGACCATCACGTGCGCAATCACAAAGTTTTTCGGAATTGCTAACATAGTCACTAACTATGATTCCTTTTTCTGCTCCGAGAGCACATCTATCAAGTCGTAGCCTTGGTCCTAAGTGAAATGGAACATGTTCCAATGCTTTATCACGATATGCTAAATATTCTTTGGCAATCTGGGCTCTCTTCCCAATTTTTACGAAATATTGATAAGGAGGAGTCTGGTAAGAATGATATCTCGCAGTAGCATATGCCCGGTAGGAAGATACCCCAGACCTTCCATCAGAATTTTCGATTAGCTTTACCTTAAAGCAATCGTTGAATGCTCGCCGTATTAGTGTTGTGTCTTCGAAAGATAACTCGATTGTTTGTCTTTTTTCATTAACAAGTTCTATTTCAAGAGTCAATGAAGGCGAAGCTTCAGGTGGAAAATCATGCAGATATTTTGCTACATAAAAAAAAGCATCGTTAGGATCAAGAACATGGACTGTCGGTGTGAAATATGTCTCATCGTCTTTTGTCTGCAGCCCTGAATAAGGTAATTCAAACCTGTGTATCGCATTAACTATGTGTTCCCGATACGAAATCCTACTGTTATCTGGAGGAGCAGGCACGATAAACACTCGGCAGTCATACAACAACAATCTTTTTGCATACTGTTCTAAATCAAATTCAATCTTATTTGGTCGTGCTGGATTTTGTTGAAAGATAACACCAGCAATATCCAATAATTCATTGGGGTCCATGATGCTAGAACTATCCAATCTATCAACTGTAAATCCTCTGAGATCATTTTTTGCATTACTAGGCGGGTTTTCCTCAAAAAATGCGATCCGATTTCGAGTAGCCGACTTAAAAATTTCATGAATCACCATGATCAGTCTTTGCGGGCGAAAAGTAACTGGGCATCACCACGGCCGTAGGCGCCAGACCTTGAGCAGATAAAACAATCATCAATAGCAGATGAACGTATCGAACGAAGGCTGGGCATTAACGCGTTGTAAATTAGATAGCGAGAGTCAACCGGCATAGACGTAACAAGACCCAACATCATGGTTATTCCAAGTGAAACTACAGTCCCATTTAGTGAAATAACAGAAGGGGCTGGTACTCCAGTACCTCGGAAGTATGGATCAGTCTGTCTTTCTGACTCGTTCATCATATCTCTGCGTACTTCCTCTGGGTTCAGTAACTCAGAACACCAGAGACACGGTTGATCAGGACCAAGTAATTGCACGCGCCCATATATGCCCGTTACCATACCCTCAGCGGTAGAGATTGTTGAACCTATATCAATGCAGGGGATGAGATATTGATATACGATCTGCTGGATAACAGATCTACTGCCATGTGAATCTGTACAGCAGAATATTATGTCAGCATTGATCAGATGTCGGGCAACAGTCTCATAGACAACATCTCCATCCATCGCCTGCACCTTTGCGTTCGGAGAGAATTTCTGAATGTACTGTGCTGCAATCTCACACTTGGAACGTTGTATATCAGTATTAACGCTGCCGACAACTCGATTCAAGTTTGTAGGTTCCAGACTATCTGGGTCGATTAAAATAAATTTGTGTATTCCAAGATGTACGAGTTGTTGAGCTGCTATGGATCCAGTACCCCCAAGACCTACAATAGCCACGCATAGAGAATTAAGGATACTCTGACCTTCTTCTCCGAATGCTCTGACTTGTCGGTCGAACATGGGAAGTGTTTCAGCAACTTTGGTCTCAGGATCGAATTCTACTCTTCGCTTATCGCCTACAGAAATTACTCTGATGTATTTGTGTTGGCCAAGTAAACGAGCAGACATGCCGCCTTCGCTCAAGACAATTGCAGCGTGTGAAAATATTTGACCACGTCGAAAAAGAAATGCAGCCAGTTCTTCTTCACCATGATCATCTACCCGTGAAAACTGAGGCACAGTGTCCCCAGGGTGTGTATGAACAAAAATTAGAGAAAGCTCATTCAATCGAGCATGCTTAGCAATACGGGCAACAAATTCAGGCCGCAATTGCGCATGATCATATCCATATTTGGTGTAGTCCTCATTCGTCGGTAAAATTATTTCTCGAACAAGTATAAGTTCGCGTCCGTCTCTGCAATGCCCCCGACCCGCAAATAAGATGGCACAGCGCTCATGATTATGTCCAAGCAGTGAATTACGTAAGTGTTGCAAGTCACTTAACGCGATACGGAGTTCGATCATCGTGCGGGATTAAGTCGGCTTAAGATGACATTGAGGTAAGTGATCAACGTGTCCCGGCTAGGATTCCAGCTTTGGACATGCCAAGAAAACCATGTTGTGCTTCTTGCTTCTTGTACATCGCCAGGTATTGGGCTTCCATCGTTAGAATTTTGTGGAGTGCCACCATCGGCAAGGCGAAAGCCTCCGGGTTCTACCCAGAAGCAGTCTGGTGGTCCAGCCGGATAACCCGGTGGCACCACAAACAACAGATCAGCTATATCACGATTCCATCCCTCAACCTTGAGTCCGACTATTTTAATAAGTGCTCCGCCACTGGATAACTCAGTTTTTTCCGGTGTTCCATATTCAAGAATTTGACAGCGGTAGACTAGGTCATCAAAATGTTGATCGATCATCTTTAGCCAAATGTTGCTGGCGGAACAGCGTAAAATTGTTTCGGGGTTCCACTTAGATCCACAGTCTCACTATCAGATATGGCCCGATCAGGTTGTTCGCCTTTCTCTTCCAGAAATAACTGATATTCCCCTGGGACCCTTGCTAGTGCCTTAATTTCTTGGCCCATTAATGCTGAACGTTCTGACACAATCTCTTTTCCATCAATATAGAATATGTATTTATCTTGTTCGGGTTTACTCATGTCACATCTCCACTTATCAAATTTTTAAGGTAGAAGAAGAATTGGGAGTTTTCTGGGCGATGACAATCACATCAGTAAGGTCGTCGCGGTTCATCAACTCCAAAGGTTGAGCGGCAGGTGGAAGATCGGTTGTTTGATCTAGTTGCATCTGCCGCAAAAGGTAAAAGGCAAGAGCTTTCCGGCAACTCAACTTAAGTCGTCCCCGGGTCATACCGAAATCAATCTCAATTGCACGGCGCTGGTCACTGGTCAGCCCTTTGCGTGGCTTAATTTCGATATCTATGTAAGTATTCCACCAGATATCGGTATCAGCAGATACAGTCGCTTTTCGTAACGTGTCGATACGCTGAATCCGTGAGATTACGAAGTCTCGAAAATCTTTGTTTTCTTGGCACCAAGCCCTGACATGCCACCTATGACCGTCGAAGGCTAGAGCGTGGGGACCAATCCAGCGGGTTGTAGGTGAGGACCTTCGCATTGATTGGTACGAAATCAATAGTTCATCACCATCCTTGATTGCCCAAAGAAGTCGTAGGAGGATATCGGTTTCAATGGGACGTGTCGGATAATGAACTATGTCATGAGGCGGATGCCAACCAATAAATGAGGCAGAAGAATCAAGAGTGCCAATGGACAGCCCCAACAATTCACTCAGGTAACTCTGGGGATCATCTCTGGTTATTATAGGCTGGAAGCTGGTTGTGGCTTTATATGTCTTAAGACTCTTGTCATACTCCATGTTTTTTGGAGCAAGGTGTGAGTAATATGCCAAATCGGCAGAGGCTTGTTGGATGGAAATACGAAAGAAATCGACAAGTTCTCCCCGATTTACGGTGCGGTTCCAACGAAGTCGGAAGTCAATAAATTCAAGACGACGTTCTTGACCCCAGCGGGGCTCTCCTGCATTACCTTGGAATTGGGCCTTGGAAGGCATTAATAAAGTTTTTAGATTAGTCTAATTACTAGACTGATTATATAATTTGCGACTGATGAGTTTCAAGTCATGTTTATCAGAGGGTCTTGCGCTGTAGGGGTTTTCAGATCCGGAGACGTGGACCTGACCA
>CAZURU010000342.1:0-5668 GCA_964623585.1 uncultured bacterium
TCAGGTTCGGTGTGGGATACTGTTGAGTCGTAAGCATCCGGTAAAACGATAGCCGAATAGCTGCCCACCATTCAAAAATCACTTAAAACCATAATAAATCTGCGCCGAAATCATTTTTCCTTGACAATTGTGCAATTTTGCGTTATAATTAAAAATGTGTTGACACTCAACTCAACTTTATGCTAAAATTATAAGCGGAGAAAAATAATGGAAACCAAAACCTTCGGGCAAACGCTCAAGGAAATAAGACGGAGCAAAGGTGTAACCCAGCGTCAACTGGCAGCTGCAGTGGGTGTAGACTTTTCTTATATCAGCAAAGTTGAGAACGACCGGATGCCGCCGCCTGCCGCGGATACTATCGTCAAAATCTGTGAAAAACTCGGTGTACCACCTGATGAGCTGCTGGCGATGACAGGAAAAATGCCGACACCGGTAAAGGAAGCCATTAGCGAAAATCCGTCGGCACAACAGTTCCTGCGTGAAGCACAAACGATGACGCTCACAGATGACGAATGGGGAGCTCTCAGACAACAGCTCAAGAAGCTGCGATAGTAAAGAGAGGTGATATATGGTTGGGGAACAGATGACTTTATTTGGGGAAAGTGAGAGCGAGTGGAATAACGAATCCGACAAATCTAAATTTTCGGAGTGGTCCTACTCCCGCCGCAATTTATTGGACCAATGTCCCCGAAAGTACTATTATGAACGTTACGGTTCAAATTTACAAACAGCCAAAAATGAGCCGCAGAAGGAAAAACTCCGCTTCTTGGAAGTATTGCAGAATAGATACTTACGAACGGGGGAAATATTGCATTTTGTCGTCAAGGCGTATTTGAACAAAATTCGACAGGGAGAGCAATGGTCCCTTGATCGGCTACTGAATTGGGCTCGAAAGATATACCATGCAGACTTGGAGTACTCCCGAAATTATGAACACGGAACTCCACTACCAGACGAACAGTATCCTCCCGCGTTGTTACTTGAATTTTACTACGGTTGGTCTGATGCTGAATCCGTTTGTATTGAGGCAGGAAAACGACTTATTGAAGCGTTGGCAAACTTTGTGAAGAGCCAGAATCTCGCGCAATTCCGTGAGGGTGCCAGCAAACCCGCAGCACTAATAGAAAAGACTATTTATTTCAAAACAGTCCATTTTATTTTTAGAGGTGCAGTAGATCTTGCCTATTGTGAAGACGATAAGCTTGTGATAATTGATTGGAAAATAGGGAGCGCGAGTAGTAGTGATGATAGTTTACAAATGCTCGCTTACGCGTGGTGGGTTAAAGAGGAATTCAAACATCTACCCGATTATATAACGCCTTATCGGGTGCACTTAGTTGATGATACTGTGTTACCGTTTACAGTGAGTGCAAAATCACTGACACAAGTTGAGGTACGAATTCTTCAAGATTTAGAGCGGATGCGGGAAGCGGATAAGTACGGAAGACGTGGGGTTGTAGAGGCTTTTACTCCATGTGCTCAATCAAAGATCTGTGACCTGTGTCAATTTCAAGAAGTTTGCCCAAAGGAGTAAATCAACATGATTGAAACAAATATTCGGATTGTAGAGCCGGGGATGAACCTATATCTTTGGACAAGATACGCTAAGATTTTGACCCTGAATCCTTCAGCAGAAATGTTGGAAAAGGTTTGTAATCAATTTGCAAGTCAAGGTTTGGCAGCTGTTTATTGTCGGATACGAAAACAGATTCTTGTCCTTACAAGGTTGCCCATTTCTCCATTTGAGGTGAAGGAGGGCAACTGGATTGTCCAAGTGGAAGACGGAGAAACAAATCAAAAAATTCAATTTTCACATTCCGAAAACGACGCTTCGCTACTCGCTCAACTTATTGAGCGGCACCTCTTAATTCAAATAAAACGTCGTTCAAAGATGCAAACTTTTGATAGTCCACGCATCTTCCAAGACACTAAACCGTTTAAAACTGCTGAAGATATTGATGCCTATAGACGATTTGAAGTCTCGGCACTTCCAATCCAAGGAGTCGGTGTTGGGATTTCAGTGGAAATTAGCACAGCGTTCTTTACCCGCAGCACAATAGCGGAGATCTTTCGAGACGACATCCCAGATCATGAACAGCAGCGTCTGCAAGAAGACTTTAAATCTTTAAGTCAACGCCAACGCGGACAAAAGGGAACACTACTATATGATTTAGGGAACAAGCAAAGGAAATGCTACTTTAACGAATGCCCACCAGGAGTTACCTGCACAACAACTGGAAAACGAATTGTCAATGGGAAAGTGTATGATTCACTACTTGATTACTATCAACAGAAACAACCACACTTAAAGATTGATGATGATGACTGTGTTGCAATGGTATCTTTTAGGGGCATAAGCGAACCTCAACCCGTTGCTGCAAAACTGCTCCGTTTACGGGTGATGAATGAGTCGCTCCCAAGAGCACTCAAAAAGGTGGATAAGATCGCACCAAGGGAGAAAATTAGGCTCATCAATAACTTTTGGACACACTTCGGAAACGATCTATTGGGACACGGAAAGCCGCGTGTTTCACGATATTTCTGGCAACCACATAGTGAGCAGGTTATCAAACTTTTACCACCAACATTACAATTTTTCAATGGGTTGACTTTACCTGCTCCACAGAAACGAGGTTACGTAGAACTTCGAGAACATTATGATCAACGGTTTCATATGCTCCGCAAAGTTGGCTGTTTGAATGTGCCTGTTTCGATGGACCGGATTATCTATTTCGCCATACCGAAAAAGGTAAAAGAAGAAACGCACAGCCGTCTCATTATGAATGTCACCGAGCATCTGAAGCAACTGACAAAAAAGCAGATTGTTCCTGAAATCGTACCTTATGACACTCTGGATGAGGTTTTTTTGGAGCTTAACCGACACTCAAAACCTGGAATTATAGTATTTGTATTTGACAATCAGGCTCCAGAAACCTACTACAAAGTTGCCTTTGAACTTCCTAACTGGCGGGTCAAGCGAATCACATCCAGAGAGCTGGAAAACAAGTCCGGTCAACTCAAATTAACAGGTAATCACGGTGAAAACCAACACTCCAAAGCAGAACGAGGTTGGAACTCATTTATTGAGATGATAACTCTGGATGTGCTACAACAGATGGACTGCATTCCTTGGGGGGTTGGAGATGAACCTTACTATGACGTTCATCTCGCAATCGATGTCGGAAGAAATAAACGGGATTTTGCGTTATCTCTCCTGATCTTTCATCCGTCTATTTCCATCAGAACGGTCGTTCTACGAAAAATTGACTCGAAGCATGAGACAATCAACGAACTCGTTCTACGCGAAGAAATTGTAAAACTTTTCAAAAAGGCGGCAGAACGGCGAGATTTTCAAATGCCTCGTTCTCTTTTGATCCTACGTGACGGACGCGAATGTGGCCGTGAATTAGAAGGCATCAACAAAGCAAAAGAGGAGTTAATTGAAAAAAGACTCCTTGTGAAAACGGCGGAGGTAGATGTCGTAGATTTCCATAAAAGCATCAAGAAAGGAATCCGCCTATGGGTAAGAATAGAGAAAAATAGAGTTGAACAAATACTTGAAGGTGAAGCCGTTGTCTTGGACAATCGCAGAGTAGTGCTTACAACGACAGGAGCACCCACACGGTACCAAGGAACAGCTGCTCCAGTTATGCTCGTGGGTCAGAGTGATGGCATTGATATGGATCGTGTAACTAAGGCGGTGTACGCTTCCACGCACCTTAACTTTTCCAACCCCAATGTCGCTCAGAAGCTTCCACTTGAGCTTAAACGGACCGACGATGCACTTAAAAACCGAGATTCGCAGGAAATCCCACGGAGGATCTCTACTTGAACTTAAGCAGATTGGCACCTCACAAGAAATTTCACGGATTTAATAAGTGGAACTCCACAGAGATGTTGGAAAGATAACGCAGGAGTGAAAACCATGAAACCACAAGAGCTAGCCGTTCAAAGTTTTCACGAAAATCAAAAACTGCTTTCCGCTGTTAATACTGTGTCTATTCATATTAAATTGGAAATGGCGGGGCATGCTGATTTGAAAAGTGCAAAGGTAGTAGTTGAAGCGAAGGAAGTACTGAATTCCTTTTTCAAGGAATTAGATATTATAGTACAGCGCGCCGAGAAGGCAGAAACCAAACCTTTGCTGGGGATCGATGCGCGCCGACGGGAGTTTGTGAAGAACTTCATTGCTGCAAAACGCAACTATCGAATTCAGTCTCCCTCGCTTCGTGGTAAACTTTCCGATATTACTCAGCTGATCTATTCTGACAAGGACACAGATAAGCAAGACATTCTGCTTGTTTTGGAAGAACTTCGAATGCTCCTTGAAGAACATCTCGCAGGCGATACGGAAGTACTTTTAGGAGGAATCTAATTGCAAGACCTCCTCAAACAAAACAACGTCGCTTTGCGCTATGAGATCGAGAAACTACAGCACAGTCTAAGCAATGCAAGAGTTAAGATACCTGAGGAACTCAAACCCTATACAGATTGGGTCACCAACGAGTGTGAAAATATTTACCAAAGGGTCCTTCAAAATATCAGGTATCTTGGGCTTGGACAGGAAAGCCTCCTCAAAGACATATTAAGCGAGACACAAAGTATATCCAACGATTTCTCTATCCTTAATCAATATCAGGCTACGCCTATTCTCCGAGTTCGTACCTCAGATCGCTTGCCCTTAAAATTGTTGTTATGGATACACGCGACACATCTCCGGACGAAAAGTATTCCGGTGGCAATAGGTGATGGAGTATTCAGCATTTGGCCGATTAAACCTAGCATTTACTTTACGCCTTGTGCTGCACAACAAGGATTGCTCAACTTGCCTATTTTTTTTCATGAGTTTGGACATTTACTTTTTGGATGCCATCAACCGGAAATGGACGATTTGGTAGAAGAATTGCAAGCAGAAATTGAAGATTTGCTTCGACCGGCTGTGGAGCGAGATGACAAGTATGCAGAGGCACAAGAGCAAAATCGGGAAGTTATTGTTGACAGATGGTATGAATGGGCACAAGAATGCTTCTGTGACGCTATTGGTTTCATGATGGGTGGTCCCTCATTCGCCTATGCGTTTTCAATGCATCTCAGAATACTTGGGCGTAGACAGTACTACATGCCGAGGGAGGAGCTCGTAAATAGTGCCCATCCTGTCACTTGGATCCGCATCCATCTGCTTGCGGATCGCGCGCGACAGGTAGGCTACAATGCAGTTGTTACCGATTTGGAAGAAAAATGGAATGAAGTTGCCACCGCGCTTGGAGTTATCGAAGATTACGACGGTTTTTATGACTCAGCATTCCTCTCTGTGATTCAGAATAAACTAGACGATATGATCATAGAAACTACGCCACGTGGATTTCAGGAGTCAGAGGTTTCAAATCAGGAATCGGAATCAACTTTTATCTCGCCAGTCGCATTGTTGAACGCCGCATGGCAAAAATTTCAAGATGACCCAGAAAACTATCGCGAGTGGGAAGAAAACGCAATAGCGCGCTTCCTTGATGGTTGACATTTGATTGCAAATTTACAGAGCTTCAGCCAGAACTAAAAATAGAAAAACTTATGGCACTTTATCAAGATTACGAAACAAAAATCCTAACCGAAAATGGGATTGACATCCAAAATGACGGGACAAAGCGGGATATTGAGTTGTACAATCCGG
>CAZURU010000343.1:0-5662 GCA_964623585.1 uncultured bacterium
CCTCTGAGCACGCATCTATAGAGTGCGTTGCAATTGACCTACCATCTCGCAACACTGTCACGCTGTCAGCAATCTGAAAAATTTCCTTCAGTTTGTGTGTAATGTAGATACAAGCAACATCTTTATCGCGTAGCTGCATCAGAATCTGTCTGAGAATATCCACTTCACTATGGGTCAACGCTGCTGTAGGTTCATCCAGAACAAGCAGCCGTGCATGCCAAGACAATGCTTTGGCTATCTCAACAAGTTGTTGCTGTCCAATACCGAGTTCATATACTTTACCCTCAAGCGGAATATCTAAGCCAAACTGCAATAACAACTCTCCCGCATCTTGATATAATTTGGATTTGTCAATAACACCTAATTTTCGTGGTTCTCTGCCGAGGTAGATGTTTTCAGCAACAGTCATCTCAGGGATCAATGCTAATTCCTGATGTATAACAGCGATACCAGCGTGTTCAGCATCCCGCACATTTTGGAACTGTTGTTCAATTCCATTCATTCTTAGTGATCCATCATAAGTGCCGTAAGGATGCACTGCACCGAGTATCTTAATCAACGTTGACTTTCCAGCTCCATTTTCACCACAGATGGCATGTATTTCACCAGCATCCACAGCAAAATTAACATCATCAAGAGCACGCACACCGGGGAAGTCTTTCGTAATGGACTGCATGTCAAGAAGTGGTACTGCCATCTTTCTGATACTCCGACCCAAAGATATTAATGCAGGGTCAAGTCTTATATTGTAGACGATCTACATCTCATTATAGCAGAAGTAGAGCGAAGCTTCAAGGTATCATGTAGTTTAAACCAGAGGCATTCAATTGTCGATGTTTGCTCCCAGAAGAGTTAATGCTTCTTCAGGCTTGCCGCAAAATATCGGAATGCATAAGCTATTTCTGTGTTTCCAGAAGTGCGCAATAGACTAATGGTTGCATTTCGTAATGCACTCATCACTTGAGGTATGTTGCCACACCGGACTTGAGATGCGTCCTCATCATAGAGCACATCCCGCGTGCGGTGAGATAGGTTCTCTATTGCCCAATGCCCACGACGGATCCTTAAAATCCGTTCTGCTGTCCCCTGCTCAGGTGGTAAACTTGTTATGCCATATTGTGTCATAGTCTCTTTTTCCCCATTGCGAGTGTTTTCCCGTTCTGCCTTATATTGATAAACTTGTGCCAGTCCCGGCCACGACACATATTCTGTATCAACCAGGATTGTGCTTGTCGTCATCGTGCGCGTTTGGAGCCAACCATTACCTTTTTCAGTAGTAGTGCAAGTATCTGTATGTGCACCGAGATCCTTATGTATCTGTGCAAATGTTTTTGTGTAATATCTGCTAACATATCAAGTAGATGGCGAGATTCTGTTCTTGTCATTATTCACCTCATAAAACTTGCGTTAAATGTTTTTAAGGTGAAGTATATCAGATATAGCGTACAAAGTCACGCTATATCTGATATAATCTAATCTTATTTCGACAATTGAATGCCTCTGGCAATTACATGTTAACAGAAAAACAAAGTCGTTGACTTACAATGAGGAACATGCTATAATAAATAAACAATATTCATACCACGGAGCATATACTATGTCAGAGGAAAAAAAGGATGAAATGGTGCCTGTAACCACAGAATACGAAGTCGTTGACCAAGTTGATGACCAAGCTATCGTTGAGTTAATGACCGGACAGACGATACAGGATTATGTCTACTCATTCAAACAAGGGGGAAGAATCGTTGAAGGATTAACACTGGCAGGCATTAACGAAGCAGCAAATCGACGCGGAGGAATACAAGTTGAAGAAGTTAACTATGAAGAAACTGAGGACTCATGGATCGCAACCGTGAAAGCTGTTGATACGATAACAGGTTCATCTCGGTTCGGTGCTTTTTCGCAAGCGAAAAAGAACGGCAGCCGACCTGATCCTTATGCATTTACGAAAGCAATTCACAAAGCACAACGAAATGCAATCAAGCAGCTGCTTCCAGTACCTGTCATACGGGAAGTGTTGAACTATTATCTACACCGTAAAGTGAATGCTGGAAATGCTGCACTACAACAACCCATCCCTAAACAAGCAGAGGGGAATATAACGAATGCACAGAAAGCAACATTTGCCATTGCAAAGAATCTCTCAGGTGCCATTGAAAAAGCAAGCATCAGTAAAGAGGATCTCTGGCTCTATATGAAACGCAAATGCAGTGTAGAATCCAGAAACGATATTTCCGAACGGCAGTGGACAGAATTATCTGCCGAATTGAAAGCAGCGGAAACAAATACAACACTTTTTGAGGGACTCTGCAAACGCATCAAACAATTAACCACCGCAAGCAAGGAGAGTGAAGTGCCAACAGTCAATGAAACAGATGAAACTGAAGAATACAATTCAGAAGATGAGAAACAAAAAGAGTCTAAAGAACCCAATTTTTAGCATAAGAACGTATAATAACGTGAGTTTGATAATGTAGCGCAAACTTTCCAGTTTGCGAAAATGTCCTACAAACTGAAAGTTTGTGCTACAATTCACGCCTCATGGATAAGGAGACATATTGACACAAAAGAAAAAATTAACCGATGAACTCAGACAATACGCTGCACCTATATGGGAAGCAGACCTTAAACATCCATTCGTACGTGGGATTGCTGATGGAAACCTACCGAAAGAAAAATTCAAATTCTATCTGATTCAAGATTATCTGTTTCTGTTGGATTACAGTCGTGTGTTTGCTTACGGTGTCATCAAAGCAACCGATGAAGCAACTATGGCACTATTTGCAACACTCCTAAATGAGACCTTGAATACAGAAATGGATCTGCACCGTGGATACTGTGATAAATTCGGTATCTCACCTGCTGAAATGGAAACCGCACCAGTTGCACCTACGACACACGCGTATTCACGACACCTGCTTCATGTTGCACAGACCGGCACATTAGCTGACGTTATTGCAGGAGTCTTACCATGTCAATGGGGATACGCTGAAATTGGAACAACACTTGCCGAACAAGGCGGCTCTCCTGAACCATTATACCAAGAATGGATCGAGATGTACGCTTCACCCGAATTCCTTGATTTAGGTGTATCACTACGCAATCTGCTGAATCAGATCACAGAAAACAGTAGTCCTTTAGAAAAAGAGAGACTTCAGAAGAATTTTCTACTGAGCAGTCGTTATGAGTATCTATTTTGGGAAATGGCGTGGACACAAGAGGTGTGGCAGATTTAATCCTCCGTATATACGGGTAGAGAAAAATGAAACACAGTGCCTTCACCCAATTCACTTTCCAGCCATATTCTTCCATCGTGGCACAATAAAATGTGTTTCACAATAGCTAATCCTAAACCGGTTCCACCCATCTCACGCGCTCGGTCCTTATCTACACGGTAGAACCTCTCAAATACACGTGATTGGGATTCTAATGGAATTCCAATACCGGTATCCTTTATATGGACTATGACTTCATGGGACGTTTCACTGTCTGATCCTGACACTTCGGTTGTAACCTCTATCACACCGCTATCTGGTGTGTATTTAATCGCATTGTCGATGAGATTAACAAATACTTGCATGAAGAGTTGACTGTCTACACTCACCTTCGGTAAGTCCTTAGGCATATCCCACTGTAACGTCAATTCCGACTCCTCCAAAACAGGTTCAAACACATCCATAATTTGTTCGCTGAATGAATTCAGGTCACATGCAGTCCGTTTCAACTCAATATCTCCCGATTCAAGCCGTGCTAATTCCAATAAATCTGAGACCAGACGAGTCAGTCGTGTTGAATGCTTCAAGATCTTCGCTGCGAATTCCTTACGTTTCTTGCTTTTGGACGGTTTTGTGTTCAACAACGTTTCAGCATATCCCTGAATTGTGGTCAGAGGTGTCCGCAATTCATGTGAAACATTCGCAACGAAATCTGCTCTAATCCGTTCCAACTGCCTCACATGACTCACATCGTGTATAACAATCACATACTCATTTTCAGCAACTACAGGAACTATCGTAACCTCTGCTTCTGATTCCCTCAGATTCTCAAGACGAATTTCGGCAAATGCTACAGATGCAGTCCGTTCTGCTTCTATCAGCAGTGCCTGTAGTTCCGGAATTCGGTTGATTTCAATTAACGCTCTTCCAATATATATATCAGGCAAGTTCAGCATCACAATAGCTGCCGGATTTGCGTAAGTTATCTCTGTTGATCCATTTATCAGTAGAACTCCTTCACTCATGTTGTTTAAGATGGTTTCAAGTCGTTTATTCTCTACTGATATCATATCAATCTGTTCCTGAACTCTGTCTGTCATGATATTGAAGTTTCGGGAGAGTTGTCCCATCTCATTATCCGATTTCACCTCAACCCTTGATGTGATCTCTCCTGCAGCGATAGATTGTGTGATCTCAGTCAGTTTTCTAATCGGTTTTACAATAGCACCAGTGCTGAAAAAGCCAAACACAATCGCAAGAACTGAACCCGCAATAGTCGCATAGAGTAACATTCTCCGCAAATTACCCTGTGCAGTATTGACAGCCTCCATCGGGAGAGCAACACGACAGAAACCGATTGAGATACCTTGCCTTTCAATTGGGAGTGCAAGGTATCTATATTCTTTCTTTGTCGTATCGCTTTTTCTGTTGATCATACCAGAACCAGACTCAATCGCTTCCTTGACTTCTGGTCGTTCGAGATGATTGTCCATAGCTAGCAGTGATTGACCATTTCTTTCAGTATCACCCCAAACTACACCATTCTCATCTATGAAAGTTAAACGAAATTTACCTGTTTTACCGAGTCTATCAACGAGACCGTCAATGTTATCATAACTAAAAGAATCCTTCTCAGGGAGTTCTTCAATCAGAAACTCTCTTGTTAGTGCAGCTTGCACCTGTAACTCATTGGTAATGCGGTCACTTAGCAAATCTTCCAGCGCACCACCAAGATAAAAGTAAAACGCAAACAGCACTATTAACACGATACCTATATAACTAAAAGTCAATTGTGTGCGAATATTCATAAGTTGATCTCTAACATAAAAGACACTACCTCTTTGTAGCACATTCTGTTAGATTGTGCCTCTTTGTACCGTTCACAATAGAACATGTAGATATAGCGTGAATTAAACCACCATACCTGCTATAATTACACCAGAGTAATGTTAGCAGAAGTTTATGACCTACGCAACAATAAACATGGGGTGTGTAAAATTATTGTCACCTTTTTTGTCAGAATCGCGGATTATCGCGGATGACACGGATTGCGCGGATTATTGGCTTGGAGGTTCAAGGATGTATGCGTAGGATTAGCATTTTTTCACTACAGATAGATAATCAGCAAACGATTCAGAAGGAGACATCCTTTGTGAATAGGACCTTGATACACAAACTCAACAATCCGCGTTATCCGTGATAATCCACGATTCCGACAGTTAAGGGGCAAAATCTTTACGCGTCCGTTTATGTACATAGCACTCCGCTGGAGTGCAGCCCGTTGATAATCCTTTTTCTATAGACATATTGCTCCGCTGGAGCAAGGTTCAGCGATCCTTTTTTTAAGTGACAAAATCTTTACACACCCTGTAGGAGTTGCAGAGGCATTCAATTGTCGAAATAAGATTAGATTATATCAGATATAGCGTGACTTTGTACGCTATATC
>CAZURU010000344.1:0-5658 GCA_964623585.1 uncultured bacterium
GGACGATTGGATGGAAATCTCTTGATTCTGCGTATTCAAGGACTTCTGCTTCCACCATTATAAGTGCTTTGAAAGATCTTGATTGATTCTTCATTTGGTGCTTGGTTGCGGAGGGCATTTACATTTCTTTAACGTGAGTTTGATTAATCATTTCGGTTGCATTCACTCACACCATTTCGTATCCGAGAGGCGTGAATTATAGCACAAACTCACGTTTCTTTAGAAGAAGGATCTACCGAGTGAATTGCCTGTGCCGAAGGCATTATACGGAACACCTGCTGGTAGGGTATGGAGTCCCCAGGTTTCAGTAGTTGCATCGTAACCAAACCCCATAGAGACTGCTGGCTCACCTATTAGGTTAACCTGGAATGTGAAGTCTTGCCTGACATTGTCAAACGGAGGGTCCCGTTTAATGCCGACACGGCTCCAAGATAGACGCAAATTCCAATCGTGCAAATCTCGGTTTATACTGATGCGTTGCGAATAAAACTGCCGCTCTATTGGATAATAGATGAGACTGAAATCGAATTCCAGCTCTTTGCTGAATCTGTATCTGCCAGTTGCTGTCATTGAACGCGCAGCACGAATTGAGGTGTGTCGCTTACTAAAAGAATTACCTAAACTGACATTCCAGCTTTGACGGGTATATCTGATATTGGTCCTTATACCGACCATTTTAAATCTTTCCCCATTATCGGGATGTGGATTGGGGTCATGGGTAAGCCGGACTGTCATATTCAGATTACGACTGGGGAGTGGGACGATGGTAAAATCACTTTCTATAGGTTCATATTGTCGTCTATAGAGTGCTTCAAATTCTGTAAAATCAGCAGTGAGTCGCGTATCAAAATGAAAAATACGATGTGCAGATTGACTGCGTCTGGCTTTAATCTCAAAGTTTGTGTTAAAGTTGTAGGTTAGTCTTTTACGCTCAAAGAAATAGGTACTTGGCCCAAATGGATAAAGATTTTCGTTTGCATCAATGGGTGGCTGGAAATCAAAGGTCAATGAAGATTGCAGCTCATGACGTATTTTTCTGACACCGGGAATAAATCTGGGGCTGTATATTCGGAACAGTGTATTCGTTGCTTGGGTTCTGATGCTATAAACACCGCGTATGATGTTTCTGTTCTTCTCTTGGTCTTTTGCATGCCATATTACGTTAGTGTTCAAGTTTGCACTTATTTTGAGTTCTCGCAGCGGTGTTATGAATATACTCGATTGTTTACGTAGGTCAAATCCTACATCCATAGACTGTAGGAATATGTCCTTTTCGTCTTCGCCAAATTTATTACGGTAGGTTTGTCTATAGAAGTTGCCAAACTCGATATCCATATCAAAACTGGTGTCTTCAAGTGTAGGAATTGCGAAGACTGAGAGAATTGGTATATCCGTTTTTGCTTTTTCTGATATGCTCACTAAACCGTCATTGATATTCTCGAAGAGTGGTAGTCTACTGAATCGCATGCGAGAAAAGTTCAGCGTTAATTGCGGTAGTTTTTGAAGTGCGGTATTGTTGTCATTTGAGAAGTCGTGCACATGTCGGACCTCAAGTCTACCCGTAAAATCCCCGATGGTTTCTCGTGAGAAGCGTAGGTTTCCATCTTTATCAATGTCTTTATCACTTGCTGCAGAAAATGCTGCACCGTAAGTGAGTATTCCAAATGAATTGATTGAGGATTCATTCGGTAGTTTCAATTCTTCTCTGTAATGCTCAGCTCGCCATGCAGTTCGTCCTACAAAACTAATCGGACGACGACCGTCTTTCTTGCTATCCCAGGGTGTGAAGAACGATTGTCTATGTCCCCACCGCATATTCCAACGTCTGCCGATACGCGTAGCATCTTGCCTGCTGAAGGAGTATTCGTCTGCACCGTATAGATAGATATCTCCGTAATAGCTGCGTTTCCGATCAACTTTTAGGATGTGATACGACTCTTTTGTATCTATTAATCTGCTATATTCTCCTGCGTACAAACTTTGTGCTTCAGAAGCTACCTGTCGGTGGTCTTCCCATCTACCGCGAAATCCGTGTTTTCTATAGACCTCTATTTTATCTTCTTCCTCTTTTCCGATTTCTGTTTCATCCGTGTTTTCATCGGTTTCCGAATGTTGATGTGATTTATCAATTATATCGTCATGTTTTTCAACCTGTAGCGGGTTATCATCTTCTTTAGTTTCCGAGGTCATATCTTCGTCATTTGTTGCTTCATCCGTAATTTCTTCAGTTTTTTCAGCATCTTTAGATGGAGTACTTTGTTTCTTACCGTTCAAAGTAGGTTGTATCGGTTTTTCTTCTTGTTCGTTTTGCTTTACATCATCTGTGTCGGTATCAGTTTCCTGTTCATCTGGCGTTGCTAATACCTCTGCTTGAAAGGTTTCCCATTCAGCTTCAAAACCTTCTGCAAGTTCTTCAAACGTTGGTGTTTCGTCCTTTTTGATGAGTTGGAAGATATAGAGTCCTTCAGGTGAAAAAACAGGATTTCGTTCAGTAATATCTCCAGGTTTTTCTAATCTTCTGACAGAATACTGCCACCCTGAAGCCATTTCATTTAGGGGTAGTCCTTTTCCTTCGTTGATTTCAGACAGTTCTGCTTCAGGGAATTCTGCAGCGAGTTTTTCATAAGTCTCACCTGCAATTGCCCGTTCATGGATTTCCGTTGCGACTGCTCTCACCTTCTGTTGTGTTTCATTGCTTGCTGTGACTGCAATATCGATTCGAGATAGTCTTATCTCTTTTTCTCCGTAGACATTGAGTATCCGTTCTACCTTTAGGATATGGAAAGCCGTATCAGTTTTTAAGACAGGACTGATTTCTCCCTCTTTAAGAGAGAATGCAGCGTCCTCTAAAATTGGCTCAAGAATGGGTTTACCATCCTGATCCGTTTCACCTATTGTCAGAAATCCCATATCTCCGCCTTCGTATCGTGTATCCGTGTGGTCAGATTCTCTCTGTGCGATTTCAGCGAACTTAGCGTTTTCTTCATTAAGTTGTTGGTGTATCTTATCTGCTTCCTCTTTTGCCCTATTTGCGTCCTCTTCTGTAATTTGATACTCCAGAAATAGTTGTTTTAGCCAATAGCGATCATAGTCCCCCTCAAGTTGATCGTGAAGCATTTCTGCTTTTTCTTTTAGTTTCGTGCGTTGTGCAGGTGTTGCGTCGGGAGGAATTGGAATATATATTTCTCTAAACTTCGTATCATTGAATCTATACTTCCCCTCAAAACCGAAACCTTGTCCTCTACGTGCGCTTCTATCGTAAAGAAGTGCAGCGTCGTATCGTCTCTGTCGTAGGAATGGATATATGATGCTGATATTTGGACCTTGGTAACTATCTGTTCCGATTCTCACAACAATTTTCGCGACTTTATCTTTGCGTAGATCGCGTCGGATAGCGGGAAAATAGAATAGCGGAATCCCACCGATTTTCATGACGATATTCTTTGCTATCATCTCCTGATTCATCTTGATAATGACTTCGGACACACTGAAATAGTAGTGCGGGTGTTTCAGCGAACAGGTTGTCAACGAACCGCTTCGAATGTACGATTTCTTATGTTCTATTTTGAAGATTTCACTGCCACCGAAGTACCAGGGATCGCTAAATGTAAATCCATTTCTTGCAATTCCTTTTTTCGTATCAAGGTTGAAAACGAGTTCATCGGAGAATGTCTCCTCTTCACCGACTTTTAGATAGACGTTTCCAGCTGCGCGCATCAGGTTCTCATTGAAATCTGCCCATACGTGATCTGCTCGTAACGTTACATTATCATACTTTATAAGGGCATCGCCGTGAATGCGTACAAGATTGTCCAGAATAATTACCTCATCCCCATCACCAATGACTGTATCAGGTTCAGGTGACATGGTCTCAGGGTCTAATACCTGTTGAGGCGTTGTTGAGGATTGCGTTTCATTCGTATCAACGTTTTCGGATGATTCTTGTGAAGGTGTTTCTGGGGTCTGTGCATATAATGACCGTATTGGTAATAACAAGCAGGAGAGAGGGACAATGAGAATAGAAAACAGAAACAACAACCTATGTATAGGCTGTTTATTCTTGGATTTAATGTTATGCAAAGAAGTTCTCTGCATTAACGTGTTCTTATGTTGGCTCATTTTTTACTACGACTTAATATCTTTTTGTCCTAATACGTTTCCTATTCAATGCTGTTATTTTTCTTTCGTTTCGGTTGATGGTACGGCATCTGGTTTGATTTTTATATAGGCATTTTCCAGCAGTGAATCCGTGTATGCTGTCCATTCTTTTTCAAAAAGCTGTTGTCGCAATATTCCGATTATCTGTTGCTTCTCTTGTGGTGTGAGTTCAGGGGTTTCACGGCTTTCAACTTTGTAGATATGAAGTCCATTATCTAATTCCAACGTTTCACTGAATTTCCCAACTTCAAGCGGTTCAACGATCTTCTGTATGTTAGGATTTAATGCTGTAAGTGTATGAAAACCAATGTCGCCTTCATCGGTTTTAGTCTCAATATCATCTGAATGCAATTTTGCTAATTCTGCGAAACTTTCACCTGCTTCCAGTTTTTTTATTATATTCTGCATCATATCTTTTGCGTTCTGTATAACTTTTTGACTGAAAGAGAATGGCACTGTTAAATGTCTGAAAGTGATTTTCTCATCTGTTCGTGTTTCTACCATGAAAACATGATATCCATCTTCCGCTTCAATAGGTTCACTTATCTCACCTGATTTCAGTTTAGAAAGAACTGTTAAGAATGCATTCGGATATGACAAGATTTCTGCAGGTGTCGTCTCAATCAGAAAACCGACTTGCGTATTTAGGTTATGTTTATCGGCGATATTTCTGGCAATTGCTTGAAATTGTGTCTTATCAATTTTTATATCCGTGAGTGCTTGCTTCACTTCGTCATGAGCATCTTTCTTTTCTGCTTCGGAAGGTTTATATGCAATGAATATTTTCCGTAAATGTACTCTATCTGCTTTAGTTGGTAATTGGTCTCTGTTTTCTTCAAAAAACTTTTGAACGTCACTATCCCGAACTTGTAGGCGGGGTAAGATTCTCCCCATGACGAGTTTCTCAGTCATCAAGTTTCGTTGTAGTTGTTCTCGAAACGCTGCTAACGTTAGTCCTTCTCGGTTAAGCACTTTCTTAAAGTCTTCATCTGATGATATCTGAAATTGGTTTTTGTACTTTTGGATCTGTTCTTCAATTTCTACGTTTGTTACTTCCACCTTCAGCGTTAAGGCTGCTTCCAGAACTAACTTCTGTCGGATAAGTCCATCAAGCAATTCACCCCGTTCTTTTTCTGCTTCTTTAAGTGCCTCATTTTCTGTGTATCTGTGCATTTGTTGTAGTTCAAAAGCCCGTTGTTTAACGACTAAGTCAAGCCGTCGTTTGGTTATGACATCGTCATTCACAAAGGCGATTATTCTGTCAAATACTCTTGCGTTACTTGTCGGTAGAGCGATGCATAATATAAGTATGATCAGCAGTATAGAGGTTGTTGTTTTAGAAATCATTTTATTAATCTCCGATAATTGAAGTCTTGTAAATGTAGTACGGACGGTTTATATGCATGAACCGCCCGTCCATTCATTTAGCTATTTAGACTGATGTTATACCATTTCTACTTTATAATATACCATTTGCGTCGGTCGTGTAGAGGCACGCCA
>CAZURU010000345.1:0-5624 GCA_964623585.1 uncultured bacterium
CTTGTATTTTAACACATGGATTGTGTAAAGTAAAGGGAAATAACTTATTAACATCATTTGCCTGACGTATTGATTGACAGCTATCCTATAATATGGTAGATTACATTAGTTCTTAGCACAGAAAGGGCATAACGAAACCAATAGATGACGTTATTAATTGACTGACAAGATGAATTGATTAATGAGAAAACGTATGTATGTTATTATGATTCTATCAAACCAGCAGCATGTCTACCAGCAGCAGGATCGCCAGCGGCATAGTATGTTCCCCTGTCCTGATCAACATATAGCATGACAGGCACAGCAACTGGACCGGCCTGCGCCCTAACCTTATGCCCACGTCTTGAGAGTTCTTCACGTATACCCGTTTTCACACTGTTATTGATCGTTAATGAACCTGCTTCTTTAAAGGTCTGCTCACGGTTGGGATGTGGGTCAAAAGAATCTTGATGATGCGCGGTTGCAAAGCGAGGTGTCCTAACAGCCGTCTCAGGTAATAGGTCAAACTCAATGAAATTCAGTAGCAAATTCAGCGTTGTCTGATCCTGTAGATCACCGCCTGCGACACTTATTGCTAAGATAGGTGTGCCATCTTTAAGGACTAATGTTGGTGTAAGTGTTATTCTCGGGCGTTTACCTGTTTCAATACAGTTCGGATGTCCTGGGGTGGTATTGAGACTGCGTAAACGGTTTCCATAACTTACACCTGTTGATCCGCCAAGGTTGTCTTCAAAATGAACATTTGCACTGGGTGTAGCAGAAACCACATTTCCCCATCTATCAGCAATGACACAAGTTGTGGTTCCACCAATACCCGGTCGAAATACACCGTCTGTTTTCAAAGGCCTCATGTTTACAACATCACCAGGTCTGGCTTCGTGTGATGCTTTCTCCATGTCAATGAGGGGTCGACGTATCTCAGTATAAGCATCAGAGAGCAATTGAGAGATAGGCACATCAACGAAGTCAGGGTCTGCATAATATTCATCTCTATCTGCCATCGCTAACTTGAGTGCTTCTGTTACCACATGTACATAATCTGTTGAGAGGTGTCCCATACCTTTCAGATCAAAACCTTCCAACAGACGCAATGCTTGGCAGAGATAGGGTCCTTGGGTCCACGGTCCACACTTGTATACGGTATACCCTTTATAGTCAACTGTCACAGGTTGTTCGATCAAAGTTACGTGTGTTGCAAGATCATTCTTACGAAGAAATCCGCCTTTCTCAATATAGAAGGATTCTAATGCATCAGCGATATCGCTGTTGACACCGTTGCGTCCATAAAACCGGTCACTTGCTGCTTGGACTTTCTGCTCTCGACTTCCCGATGTATTCTGTTCTTCATCAACCATTCGTCGCAGTGTCATCGCTAATTTTGGATGCCATTCTCTTTCACCCGTGTCAAGCAGTGCTAAAGTAGGCGTTACGATTTCCTGAAACGTTTTTGTTCCGTATCGCTTAAGCGTTGTTGTGCATAGGTCTACGACAGATGGCACGGGCGCCATCTTAATGTCTCTGTTCGGTATACCGTTCTTCATGTACCAATCAATTGCATTCTGAGACATCGGAGCCCGTCCTTGTCCGGAGAGGGATTTAACTTCCTTGTTTTCTGCGTCATATATGAGTAGTGGTACTTCTCCTCCGATTGAACATTCTCCGTGGTCAGTCACATTGAGTGCGAGGATAGTTGCAGCTGCGGCATCTGCAGCGTTTCCATCTGCTTCCAAGATTTGGATTCCAGCTTCTACAGCTTTCATTCCGCCTGCTGCAACGACACCTAATTTGCTTGTTGCTTTCCATCCAATATTCTTACTGTTTTGCATCTATTGCCCTTACATTGCCGTATGATGTTGATGTTCAAATATCATCTTCCATTGGCAGTGCACGTTTATCATCTTCCACTGGCAGTGCACGTTTGGGAATTTCTACACCTTGTTCCTGCCAGAATCTATATGCGCCGTTGTGTAATGGAATGACAAACGCTTTCTCAGCATTCTCTATTGTCATATCTGATGCTGCTTTATTCGTCTGAACCATTTCTTGATGTCCTTTGTCTGAATAGATATGCTTTATAATGTTATAGATGATTTCATCTGGAACTGCCTTGTTTGCGATCAGCACAGTCGGCATCATGATTGTTTTTACTGTTTCTACCTTTCCTTCGTAAGCCCCCTCAGGTAAACTTCCTGGATAATAATATGGATATTTGTCGTAAAGACCGTGTGTTGTAGCGGGTGTATCCAGATCAATCATTCGGATGGATTTTATTGCTGTTAACTCAATAATTGCGCTGTTCGGCACACTGACTAACCACATAAAACCTCTAACTTGTCCATCTTGTAGTTCTTGTGCAGCCGGACTACCCCCCCTATAAATCGGTGTAAATTGTCCCCAGATACCGGCGGCTTTTGCCAATCGTTCCAGTGTTTTTGCAGTACCAGATCCTGGTGCACCACAAGCAATTTTTTTACCAACAATATCTTCAAAATGATGTATATTGCTGTTTTGTAGTGTTGAGAATTGGCCGTAGGCAAAATAAAGAAGTGTTACCATTCTAATATCTGTTTTGGGGCCCCCTTCTGCGAATATTTCTTGCCCGTTGTATCCGAGAGAACTCTCAGATGCAAATACAACACCGAGTGCATTTTTGTCCTCGTTAACACGACGTGTATTTTCCACTGAACCTGCAGATGCGACGATTGATAGTTTCAACGTAGGTTCTCGTTGTTTGACAACTTGATTAATGCCGCCTGCAAATTGAGAGAAACTTCCACCGATTACACCACCATAGATTTTTAACCACTTCTTGTCCTGTTTGTCACCACAGCCGGAAAAGACTATTAACAGCACTGTGACAAGACAGATACATGGATACAGAAAGAACTGCAATATTTTGTTCATAATACCTACCTTCTATTATTCAAAATCGTTGGTAAATAATACCAAACCTGACAAAATAAATCAAGTATTTTTCTATTGATGCATCTCTACAAGAATGCCGAGTTCTTTTTTCTCTGCCTCTTTCAGAACTGCTGCAGCTGCGACTGCATCTTGTACGGCAACACCTACTGATTTGAAAAAGGTGATTTCATCATCTGCTTGTCGACCGGGTTTATCTCCATTAACGATTTCACCAATTTCTGCATCTGCTTCTGTGTTTGGCATGATCAGCTCCCCTGCTTCTTCTGAGCAGGCCTCTCGCGAATCTACAACGATGCGATTTGCCCGCCTGATAGTTGTCGTATCAACTTCGCGTTTCTCTGGAACAAACGTGCCGACTGCTGTGATGTGTGTGCCCGGTTTTAGATCGTTGCCATCAAAGAGCGGGGTGGCGGATGTTGTTGCACAGATAACGATATCGGCATCCATGACCACTTCATGTGGTGTAGATGTGAGATTGACTTCGGGAGCATCATCCCAAGTTGCAATTTCTGAAGCGAGTTGTTGTGCTGAGGATTGTGTGCGACTGATGAGATTTACACACGTAATGCCCCTGACATTCATAACGGCTTGGAGTTGTGCCCTTGCTTGCACACCTGCTCCGAAAAGTCCGACTTTCTTTGCGTTCTGTCGTGCAAGTAGGTCAGCTGCTACACCACCACCTGCACCCGTGCGTATAGCTGTAATGCTTGTACCATCAATAAACGCTCTTGGAAGACCCGTCTCAGGATCAAGGACTAATACTGTTGCAGTGATACGCGGCAGATTGATGTCTGGATTTTCGTCATAGACAGAGACGACTTTGATCCCGAATTCGCTGTTTTCGGGTAAATAGGCAGGCATTATGAGCGTGACACCTTTGTCAGAGGTGATATGTTGTCGGGGTGGTGCAATTGCTTTACCCGCTGAAAGTTGACTGTATGCATGACGCATTGCCGCAATTGCTTTGGACATTGGTAGTGCAGCACGAACATCTGCGGCGGATAGGATTCTTATTGCCATATTATACCATTTCTATTAATTAACTTTTCATTACCGGCTGTTTAGAAATGAAACGGGGAACGGCACAATCTAACAGAATGTGCTACAGTAAAGCAACATTTTCAAGTAGAAATGGTATTACTTCACTCTACTTGAACGACGACTTCTCCTAATACGCTCATATCAGGTGTGATTCCCAATCCCGGTTGTGTGGATGCAGCCATTCTCCCGTTCACTCTTTGGGGTGCACCTTCTGCAGTGCATACGGTGACATAACTATTGAAATCGGTAGCTGTGAATAAGAATTCTGTGGGGGTGCTATGTGCAAGATGTGCGATTGCGGCGGTTGTTATATCACCTCCCCAACTATCCTCAATCGTCATCGCTATACCGAGTTCAACGCACAAGTCTCTTGTGAGTTTTGCTTTGGTGAGTCCCCCAAATTTACTGATCTTTATGTTGACAACATCCATGGCACGGTCAGCATGACCCCGTAATAAGACGTGAATACTATCAATTGTCTCATCAAGTACAAATGGGTGATCTGTTCGTTCACGGATAGCAAGGCATTCCTGATAGGATAGACACGGTTGTTCAATGTAGACATCTACATTACTGACACCTCTGACGACTCGGGTTGCTTGATGCGTCAACCAGCCAGTATTTGCGTCTGCGATGAGAACATCCCCAGTTTCCATCAGTTCGGAGACAGCGTGGATCCGTTCTATATCGGTATCTGGGTCTCCACCGACTTTCAACTGGAATTTGCGGTAGCCTTCGGCACGGTAAGCAGCAACCTTTTCCGCCATCTCTTCGGGAGATTGTTGAGAGATTGCGCGATATAACATAAAATCATCACCATATCTCCCTCCGAGTAACGTGCAAACTGATGTGTCTGATATTTTGCCAAGTATATCCCAACATGCTATGTCTATACCTGATTTTATGTATGGATGTCCTTTGAGCGCGACGTCCATGAATTGATTGAGAGGTAACAACTGTGTTGGGTCTTTACCGATAAGGTGTGGAGCAAGTTCAGCGATACCTGTGCGGACACCTTTAGCATAAGCGGGAAGATAGAAGGGTCCCAACGGACATACCTCCCCGTAACCTGTTATACCCTCGTCTGTTTCAACAGCGATGATTGTGCTGTCAAAGACAGAAATAGATTTTCCGCCAGACCAGTTATAGCTGCCCTCGTGGAGTGGTAGGTCAACTTGATATGCTTTGATACTGCGAATTTTCACATAGTCTCCATAGTCTTAAAAGTAGTATGCACACTCCGTGTGCCGTTCTTACAATATTAACCACCACTGCGTGGCACTTGAGCAATGATGCGGTCAGCAAGTTTTGAGAATGGTAGACTTTGGAGATAGACGGTCCCTGTTCCCTGTAGTGTTGCGAGAAATAACCCCTCACCGCCGAAGAACATTGACTTTAGACCTTTGGTCATCTCTATATCATATTGCACACCTGCTGTGAAGGCGACAAGACACCCTGTGTCGACTCGTATTATGTCATTATTGAGTTCTTTTTTGACAACACTGCCCCCGGCGTGAATAAAAGCCATGCCGTCACCGCGTAAGGATTGAAGGATAAAACCTTCTCCTCCGAAAAATCCTGCTCCGAGTTTTCGTGAGAAAGCGATATTGAGTTCAGTGCCGAGGGCAGCGCATAGAAATGCATCCTTCTGACAGGTG
>CAZURU010000346.1:0-5622 GCA_964623585.1 uncultured bacterium
ACTGTAGCACATTCTGTTAGACTGTGCCGTTATCGATCCTACAGAAATGGGTCTCTATAATTTCAATGTTAACTATAACATAAAATTATCACGTGAAACTCACAAAATCAGGTTCATTACCTATCGTCATTACGACACGCCGAGTCCAACCGACATCATCCTGATCAGGATAGTCAGCACGATAGTGACCACCACGGCTTTCTGTACGAATAAGTGATGCAAACGTAATAATCCAAGCAACATTCAGCATATTGAACGTTTCATTTAAATGGATATCAGTAGATTGACCATTCATAGAAGGTGTTGGCATAGAGGTAGATGCATTGATTCCTATCTCTGTTGCAATTTCCGTTAAGTCAGCCAACGCAAATTCCAATCCTTCTTCATTTCTCTCAATCCCTACGTTTTCCCACAACGTATCACGAATTGCATCCTTGGCAGCTAACACCGTATTAATAAACATATCGGAATTGACATCATTCAAATCTACAGAATCACAACTGGGAAACTGGATTTCAGGTGGTAACGTACTTGCCTGTGAATTCGCATACAAGGCGGCATTCTCACCAGCACGCACACCGAAAACAAGACATTCCAATAGAGAATTACTTGCCAAACGGTTCGCTCCGTGTACACCTGTACAAGCTACCTCTCCACATGCAAACAGTCCATTAAGATTCGTCTCTGTTGCAGTATTCGTCCGTACACCTCCCATCATAAAATGAGCACCAGGTCTGACAGGAATTAAATCAATACTAATGTCCAAACCGTAATGTGTAGTCGTGTTTGTTATTGTCGGGAAACGTTCCTGAATAAATTCTGCAGGTTTATGCGTTATATCAAGGTATACACAAGGAAAATCCGTAAGTAGCATCTCGCTTTGAATAGCTCTGCTAACAACATCTCGCGGGGCAAGTTCTCCCTTCTCATGGTATCTATCCATGAATCGTTCTCCGCGAATATTTATCAGTCGTCCCCCCTCACCGCGAACAGCTTCGGAAATTAGAAAACTGGGAGCACCGTCCAAGTATAGCGTTGTTGGGTGAAACTGCACAAATTCCATATCAATCATCTCACAACCCGCACGCCAAGCAGCAGCAAAACCATCACCTGTTGCTACTTCCGGATTTGAAGTACACGGATATAACCGTCCGAGTCCTCCAGTCGCAAGTATTGTCGCCTTGGCATAGATATTCACCAGTTCGTCTTCTACGATAGCGGTAATACCATAACACGTGATCCTATCGTGACCTGATTGTGCCGTGGAATCTGTAAGGAAATCAATCGCAAAAGCATTAGATACCGTACGAATTCGTTCAGTACTTAGAACACGTTGGATGAGGACATCCGTAGTTTCGCGACCAGTGGCATCCCCTTTGTGGACAATTCTACGACGACTGTGGGCCGCCTCTTGTGTAAAACGGGGCAACGTCCCTTCCCAATCAAAATTTGCTCCCCAATCTAACAACTCAGTTACACGAGGTATACCTTCGGCAACCATCGTTTCAACCGCATCAAAATCACACAACCCACAACCTGCACTACATGTATCATTCACATGAAGTTCCACAGTGTCATCAATGTTCATTGCCACAGCAATGCCACCTTGAGCATAAAGCGTGTTACTTTCTTTGAGCGTCGTTTTGGTAATAAGCGTGACGTCAGCTTCTTCACTTGCTGCAAGTGCAGCACGAAGTCCAGCAGCTCCGCTTCCAATTATGAGAACATCTGTGTCCCACCTGGGATGCGCTTCAGTGCCAAGCGCAGTAAAATGTGATTCGGTATTCATAGAAATACGGGCATGCCTTTCTAAATTAGGTCTCATTCCTGTTAAAAAGTAGGCGCAAAACTCTCATCTACTGGCATCACCTTACCAGTCCCGGTTGCAATAACCGTACTATCACCAAGTATTACCATCGCCTTTGCTTCTATCAATCGTCGCGACATCTTTATCCGTTCAGCTGATACATATAACTTCACTCCGGTCGGTACGGGATTTCGAAAACGCACTTCAAGCTGAGCTGTAACCGCAGGGCCACCATAAGTTCCAATACCTATATGCGTTATCGCCTCATCCAATAGAGTACTGATAATCCCTCCGTGAAGTATGTTCTTCCACCCTTGCATGTGTTCGGGAGGTGTGCATTCAATGTAAACTTCTGCACCCGTACCTTTAACTTCCAGATTAACTTGCAAACCGTAAGGATTCTCCTTACCACAAACAAAACAGCGATTGTTATCCTCTATACCCATATTTGTCCCAACCTAAATCTAATTAATTCCGATAATTCAATCGGTTGCATCTATGATGAAGCAAGCATTGACAAACTCCGTGATAACTTAACCTCTTCAGCATTTAGACGTTCAAGCAAATCCTGTTTTTGCTTGACAACAGTCCCAGGTGCCCGTTGTATAAAGTTGGGATTGGCTAATGTTTTGTTTGCAGCATCAATGTCTTTCAAAATCTGTTCACGTCTTTTTGTCAGACGCGCTTTCTCTGCATCAAAATCAATCAAACCCGCCAAAGGTACATAAATTACCAGATTTCCAATTACTGCCTCTGCAGATGACGCAGGTTTATTCATCGTTGCACCAATTTCAATCTTTGCAACGCGTGTAAACGCAGGAAGATAATCAACAAGAAAGGTCTCAAGTTGAGCCCTAACTTCTCCATCAGGTGCCTGAATCAAGACATCTATGGATGCACCCATCGGTACATTCAATTCGCCCCGGATACTCCTAATGTTATCAATCACCTCCATCAGAACCGACATAGTCGCTTCTGCAGTTGAATTCTTTGTCTTCGCTTTAGGAAATGGGGCAACCGTAACAGATACAGGCTCGCTTAAACCTGATTCAGTCCCTCCGCGTGGAAGTTGTTGCCATATCTCCTCTGTAATAAATGGCATTATGGGATGTAAAAGTCTCATCATCTGTTCCAACACCTCAACTGCAACCCATAATGCTTCAGGCTCATTTCTCGTTAGACGTTGTTTCACTAATTCTACATACCAATCACAGAATTCATGCCACAGAAAAGCATATATCGTCTGTGCTGCTTCATAGAAGCGGAAACTTTCAAAAGCATCTGTTACTGCTTCAATCGTATGATTCAGACGACTCAGTATCCACTTCACCTCTAATAACTCTTCGTCACTATCTGGCATCTCACGCACTTCTGAAACAGGGAATTTCTCCAAATTCATCAAAATAAAACGAGCAGCATTCCACACCTTGTTAGCAAACCTTCTACCAGACTCAATATGAGATTCTGGTAATGGAACATAAGGAATCGGCGTACTTATGTTGGTAAGCGCAAAACGGAAAGCATCTGTACCGTAATTGGTGATTGTTTCCAACGGATCAATAATATTCCCTTTCGACTTGCTCATCTTTTGTCCCTTCTCATCTGCAACAAGACCGTGTAAGAAAACTTTACGGAATGGCACTTCATCCAAACAACCTAACCCCAACATAATCATTCTTGCTACCCAGAAAAACAGAATATCCCAGCCTGTAACCAGAACAGATGTGGGATAGAAGGTTTTCAACTCTTCGGTTTCTTTCGGCCACCCCAATGTTGAGAATGGCCACAGACCAGAACTGAACCAAGTGTCTAATACATCCTCCTCCTGACGAAAAGATGTTCCACCACATTCACATTCCTCAGGCATCTCCATCGCAGCACACACTTTCCCACAATTGTCACAGTAATAAATAGGGAGTTGGTGTCCCCACCATCTCTGACGCGAGAGTGGCCACGGTTCAATGTTCTCCATCCAATGCAGAAACCTTGACGTCTCTCGTTCCGGTATGAATTGGACTTCACCCTTTTTTGTCGCCACAATGGCGCGATCCGCAAGTGGACGTACATTCAAAAACCACTGTAATGAAATCATCGGCTCAACTATTGTGCCACACCTATCATGATGTCCAACAGCATGGCGATGTGGAACTATTTTTACCAACCTGCCCGTCTTCTTCAAATCCTCTACCACCCTATCACGACACTCCCAACGAGATAAACCAACATAATACTCGCCTGCATCATCGTTCATGTTACCATCAGGTGTGAAAACTGTCAGTTGCTCGAGGTCATGTCGCAAACCGATCTCATAGTCATTCGGATCATGTGCTGGAGTCACTTTTAAAGCACCCGTGCCAAATTCCATATCAACATAAGAGTCAGCAATAATTGGAATCTCTCTATCTGCAAGTGGAAGCAGCACATGCTCTCCAATCAGGTGTTTGTATCGTTCGTCGTCTGGATGAACTGCTAACGCTGTATCACCAAGCATCGTTTCAGGACGAGTGGTGGCAATCTCAAGTACTATATCACTGTCAACAACTGGATATTGGATATGGTAAAAATTGCCATCAATCTCAATCTGTTCTACTTCCAAATTACTAACCGCAGTATTGCAATGAGGACACCAATTAACCATATACGTATCTTGATAAATGAACCCTTCATCAAAGAGCTTAACGAACGCTGTCCGGACCGCTTCCGATAAACCCTCGTCAAGCGTAAAACGTTCACGTTCCCAATCGCAAGAACACCCAAGCTGCTGAAGTTGTAAAACTATATAGTCAGCAGACTCATCCTTCCATTCCCACATGCGTTCAATGAATTTCTCTCGTCCCAGTTCATTCCGATCTGTACCTTCTTCTGCAAGCTTCTGCTCCATGATAAGTTCAGTAACAATACCTGCATGATCAGTACCCGGCATCCACAAGACATTATAACCCTCCATGCGTCTCCATCTGACCAGACAATCTTGAAGCGAGTTATCAAGCGCATGACCAACATGCAGACTACCTGTGATATTTGGCGGAGGAATAACTATTGCATAAGGTGGTTTATCGGAAGTGGAATCAGCATGAAAAAAACCATGGTTCAACCAGAATTCATACCATTTGTCCTCAATAGACCGAGGTTCATAGACCTTTGGAAGATTTGACATATATATTACCTAAAAGAAATCAATCGTTCAACCTAACCAAATCTGTTATGTAAAAGATGGTTCTACCCATCCATACGCACCATCATCGGATTGATAAAGTAAGTTGACCTGACGCGTGTCTGAATTTAAGAACATCAATAATGTTTCACCAGAAGTATGTAATTCTGCAACAGCCTCATACACCGTAAGTGGTTTCGCAGCAAACTTTTCAGATGCAGGCACTATCTCAGGTGGATCCGCACGGTCAACATCTAAAGACAGTTCTGACGTTTCGGGATTTAGTTTTTCCACTACCTCACGATGAGGAACATTATGTCGACGATCTTTAACTCTCTCTTTGTGTTTGCGAATCTGACTTGTCACCTTGTCAAAAGCACCATCTAAAGCAGATATTATCTCATGGGTCTTATGTTTAGCGTAGAACGAGACGCGGGGTGCTAATACTTTCACCTCTGCTTCAAAACGATTCTTTTCTGACTTCAAAATAACATTAAACTCTTGCATCTCTCCAAAACGAGGCTCAATTTTCTCTGCCCGTTTCAAAATATAATTATGAATATCATCAGTTATTTTCACATTATGTCCTGAGTAGGTTATATTCATGATGTGTCCTCCGCAAAGTAATACCATTTCTAAATGAAAATGCCTCTTTACTGTA
>CAZURU010000347.1:0-5607 GCA_964623585.1 uncultured bacterium
GTGCAACTCACCGACTGTCCATTCATTGAATCGTTCTTCGGGAAAAATATCGGACAAAACAGACCTATTGCCAATTTGCATATTACCGCTCCTGACCCTGAAACCACGAATAGATGGGGCATTCTTCAATGCCCCCAAATACGAATGATGCAAAATCCATCCGACAGCAACTGGTTTATCTTTTCCATTTCTAACTTCGAAACACTGAATGTCTGAGAAGCGGTCTTGTCGACCTTTGGTAATAGAAACTGTTTTCTGGTGAGGTCTGCATATAAATTCTGATTGCTTGTTCAAAAAGATCTTATAGCCAGAAACATCAACGTGAGACGTCAAGAATTCCATTATTTCTTTTCGAAAAGGTGCATCTAAACGAAAGGGCACAGGCGCAACTTGGCTTATATATTCACCTACAACTTCTTCGTTGAGCAAAGCATCATTACGGTGCCGTACAATGCCATTCATTTGGACTTCAAAAAAGCTTGGGCGTGAAGAATCTGTTTCCTTTGTTTTGATCTCCATGATCTCATTAATAGTCCTGGAAAAATCCAAATTTTGGTCCGGTCCAGACAGTAGTTCTTTGAATTTTTTCCCATCCCACTCGCTACAACTAATTACTCCTTCTCCATTTGCTTTAGTTTTGAATATAAGCTTCTGACAATATGCCAAACCAACCAGTCGTCCTATGCCCCAAAGCCCTCGCCTTGAGGTATGTCTTTTTTCGCTCCAGCCAATACTCGTCATGCAGCGGTGAAACATTCTCGCTGAAATCCCGACCCCATTGTCTCGAATAACAATGGACCGCTTCTCGCGGTCAAGAGAAATTCTTACCATCGCCAAGTCTTTATCAAAACCAGAACTAACCGCACAGTCAATTGAATCAACTGCGTTCTGAAGATATTCTCTGTACACAACCAGAGGGTCGTTATACATAGCTATCGTTATAAGACGCAAAATATCTTTGCCAATAAATACCTCGTTGCCAGCCATGATTAAGCCACTACAGCCTCTTGTAACCCGACATCTTCAACGCGTTCATCGTCAGGAACAAATGGTATGTTTATACGCCAAACATCTTTTACATCTCGACCTTCCTTCGCTCTGATTTTCTTCATACTATTCCAAATGGTCAGTTCATCTTTGCTAGACAATTTCCGATAATGAAACGCTAATGATCTCAGTTTTTGATTCTTGCAACCCGCAAGTTCAGCTCTAAAATCTGTATTTGGATGTTGCGATAGAATTGCTAACAAGTCATTTCGGTCTGCTGCTGATAACGTAGAAAAAATGGCGTTGAAGGAATCAAGTTCGTCGCACCCGCCATAGACCGAAAACCAAGTACGATTCAAGATATAGGCATGTGGCATAAACAGGATATCCTCAAATTCTTTATACGTATCACCAAAGGCATGCTTGAAAAATGTCGGTTCCCCACTGACAACGCCATGTGTTGCTTGCAAGATAATCTGGAATGATCTCAGCCAATATGTATTCCACTGCTCACCAACATGCTCACGGTTCGGCCTGTCGGTAGGCTGATACCGCATTGGAAACGAAAATATTCTGATACCCAACTCCTCATTTAGTGCCAGATTGAGACGCATTCTTTCGAATAAATCTCTTGGTGTGTCATGGAAATTGTATAGCATGTAGTTTGATAACTCATGCAACCCCACTTCATGGGCGTATCGGATAGCCTGCGTATAAGGCTCCTTTAATCCAATATGGTCAAATGCGATACGGAGCGGCTTGATGCAGATGGTCGATAGTTCTCGTAGGAACATGGGAGTCTTGCACAGTATTCTGGCATCCACGCCCTGATTGAAGTCCACTCTTCTATTGAGCCAACGGCCGTTTCTTTGGAGTTTTGCTCCCTTTGTAAACCCAAGTTCTCGTATCTCGGCTATAATTTCCTTGAAACGTGCCGAGGCGACAACATTATTGTCCATCAGGATAAGATCCTTTTGGGGGCCGTATAGCTTCTCAATGTTGTTGATAATAAATGCCAGAGATTTGATCTCACGCATGTCACCTTCAAGTTTGGGGACACCACAAAAACCACATTTGCGCACACAACCGCGCGACGCATAAGCAAAATAGGCATCACTGACAGGATATTTATATTCAATCTGATCAAGAATGCTGTAATCAGGAATATGGTCTTCGATTGGCAGACCAGTTACGTCTTCGGCATATAACTCTTCTGACAAGGGGTCGAGTTGTAGTGAGACGGATGGGGCCTTATCCAGCAATCCTCTGATAAAGCGGACGCCACTCCATTTCGACTCAGCCAAAAAATAATCTGGCATCAAAGAAGTTGCAATCCCGCCAACAAACACTTTGTCGGCGTTTCCGTTTGCAGCTAAGAGAGCAAAATCAATAGATTTGGCAATACGTCTGGCCTCAAAGGAGAAAAGAGTAGTGACATATACCCGGTCCCAGTGTGTATCAAGGACACTTTTATCCTCCCCTTTAATAAACCGCACATTGTCATTCTTTCCATGTTTACCATGATATTGCGCAATCTTCATCAATCCCAAAGGTGGATATTTATTGGGATGACTAGGCTCAATGAGAAGGATATTATTGGGCATAATTTCAATCTACGCCTTTTTACCAATATCAGTTTGCATCTTCTTTAACTCAGTTTGTATCTTACCTATTTCAAATTTTACTTTTCCTACATCCGTTTGATTTATAAGATTTTTTTTCACATATGGTTCTGCTATCCAGTTTCTAAACTTGGTAAGCCTCTTTATGCTTCTGTCACCTGCACCAGAGTCTACGGCAAGGTCGTAGGCTTCCTCTAAATCAGCCTCGTCTTTCAAATATTTTTTGAATGCCGATGACTTCGCGTTTTCGCATACAACCGACAATTTGTCCCTAACATCCTGCGCCGTCCCAATGCTCCCATTCTTGATATCCCTCAGGACACGACTATTGAATCCGTCGTTTTCGTGAAACGTTTTTTTTAGCGATCTTTTCGTGAGAAGTTGCTCATAATGAGAGTAATGCTTCGATTGGTTGTCATTGTTATCTTCCATCATTTTAATGATTTCAATTCTTTTACTTATTTCTTTTTTAGCTAAGCCAGTGTCCGCATGTAACTCCTCGATATTGACTCCCTTTGTAACATTCTGAACATAAAACATATTTGCTTGTTCGTATGTTGTCCAGTCAGTTTTGCCATAAATATGGTATTCGGACAGGAGAAAGCGTATTTGTTTATCGCTAAGGGTTTCGACCACCCTACAGCGAATCTTCTTCCATCCTATATCATCAGTTTGGTCGGCCAACTTTCGATGGGCAGCTAAACGCGAGTTGCCTTCGACTACCTCCATCGTATCGCGGCGTACAACTATTTCCTCCACTAGCCCACCTGCCTTTTTAATTCTCTTAAAGAGTTCCCGAACATTTTCCTCTTCAAACATAACTTCCTGTATTTGTTGTTGATTCGGGTCATTATCGTCGATTTTTCTCAAAGCAGTATAGACGCGAGGATTGTCAGGAAAATATTTCAACTCGTAGATATCAATTTCCTCAATTGTGTATTTGATCTTTGAACCGAGTATGTTAAGTACATTTGCGTCGCTCATTCGGCTCTCCACATAGTTTTGGTTAACGCATACTAATTCCTGGGCCGTAAGATTTCTTCCAAGGCAACAGTCAAATCACAATCAAATCCATCAAGAAATGCTGGTTCGTCAATATCGCCTTGAGCAAGCTGGGCAGCGTGATACTTTGCCAGCAATAATCTGTCCACCCATTCATCAATCGTTCCTTCAGCAACTAGGTTATGAACAAAGCATTCCTGTGTTTGCGAGATTCTATGAATACGGTCTTGCGCCTGTAGGTAATCGTCTAGACTAAAACTGCGGTCGTAAAAAATCGCATGGCTGGCAACAGTCAATGTAAGACCTTCCTTTGCTGACCCAGGTGTCGCTACTAGCAATCGACATGACATATCGCCTTTAAATTTCCGCAGGGCTTTGTTTCGGTCTTGAATTGTCAACTTTCCATGTAACTTTGCAGGATTATAGGACGATAGTTTCGAGCTTAGCCAGCGCACATTTTCGATGAAACTTGTCCATATGATTACCTTATTTTCTTCGAGTCTGGCATTCTCCAAAATTGTATTCAGTGCATCAAATTTCCCCGGCAACCGCGTATATGTATCATCGACAAGAATAGGATTGGAGGCGCATTGCACAAGACGCAACAGGCGCTTCAATATATCTTCAGCGCTGTCTCTAACCCTCCCACTATCTCCTTCAAATTCATGCGCCAACCTGTCCCTGTAATTTGTATAAATTTTTTCTTGTAAAGATTCTAGTTTTGCATGGTGAGTAAGAATAGTTTTGACTGGCAATTCAAGGCCTGAAGATTCTTTTGTTTCCCGAATGGAAAAGGCCTTAAGCTGATTCATTATATTGCCAAGTTTTTCGCTGTATACTTCTTTTTCGGTCGCATGCGTCGGTAAATCAGTCTTGCACTTAAAGTCGGCAAACGATTCGCCGAGCGCAGTCCCTCCGTCCAAAAACCTTATTTGTGCCCATATGTCAAAAGGCCGATTAGCAACAGGGGTACCCGTCATAATTACGCGCCTGACAAATCCATTGGCCAAATCATGGAAACACTTTGTAAGGTTCGATTGAGGATTTTTTATTTTCTGGGATTCATCTAGGACTGCTCCGACACGACAAGTCTTTAGGAACAATGCCAGCAGAGGGAAACTGGTCGGAACAACTTCGTAATTCATTAGGTACATAACAACAGGCGAGTTAAGGGCCGCATTGTTTTCTCTCTGACTACCTGATAGCAGTACTCGAGGAACAATGTGAGAATGCAGCCTAATTTCATCAACCCAATTCTGTATCAGTGTCTTTTTTGTGATGACGAATACTGTGTCAACAACATCTTCAATTAGCCACGACAGAGCCAAGTCTAATGCGATCTTTGTTTTTCCTAATCCTTGCTCATGAAAGAGGGCCGCATAGGGCAAATTCTTGACTGCCCTTACCGCATCAAGTTGGTAGGGGTACGCGTCCAATTTCGAAGTAAGCACCGGAGGTTTTCGAAAAACGAAGGCCATTTCACGGCATACCAATTTCGACGACGTCAACTTCGTTTAGAACGAAAATACTTACACTCCCATTTCTATTTTCTACGCGGCGACACTTATTCCTCAATGTTATGACAGCTCTGTCAGTTGCATCATATGGCACCGCCAAAACAAAAAAATCATCAGTTGGCCTGACAAACAAATAGTCAATAAAAATCGACATTTGCTGTTGCGATCTCTTTGTTATCAAATCTTTTGAGGTTTTGGCCTCACCAACCACACAAAATGTTTCTGGCACATCAGTTGCGTACAAATCTGGAGTGCGGCCCTTAATCTTGGGTGGTCTATTATCCATCTCAGGGGATATGGAACTATCGGTCAAAATAGAAAAGCAAGTATGGTGGGAGAATTTCTCGCGAAGCCAGCCTTCCATCCGGCATATCAGATTTGCGTGTTGTACTGTCTCGGAACCCACTACAAATGTTCAAGCTTCAGCATTTGAAAAATTTCAGTTGCTAGTTCTTCCAACTTTTCCTTTAGAGAGATAG
>CAZURU010000348.1:0-5597 GCA_964623585.1 uncultured bacterium
GAGATGACTTATCTGAATACGAGGTGACGCTTGATCCTGATGTGATAGAAAAGGCGAGGATACCGATTGAACGTATGTTGGAGGCAAGCGTATAGAAATAGTGAGATAATCTGACGTAATTTGGGGGCGGGAAATACCCCGAGGCCGGTAGGTTCGGTTTCCTAACCGAACCTACCGTGTGCGTTTAAAAGCGTGTAATAAAAGATATTCTATGGGCATGTCCGACATGTGCGTCTGGGACGAATGCATAATCAAATTGAAAGTCTATGTTCGTTAATGAGTCCAATCCATCCTTTCGAACACCGATTCCGAATGACAATCCATCACTTGGATTGTCATTCAGACCAACACGGTATCCAATTCGTGCTGCGATTATATTGTAAAACCATCTTTCCGCGCCTAAGTGTAAACTTGGATTCGCATCAATGAGGGGTAGATGAGCATCGGCTACAATTGCCCATAACTCACTCGGTTGTCCCATATCTTCAGCATCGATCGCTACTTCCCCCCAGTTTCTATAAGCGAGTCCGGCACGGATTGCCATTGGTGGACTTTCCTCTCCATCTAATACACCAGCGTTTAGCATCGAAACACCGAGACCGAGATGATTATCAAGTAGGTGTAGAATTGCCCCGAAATCGGCTGCAAATCCATATACATTCTGAATATCCAATTGCTGAGAAATAAATTTCGCTGTCCCACCAATTGAGAAATTCGTTGCTAACGGATAGGCAAGAGACAACCCTGTCGCAAAGCCGCCAACAGTAACAGTGCTGTCGGGAGTTTCCGTAGCAGCAATCCGTCTTTCAATTTCAGTGAAACTCCCTAAGAAACTCGCTCCCCATACAAGACGGTTGACTCGTTGTGCGTATCCGATAGATTGATTGTTGATATCTACAAACGAGAAGTGTTGCATTGCAGTAAGTTCTCTTGTGTGAACCGCTGTCAATCCCGCGGGGTTCCAAAAGATGGTGTTGATATCGTTTGCGAGTCCCGTGAATGCCCCTCCCATACCGACAGGTCTGCTTCCAGGTTCAATTTTTAGGAAGGCTGCTCCAGCAGTTCCTGCACCGTCATGAATTCCCTCATTTTGGGCGAAACTTTGAGAACCTGTTAGCAGTAAGGTTATTATCAGAACTACTACAACTTGACGTTTGTGCATTATTTATCTCCATATATTCATTTTTCAGTTTATATTCTTTTAGTCAACGACAAGAATTTTACCGACAGCGTTTGCCCGGTTACCTGCTCTATTGACAGCTTCTAAACGGAACACGTAAATACCGCGCGCGACTGCATTGCCGGCTTGGTTTTTTAAGTTCCATTTTATACGGGTGTCATCACGTTGTCCTGTCGTGATATTAGCATATTTCTGTTTGTAGACCAGATCACCACTCCAATCATAGATGTATAGCGTCATATCAATGGCTTCGTCTGCTGGTGCGTTTAGGTCAAAAGAAAAGAACGCAACGCCATCTTTTGTTTTTCGCAATGGGTTCGGCCAACCGAAAGTGTTTCCCTTGAAGGAGAATGAAACGGACATCGTATACTCACCGATGTCGTAGACAGTATAGTTTCCTGCTTTGTCCGTAACCCGTAAGTCTAAATCGTACTCTCCTGAACGGGTAGGCAAGAAATCTACCGACCAACTGCTCCACGGTTCTCCTTGTGCGTTGCTATCATCTTTAGCGGGAACAGGTTCAATCTCTTGTCCATCTGGCCCTGTTCCAACAATTTCTACCAAAAACACACCTGATGCTGGGACAGGAACTTCATTTTCACCTTGTTGTCCTGCTCGTCGTGAACCTTCTGGATCAACAGTGGTTCCTTCAAATGGAATTGCCTCATCGGTAAACTCAGTCTTACCTGCATCGTTTGTCACACTAGCCGTTGGTTCAGTTGTCTCATAGAGAAACGCAACAGTAATTGAGGCTTTAGGAGCAAAACCGAGTAGTTCTGAGTCGTTCCCAGTGCCTGTTATCGTAACTTGATAGATACCTTCAATATTCAAACCATCAGATTTGAACACAATTGTATCGATACCGTTCTGTTGGGATGTACCAGAAATCTCTTGTCCATTTGGATTTTTGATATTGATACTTGACTGTGAAAGATTCACGCCCAATCCTACATCTGTAATACTTGCTTGAATAACTACACCACTGGATGTAGAGATTGCACTCGGATAATCTACAGCATCTATGTCTGTGAGTAGTGGTGCATCGTTTAAGAGCAGCGTACTAGTGTCTATCACAGGAGGACTTGTGTCATAAGTCAGTTCCTTCTCGTAAGTCTCATCACCATTTCCTGCTTTATCTATCGGTTTTATAGTAATCCTATATTCACCGTCAGCAGAGCCGTTATCTGCAAGTGGAACATTTAATCTGAAAATAAGGGTGTTCTGTTCGTCATCATAAGACAGACGTCCGGCGATTTCAGTTCTATTTTGTGTAAGCTGTTCAAAAGCAAACCACTCATCATCAAGGTTTTCCCAATCAAGACCTGCCTTGCTATCGGTTATAGGAACTCTAATTTCAACGAGAGAATTATTCATCTCTGGTTCGGCAACGATCAGTTGGATATCATCCGTTATAAGTTCTGGAGCTTGTGTATCATAAGTGAAGGTCATGCTTTGAACTTCGCCACTCCGTCCTGAGGCACTGATAGGTGTAAATTCTATCGTATATACACCGTCTTCAGACCCATCTGTAGCAAGTGGTCGGACTAACTGATAAATCAATTTGTCTGGCTGTCTATGCTGTTGTCCAGCGACTACTTGACCATCAGCATTCAAGAGTCGGACGGTAGAAAGATGGCGTACATCCACAGTCTGAAGCATGACTTCAATCTGTTGAACAGCTTCGTTTATGTATGCTTCATTTTCTGGTGCTGTAATAGGCACTGTAGAAATTACTGCAGGCAAAAGTCTTGACAGAAGAAAACTGCTCTCAAAAACGGACAGGTTTCCATTACCTGCTCTGTCAACAGCTTTCACACGTATGGTATACCTCCCATCTGCAACGAGTTGATTCGTGTTGAGTGTCAACTGTGTTTTTCCATTACTGGATACATCACCTGAGATTTCAACATTGTTCGGGTCAACCAGAGTAACTGTAGTGTTTGACCAATCAATACTGCTATCACCTTCATCGCTCAGGTTCACTACTATCTGTGTCAGGTCTTCAGTGAGTAATTCACCATCATCTGGTACAGTATTCACGAGTGTTGGTGCTTGTGTATCATATATGATCGGATGTTCAACAGCAAGCATATTTCCTGCTTTGTCAGTGAACGCAATGACAGCTGTATATTCACCATCCATACTACCATCAAGCGGTAAGGGTTCATCAAGCGTGAGATAGAGTTGGTTCTGACTATCATTTGTGAGTTTTGTAGGTATGACAACCCCACTTTGATTCCGTAAACTAATCTGCTGATTTTCAAGAAGTAGATCTGCCGGTCCTACGTCCTGAGCAACAAATTGGAGTTGTGTTAGACTTTCACTTATATAAGAGACAGGTTGACTCAGATTAATAGGAGATGCAGAGGTTATTTCAGGTTCTTGGGTATCCAAAATAAACTCGCGATAAATGGTGCTCCCCTCGCGTCCCTCTTTGTCTATAGGCGTCACATACACAGCATATCTACCATCAGAACTACCATCGGTTGACAGTGTAATCGGTTCCCAAGTTAAAACATCACTATTATTTGTATCTGTAGAACCGAACACAGTTATGCCATCAAGTGTTGTAACCGTAATACCTGAACCTGTGAGTGGATCAAAGGATAAGCCAGTGCCTGCTGGATCAAGTAGATTAGCAACAATCACAAGGTTATCGGCATTGACGTAAGCGATGTCACCGCTTGCAAGTGTTACGGTATTCCCTATCTGAATAGATTCAACGGTCGGCAGGATGAATGCCAAATTAAAAGTATATTCAAAAGGGTTTGTTGCAGTATTGCCAGCAATATCCTGAGGAGTTACCGATAGGATGTATTGACCAATTTCGGTAAGATTTGGGAAACCTATCGTCATCTCAGAAACCCCATCATCCTCAATTGTGAGCGGTACTGATAGATCGGATGGATCAAGCAATGTAACATCAGTATTGGCAAAGTCGACTCTGGTGGCTTCTGAGAAACTGACCGTGATAGTACTGATAGATTCTGAAAGTTCTGTAACTTTATTCGCAACTAGATCTTTGGCGACACCAGCAGTATTGACTTGTACCGAAGATATCTGGGGTATTCTGGAATCATATACTACTTTATATTGAGATGTTTTGCGGTTCCCTGCCTTGTCAGTCAATGCGACGTTTAACGTATAGGTTCCATCTGTACTTCCATCATTAGCAAAAGGTGTTGAAAGGGTTAGATATAATTGGTCTGTAAAATCATCATGCGTTATAGTTGCTGGAACAGGTTTACCTGAGGCATCCATCAACGCTGCGACCTGTGATAATAGAACGAAACCAGCAGGTCCTTCATCCTCTATCGTAAGTATGAACTCACTTAAACCACTACCAATATAGGATACTGGTGCATGAAGTGTGATCGGTGAAGCAGCAGTTATACGTGGTGCCTGTGAATCATAAATGAAATTACGATTGACGACAGTGCCAGAACGTCCTGTCAGATCAACGGGTGTAACTGCAACACTGTATTGTCCATCAGCACTACCGTCTGTCGCAAGTGGAATAGGAATCCAGATTAATTGGTTTGAATCGTTCATCGTTGTTGTTCCTGGAACTTGTAGGCCGTTGGAGTTCGTCACAGTTATATTTGATCCGCTGTCGCCGAACGATAAACCAACGTCTAAAGTATCCGTTAATGATGCAATGATTCGAGGAGTAGAATTACTGACATAAACAGTTGCGCCTAGTTTTCCATCAATACTAATCGATTGGACTGTCGGAAGCGCAATGTCAATGCGGAACTGGTATTGATAGACACCCTGTCCAACATTTCCTGCCTTATCCTGAGGTGTAACAGATAGGGTATACAGTCCATTTTCTGTTAGGGTAACAAATCTGACGACATACTTTGAATTTTCACCCTTTTCAAGCGTGATCGCAATCTCTTGTTCGTTTGGTCCTGATAGACCTATCAACGTTTTCTCATCGTCAAGTTTCTCAGCATCTGTAAACTCAAGTGTGAAACTACTGAATGAATGTGAGATAATTGATTCTTCGTAAAGTGTTAGTGCTACATGTGTGTCAGCAATATTGGCATTTACTGAAGTGATTGCTGGTAATTGTAAGTTTAGTCGGAATTGGTATGTCGTAGCAGTCTGTGCAACATTACCTAACCTATCTTGCGGTGTTATGGATAGACGATACGTACCACTTTGTGCTAATGGAACGAATCGAACAACTATCTCAGAACCATCACCTTCCTCAAGCGAAGCAACTACGGATTCACCATCCGGACCTGATAATACTACGTTTGTCCCCTCAATGTCTATCTGTTTCACATCCGGAAATCCGATACCGATGCTATTCACAGTCTCAGTAATGTCCTTGATTTCAAAGGGTGTCAGGGGAATTGCGGCATCAGTTGTATTGGCATTTACTGAAGTTATAGCAGGGACCTGTAAA
>CAZURU010000349.1:0-5594 GCA_964623585.1 uncultured bacterium
TGCCTCTACACGACCTACGCAAATGGTATATTATAAAGTAGAAATGGTATTATATAGGTTTCTTCACGAGTAAATGCATCGCTGAAATCTTTACAGTTTTCACAGTAACTCTTAAGAATTACAAAATCGTACTTTTCGTCAATATACGCACTATAGACCTGCCATCCACGTTTATGTAATTCCATTGCTAAACGCATCTCACCGTACAAACCGATTACTCGCTTATCTCCACTAGATCCATTCACATTCCACCTCTTTCGGTTGCTTTAATAGCAAACTTGGGAATCTGTTCAGTACGGTATCTCTAAACAGAGTTCTATTCAGTTCAATACCAATGCTATTTCGTCCTTGACGTAAGGATTCCGCTGTGGTCGTAAATGAACCTGCAAAAGGATCAAGCACAGATTCTTGTTTACCGGTGAATACGCTAACAGCATATTCTGGAATTTCACTTGGGAAGGGAGCAGTATGGCCAAGTCTATTTTGCCCTTTGCTGTTTATTTTTATCACAGGAGGAAATTTGACGACATCCCGACGCCACTTTTTCAACAAATTTGCATCAACGAGATTATGTGTTCGTTGCAACCCGGTCATCAAGTGTGTTCGTGCAGAAAAGCGTTTGCCGCGATTGGCAGCTGATCGCTTAAAGCAGTCTAAATTCTTACATTCCCATGACTTGATTCCTACTCCAGAATATGCATTACCGTTAATCTTCAGACATCCGCATACTGGGCAAGGATACAGTGTTTCGTCTAACCGATGTTTGTAAAAAACATATATATGTTCGTAACAGTTTACAGGGTACTGATACAACGGATATGGTCTGTTTCCATTCTTATGACGTTGAGTCTGGACTTCACCTTTGTCCCAGATAAAGTCGTCAACAAATTGAAAACCGTATTCCTCAAATATCGTAGTAAAATATGCACCTAATGGTATGCGTCGTTTTCCCCAAGTGGATTTAGTATGTCTATTGTCGTTATCGAATATATCTCCAATATTGAATACAAATGGACGATGGTTGTCAAGAACTCTATAACATTCCTTGATAATTTCTGACATATCGTCCAAATAGTCATCCAGTGTTTCCCACTGTGAATAATCTCGTGCATTATAGTATGGTGGAGAAGTAACCATCAATTGAATACTCTCGCTATCCATACGTTTTAAAAAATCCAGGCAGTCACCCCATAAGAGTTTCGGTCTATCGGGCTCTGAGAAAATTTCCTGATTTAGTGCTGGATCGGCATTCTTATATTGTTCTTGATATTTTTTCTTTACAAAATCATAGTATGCATTGATAAACTGCTTTATTGTTGAATCCTTGTCCCCACGAATATTCTCAAGACAAGATGTTTTAAACGCATTCAACTGACTGTCATTGAACCCACGCTTCATGTATTTTTCACTTAGTTCAAATATTGTATATAAATATGGATGTGGAGCATCAGCCACAACTCCAGGGTCAGGGCTCTTACTTAATTCTGTCAATTCCACAATTGTCACCTCCTTTCAACCTTACCAGTTTATGTTTTTTAATTCTAACGCATAATATAATAATTGTCAAGGTCAATGACATGTGCGGCATACAGTCTAACTGTACAAGCGGTAGTTTGGATGACACGATCCGTCTCTGGGATACCGATACGGGTGAGGAAAGAGGTGCCTTAGCTGATCATGAGACAGATGTTGTAGACATTGCTTTCAGTCCGATAGGTGATTTGTGGAACACTATGACAAGTATGGTGTAACCTTAAAGTATCAGGATACTTCTTTGCACGATGGGTAATAATTGCCACTGAACGGTTATTTGTGAGCAGATCAATGTTAAACGATTTCTATGTTTTGCTATGATAATAAAGGAGAAATGTGATGTCAATTAAGTCTATTTTCAATTTGTATTCTATCATCATACTGTTTGTCATTATTTCTGCTATCTCAATATTTGCTTATGTAATACCAATTTTAATTATTTATATTCCATTCTTCCGTAGGTTGGGTTGAGGAACGAAACCCAACATCTTGACCCATTATAGAGCAATACAGGTCGCCAGTTAATATTTTATTGGCGTGCATCTACACGACCTACGCAAATGGTATATTATAAAGTAGAAATGGTATAAGATATCAGGATAGTAAAAATCAGGCAGCTGAGATAAGGTATAACCCTTTGAGTGAATCAGAAAAAGCTCTCGTGAATAAGAACATCAAAGACGCAATAGCGGAACAGAAGCAGAAACGGTTATCTGAAGCACAGAAGCAGAAAAAAGATAATGATAAACAGGCCTCTGTTGATAAAACAACTGTTGGTAAAACCGAATTCAATCCAGATAATGCAAAAGCTGAATATGTGATTAAACGTCCAGAATTTATTGAAGATCAATCAGATGAAATTAGTGTGAAAAAGAGTAGGCAAGAAGAAGGAAAACCTGATATTGATGTACGTTCTGCCGGCAAAATACCAGAGGGTCTCCAATTTGATCCTCGTGATCATACCAGTTTAGTGCCCAATATTAATGTACCTGGTCGTGAAATCAACATTGGTTCTAAGGAAGAATTAATAAAGTTAATTGCAGAATGGGAAAATAGCGATGATCCGAAAAAGAAAGCATTGTCAAAATCGTTGAAAGAACAAGTTGACAAAATTGGTGATAATGTTGTCAACATGAAAATTGTAATTGTGGATGATTAGAGGGATATCCTCACGCCAGATGAAGATTAAGAGAATATTTTGGTAATTTAGCGAGGTTAGGAAACCTCGTCAGCGTGCCATTAAAACTGCTGCATTTAGCGAGGTTAGGAAACCTCGCCAGCGTGCCATTAAAACTGTTTCATTTGGCGAGGTTAGGAAACCTCGTCAGTTATCCTTTTTCTATATTTTTGTCAGAACGGTAGTATGATATAAAACAGCATAGTGTTTATTGTAGCCACTACCGTTCCAGCAAGCGTCTGTAGGAGTGTATGTCGTTTCCTATATATACGTGCCCAAGTTATGATTGGAATAACCAAGAATAACCATGCCAATTTCACATTTAGCAGCAATACTAAGACAAGTATACATCCTGTTGCAACACTGGTATGAAAACTGATTTTCCAAAAAGGTGTAATTATCGAGAAAACAACGCTGTTAACAATAAATGCTAAACATACCCAAACTATTTTCCAGCTTGCACCAATATTGTATAGAACTATTGCACCTAATGCCATACTGACACAGATGATACAGAGCGGTAATAGACGTTCATCCTTATCAGGTAGATGAACATTGCTGACTTTAGAAAATCGAAACAGAAGAAGAACTGATAGAATAGGTAAGATCGTTACAAAAACTGCAATGACAGCCACCCAGAGGTATACTTCCTGTGAAGAACTTGCATGTTTTTTGACAACAAAGACAGCAGTAATAATCGGTACGATGAATGGACTAAAAAACACAGAAATACATAAAGCAACCCGAGCTTGTATCGCTGAAGAACTCTTTTGTTTCATTAATTATTTTCGGTAGTTTCGCTGTTCTTGAAGAAATCTATCAGGTCTGAACCGTGGGTACTTGGGTTAACTTCTTTGTCAATTTTAACGATTTTTCCGCTCTTATCTATAACGATCGTGATTCTCTTCAATCTTTCAACATTCGGTTTTTTGGCTGCACCGTATAGGAGTGCCAGGTTTCTCTGCGAATCTACGAGAAGTGGGAAGTTCAGTTTATTCTGCTCTGAGAATTTCTGGTGTGCCTCTTCATCATTCACAGTTATCCCGAAGACTTGAACATCATGGCTTGCAAATCCGCTCGACTCATCACGGAGTGAGCATACTTGAGCCGTTCAGCCACGTCCGAAATCTCTTGGATAAAATGCTAAGACGACGTTTTTCTTTTTTCGTAATTTGCTCAGTTGATGTTTCTTACCTTCACCATCTACAGCAATAAAATCGGGTGCGTCTTCACCAACCTTTATTTTTGGCAGGACACGTTTTAGGGTCTTTACTACATCTTCACCATGTGTATTGACATTAACCTTTTTATCTATACTTCTAATGTACCCAGCCTTGTCAATGACAAAAGTAACGCGTTTAGATGCATTAAATCTCTCCATGATACCACTATATTCTTTGCTTACATTAAACGTCGTATCAGCTAACAGTGAATATCCGAATTGATTTTCATCAACAAACTTCTTGTGAGAGTCAACAGAGTCGACACTAACACCGAATAGAGTTGTCTCTTGTTCTTCTATTTCGCTCAATTTATCCCGGAGCGACTTTAGTTCAGTTGTTCATCCACCAGTAAAGTCTTTGGGATAAAATGCAAGGACGACATTTTTCTTTCCGAGAAACTCTTTCAGAGTGCGTTCAGTTCCTGTTTCGTCTTTCAGTTTAAAGTCTGGTGCGATCATACCTAATGTAATCTCTTTCGGTACTTCCACTTCTTTCGGTACTTCCACTTCTTTTGGTTCTTCCACTTCTTTTGGTTCTTCCACTTTTTTCTCCGCTATTACTGTTGGTATAGTTAGAGCTGCTATCATACAAGCAGCTACAATATAAGTTTGCCATGACATTTTGTTCATAGATTTACCTCTATATTATTCTGGTAAGACACCTTCAATCTGGTCAACGAGATCCATAGAATGAATGACGTCGCGCACGTCTGTGAGTGGCACTTCTTTGTTTCTAACACAATCAACAAAATGACGATGCATTGTTAATGCGCCTTCGTAACTGGGTGAATCGTTCTGGTCTACACCATCAACTTCCCAACCGCCCATCACACTTCTATTGTTGTCTTCGTATATTTCGATTTCTTCTGGGATTTTCATATAACACCCAATTCCGACTCCGTGCAATTCAGATCTAAGTACGCGTCCACCGGATGCTCTATTGCCAAAAACTACCCCAGTGGCATTATTGTCAAAACGAACAAAAGCAGTATAGAAGTTGCGCACTTCTGACTTAAAGGAGTCTCGGTGTGCGGTTACCTCAACATGTTCACCGCCTGCCATAAAACGAAGCAGGTCTACAACATGACACACGTCATTCCAAAGCGTTGTTGTAAATTCTCGGTTAGCTCCTAAAATCTGCTTATTGAATGTTGTGACAGCTAATGAAACGGGACCCTTATTGGAAACCCTACGGATTGCTTCCTGTGTAACGGCTGCAAATCTCCGCTGAAATCCGACCATACAGTAGACATCATTGCCGATTGCCGTTTCTAATAATTGTTGTGTTTCATCACTATTTGCCCCAGGTGGTTTTTCAATAAAGAGATGTTTACCAGCATTTAGACAATCTAATGCGGGTTGCAGTAACCATTTTTCGTTCATGATGCAATAGACGACATCTAAATCCATAGTATCTAACATCTTACGATGGTCAGTGAAGGTCTGTGGAAAATCGTATTTTTGTGCTACTTGTGCAAGTTTTCCTTCATCAAGTTCACATGCTGTGCACATTTCAACATCATCAAGCCGATTTACACTTGGATAATGTGCTCCTTGTGCCCTTCCACCAGCACCTATAAATCCTGCTTTAAGCATTGGAACTTCTCCTAATACCATTTCAATTAATTTTTCTCTCATTACCGACTGTTTAGAGATGAAGCG
>CAZURU010000350.1:0-5132 GCA_964623585.1 uncultured bacterium
TGTCTCTGACGATAGAAGAATCACCGAAGCTTTAGCTCGGTGAGTATGTCAAATTCTGATTCTTGATAAGATTATGTCAAATAAATGAAACCGCATATTTAATGATGGCGTTAGTTAATGTTATAGGGGTATAAGGAGAAGAATCAATACAGCGGGGTGGTGACAATGAGAAAAGATACAAAACAGGATCCAATCAAACTGAAATCTTCAGAGGACCGTAGATTGGGGTATTACGAGTTAGCAATCTGTTACGCTGCTGCAAAAGCGCAAGAAGATGAATTCCACTGGGCGGATTTTATTGATAACCTTTCATTCATTTGTGATAAATTCGCTACGCAAATTGAGACAAACGGGAAATCACAGATGGGAATATAGCACTTGTCTAATAAATTACAAGATACCGTAGGGTAGTGTTCTTTGAGACCTACCCTATTTTGTTTTAAATCACTTCACTCAACTTTGGATGATTTTTGAAGATATTGACCAAGTTCGTAACCAATTTTTCAGGGTCATGCCTAATAACGTTCATCTGTTCTCCCCCCATCCATGTGCCAACTTCAGTAACAACCATATCCCTGATGAGATCGGCTTCAACGACAGTAATCCCTTCATCTTCTAATCGCTCTAATTCTCGGTTGTAGGAGACTTGGACTTTTGAGGCATCTGCAACCTGAACGGTTTCTGCGGAGAGAGTTGAGATATCTTTTGCAAGGTTTTGCACTTTCATCAACTGTGCTGTGTCTTTAGCAAGCATAGAAAGCCCTTCATCAGACAGTGTCTTTATGCGGGTCAGTTGTGATACCAATACATTGCGGACATAACCTTGCATTATCTCTTTTGGGGCGGGTTGATTATTTACTAAGACATAATCTATAGGTATTTTTGCATGATCAAGGATCGCGTCTACATGGTCTGTAACAGAGTATCCATCCGTTTCACCGGGTTGTGTCATCACATTACACACATATATTTTCACGGCATTGGACCGTTGAATGGTAGCAACGATTCCTTTGATAACGAGGTTTGGCATAATGCTGGTGTAAAGGCTACCTGGTCCGATGATAATTGCGTCTGCGTTAACAAGTGCATCTATTGCGGTCTGATGTGCTTGACAATCATAGTCTTCATCAGTTGCCTGATGTGCCATTTTATTTATCTTGTCATTTTCACGGCCGTTCTCTCGCTTTTCAAAAAAGACGCGTTTAATAGGTTCTCTATTCTCCCGGATTGGGATGGTTGATTCACCCCAGACGATTTCCCCATTTGCAAGTTCGGCACAGAGGACAGTAGAATCCAATGTGACAGGAATAATCTGTCCCCGTACGGAAAGTAACCGAGATGCGGCTTGGATAGCTCTCGGGAAGTTTCCTTGAATGTTCGTCAAAGCAGTTAACAGAAGATTACCGATGGTATGTCCATCAAGGTCTCCGTTACTGGAGAAACGGTATTCAAAGAGACCGGCAATCTCATCTGCATCGGATAGTGTATACAGAAGTCTACGTACATCCCCTGGTGGAAGCACATCAAACTCTTCTCTGAGTCGTCCTGAACTTCCACCATCATCAGATACAGTGACGATGGCAGCTAAACTGTCAAGGTCAATGATTTTTTTCTCTGCTGTTTCTAAGTCGGTATACTGTTTTAACCCGCTGAGGAGGGCGGATAAACCGCTACCACCACCAATACAGGCAATTTTCAAAGGCATAATTTCTCCAACCCATCTTACATAATGGTTATTTTCTAATGGCGAACAAGAGGAGGCTCGTTGGGATCTCGGTTAGCATAAAAATAAAAACAATCTATCACATTTCATTGTCTACACATGAAAAAAGGTTTATGATAAATAACGGATTTAGCGTTTTATCTGTTTCATTAACCTCTCTAAACGTTCAACCGTCTGATTACATAACATTTCTGCTGCCGATGCTGTCGGTGCTTCACTGAATATACGGATGACCGGTTCAGTTCCTGATTTTCGGATATTCACCCAACGATCATCCCAGACTCGTTTGATACCATCTGTTAATTCAAGTGACGACATATCACTGTGCGTAGATGTAATTTCATCCTTGTATTGATCTAATAGTTGGACTAATAGTTGTGATGCAACCGCTTGCGATGGAATCTCCATTTTTTTGCGGCACATTTCATATTTAGGCATTGCCGCAACAAGTGCCGAAACGTTGGTTTCAGATTCGACAAGGTATTGAAGAATCGCTGCAATAGAAGTGATACCGTCTGTTGTATGATGAATCCCAGGATAGATGACACCACCTGTACCTTCGCCTCCAATAACAGCATTGACTTGATGCATTTTTTCTACGACATAACCAACCCCGACCTTAGTTCTGTGTAGTTTTACGTTGTGTTTTATGGCTATATCGTCGATCATTCTACTTGTGGAAACTGTTGCGACAATATCACCTTTCGTTTTGCTGATGATAAAATCTGCTACGAACGCGAAGGTCCATTCACCGTTCAGTGCAACCCCCTTGTCCGTCACGATCACCACACGATCAGCATCACCATCGTGCGCGAATCCAATATCAGCACCTGTATTACCCACTGTCTCAACGAGTTCAGATATGGCATCAGGATTAGGTTCCGCGGGACGATTAAAGTTCCCATACGGTATACAGTTTACTTCAATGACTTCACAACCGAGGTCCTTTAACAGCGTTGGACTTATCACACACCCCGCACCATTACCGCAATCAAGTGCTACTCTCAATTTTGCGTTTCGGATTGATGCTATATTAAGCCAAGATGCATTGAGGATTCTTTCAAGGTGAAGGGACGTTGATTCCGTATAAACCTGATGTGCACCAAGTTTGTCCCACGGCATCAGGTCAAAGTTTTCATTTTGATATATATTGTGTAATTCATCCCGTTCTGTCTGTGTTAATAGTTTTCCAGAATCTGATGCAAATTCTATGCCATTCCACTCAACAGGATTATGGCTTGCAGTGATTGTGATACTTCCTTGTGCATTAAGGACTTTTGCGGTTAACAGCACTGTTGGCGTTGGACACAAACCTACATCCATCACTTGACATCCTGTTGCAATCAATCCGGTAAGCACTGCGTGGCGTAGCATAGGACTTGAAGTGCGGGAATCTAGACCTAAGACGACAGTCCCTCCACCAACAAGCGTCCCAAATGCCGATGCAAATTTTGTGATGGTTTGCATATCAAGGGATACGCCAACTTCTCCACGAACACCTGATACACTTATAATTGGCACCTTTTGTTTTTTCATAAATGTAACTTCTTCATAAATGTTCTCAACAGAATTTCAATACTGCTCCATGTGAAACAGATTTTGTGGATCTACACATCCACCATGTCCACAATAGACTACATATACCGATGACAAGTTGCCACAATATGTTCATATACAAAGCAGGATACGTGTAATCCTGTGAGGTAATTGGGGTTAATTCATAGAACAATGGGTTCCTAAGCACATCCAATCCATCAAAAATGATACAGACTGCGATCACTGGATTTAAATGAAGAATCGGTCCAAAAATAGGTTGTAGGTCATTGATGTATCGCTCTAAAGGTTTGATTAAAAAAGCACTGCCAATCAGAACGCCTAATAGCAGATAGGTAAATAGGGTTCCAAAAAGAGTGTCCCGAAAAGCACACACCCAGCAGATGCCAACTGCACCAGAGGTAAAACTGAAAAGTGTCAATACAACGATCATACGCAATGCTTTTATGATTGGCATACCAACAACCACAGCAAATCCCGATGAAAGCAGTATCCAAGCGAGAATAGGCATTAGACTGATGATAAGATTTTTAATTATACTCTTACCAACAGAAGCAGACGACAAAACTAACATTATACCAGAATCAACATGCCGAGACTCTTCTCGGAAACTGATTGCAGTTAGATAGGGTGCTGTTAGCAGGACAACGAAAACTTGTCCGAATGCAAAACATTCCGCATTAAGACCGGTTTTTGCTGACAATAGCAGTTGGTAAAACACCCATTGCAGAAAACTTGCGACAACAAGGATTATAAATATAGATTTTCGCGTATTACCTTCTGTCTCAAACAGTCTATTCCACACTGACATGATGACCTTCCATCGTCTATTGTTTGAACAGATTATAGCATGCCGCAAAATGAAATACAATTCAAAAGCTTGTTTCATTAACCTAATCCTTGTCAAAAAACCGTTTTTCAACTACAATGTGGTTGTGTATACCTTAGAACCTGTTTCACCTCAACGTAATAGTGATTGGGACGCTGTTATCCAGCGATGTCCGAAACGGAATGTATTTCAGAGTTCTGTGTGGCGGGATGCACTTACACATTCCTTCAAACAGCTTAATCCTGTATATCTACTGATAAAGGAGGGGGAATCCGTTATCGGTGGTGTGCCTGCTTTTGTATTCCAACCGATCCCTGGTATACGATTATGGTATTCAATGCCGTGGAATCTGTTTGGTGGACCCCTATTAATCAATTCAACGGATGTCAATATAGATCAACTTATCTCAAGCATAGAAACCTATCTGCAATCTGTTGCATCAGAAAAAAGGTGGTGTGAAATGTGTTGGACATTTTCTCCCGATGACAGTGTGAAATATGGAGATGCACTAACAACTGCCGGGTATGAGAAGACTGATCACTTTACACACCTCCTAAAAACAGACTGCGATATTGATTCACTCTGGAAAGACTATAACAAACGGGTAAGAGGTGCTGTAAGAAAGGCTCAGAAATCTGGGGTGGCGGTAACAGATACTGACTGTGATAAGGATATAGCAATATTCTACAACATGTATCTGGCGACGGTAAAACGTTTAGGTGGAACGCCGAAACCGCACAAACTCATGAGGTATCTGCTTCGCCACGGTATCGCAAAACTTGCTATTGCAACTTATCAAGATACAATCATTGCAGGTTTGCTATATCTGCATTTTAATCGAACAGTAACGTTGTGGTGTGAAGCGTCCTTACCAGCGTTTTGGCAGTATCGTCCTAACAATGCGATTTTTCACCATATTATCACGTTTGCATGTGAAGAAGGATATGAATGGGTGGATTTCGGAGCATCTCCACCTGAGAGTGTTGGTTTGATTGCACATAAGGAACAGTATCGTGCAAAGAGAAC
>CAZURU010000350.1:5142-5578 GCA_964623585.1 uncultured bacterium
AGTTTTACGAAAACTATTTTGCCGGTGCGAAGATCGTTATGGACAAGCAGCGAGAGTTTGCTAAGGAGAATCTATACAAGGTTACAGTAAAAAGAGAATGATAATAATCTTACGGAAAGTATGAATGAGGAGAAGACATGGCACGTAAACCTAACTTAATCTTTGTATTTGGGGACCAACACCGTCAATGTGATGTCGGTTGTGCGGGGAATCCACAAGTTCAAACACCGTCAATGGATAACCTTGCAGAACAGGGCATGTTCTTTCCGAATACATTTACAAACGTCCCGATATGTGTTCCCGCTCGCGGATCGCTGATGACAGGAAAACACCCTCTCAGCCACAAAGCCGTTTCTAACGATTTACCACTTCCATTATATTAAACAGGTATCTCAAAATTATTAAAATATTATGGATATGCTACGGGTTATATAGG
>CAZURU010000351.1:0-5575 GCA_964623585.1 uncultured bacterium
TGGGTGTTTGTGCAACAAGAATCCAAGGTCTGTTGCAGGAAAATGGGTAGTGGAGATTGTCAGAAGCATGGCAAGGCATCTTTGTTTTTTGAGTATTAGATGATTCGATTTCAATTATATCTGTTGATTGACACTTCTGTCAAGTTTATTGTAATGAGAGTACTAAGAAAATACAAAACCTGCTTGACATATATAGTCAAACTTTGCTAAAATTTAAAACAAATTGAAACGGTGAGGAGAACTTATGAACCGTAGAAACTTTTTAATTTCAGGAAGTACAGCATTAGCTGGAGTTTTACTAACTGCAAATCCATTGCGATTGTACGCTAATGCTGACCATGCACACGAGTATCAACTTCCGAAATTACCGTATAAGTACGATGCACTTGAACCCCATATTGACAAACGCACGATGGAGATCCACTATAGCAAACACCATCAAGGTTATGTCAATAAGCTCAACGCTGCAATAGCAGATTACCACGATTTATCTGATATGTCTATTGAGAATTTGCTACGCAATATTGAAAAAGTGCCGATGAAAATACGGCAAGCAGTCATCAATAGCGGTGGCGGACATGCAAACCATACACTGTTCTGGAATACCATGATTTCTGATGGCACGGAACTTTCAGGTAAAGTTGCCGAAGCACTTCAATCAACCTTCGGTTCGCTAAATAGTGCAAGAGAGAAATTTGCTACTACAGCAAAAACCCACTTCGGTTCTGGGTGGGCATGGCTTGTCGTTGATGACAAGAAAAAGCTGCAGATTTACGCAACGAAGAATCAGGACAGTCCTTTGATGAAAGGACATACACCACTCCTTGGACTTGATGTTTGGGAACATGCATATTACTTAAAATACCAGAATAAACGTGGTGATTATGTTGATGCATGGCGCAATGTTGTAAATTGGAAACAGGTTAACCTCAATTACGTTGAAGCAATCAAAGCATAGGTGAGGACAATGGATCGTAGAGATTTTATACGCATGAGTGGGTTGTCGCTGACCGGTTTCCTGTTAAGTCCGTGGGGCGTTTCAGCATTTCCTAAACGAGAGAACGAGGAACTGATTCCTTTCCTTGATCAGCCACCAGCAAGAAGTGGTCTACTTGATTGGAGCACATTAGAATCATTCATCACATCAAACGATGAATTCTTTAATGTTTCACATTACAATAAACCAGTCATTGATCAAAATACTTGGCAATTGGAGATCAGCGGATTAGTTGATAATCCCATGATGCTAACGATTGATGACATTAAAGCACGTCCCAAGCAGGAGGTCATCTTTACATTAGAATGTTCAGGAAATCACGGATTTCCAACATTTACTGGTGCAATTGGGAATGCAAAATGGGCTGGAACGCCACTCGCGCCTATTCTCAAGGAAGCTGGCATTAAAGCGGATGGTATTGAGGTCATTTTTTTCGGACATGACGCTGGCGTAGAGAAACGACGAGATAATGATATGCCGCAAAACTTTGCCCGAAGTATGTCCGTTGAAGATGCCTTAGAGGAAACGAATCTTCTTTGCTATGAGATGAACGGTGACCCCTTACCACAACCAAACGGCGCACCTTTGCGGCTTATTACACCCGGGTGGTACGGTATCGCATGTGTCAAATGGCTAAAACGTATTGAAGTCCGAGACACTCGTCTTATGAACAGATTCATGGCACGTGACTACGTTACGATACGAGAGGAGATACGACCCGATGGGGAATCTGTTTGGATGGAGACTTCTGTCGGTAGGACAAAACTGAAATCCTTGCCAGCAAAAGTCACCCGAATTGGTGATGAATATCGCATCTACGGGGCAGCTTGGGGGGCTCCCATCAAAAAGGTTGAAGTCCGAATTGACGATGAACCCTGGCAAGAGGCAACACTCGATCCTATAGAAGATGATGCCATGTCTACCAAATGGGCATGGAAAATTTGGCATCTCAATTGGGATAATCCACCTAAAGGGGAACACACCATAGTCTCAAGGGCAATTGATACTAAAGGGAACATACAACCCGCAGCGGATTCCGATTACATCACAAAGAAACGAACATATTGGGAAAGTAACGGACAGGTTGTACGTAAGATTCGTATTGAATAGGAGACGCAATTGATCAACATAACCGATGAACAGAAACAGTTGTACCGTGATGAAGGTTATTTCATTCTGGAAAAGGTAATTCCAGACAATCTCTTGGAATTGCTACGCGGTGAATGTGGCACCTTCATTCGTCAGATGGAAGCACGGATGGACCAGGAAAACCAAGAGGTTATTGGACTGAATCACAGAAACAAACGTTATTTCGTCTCCAACTGCTTTAGACAACAACCCAAACTGCGTGAATTCCTATTCAGCGACCTTATGGCAGATATCTGTCGTGCCACATTGGGTGACACATCATATCTTTTCTGGGAACAGTATGTCGTCAAAGGTGCGGAAGCAGGTATGAAGTTTAGTTGGCATCAGGATTCCGGTTATGTCGGTTATCCTGACCATAAACCTTATCTAACCTGTTGGTGTGCACTTGATGATATGTCTGAAGAAAACGGTACAGTATATGTTATGCCGTATTCACAAATTGGTATCCGTTCATGGGTTAAGCATATACGAGAAGAAGGCAGTAACGATCTGGTAGGATACTTCGGACCGGAGAAGGGGGTTCCTGCCATCGTTCCTGCTGGAAGCATTGTGGTCTTCACCAGCATCAATTTCCACAGTAGTGGAACGAATACGACCAACACAATGCGGCGTGCTTATCTTGCTCAGTATTCTGCTGAACCTTTGCTGTCTCATGATGGGAGTCGTTTGTGGGGTAACGCTGAACCCTTATTAAGGGATGGGAAGTCTGCTGTGGGAGAACCACCGCCACAGGTTTCTTAGTTATTCTTTTTTAGCACAATCAAGGATGAATGTGCTACAGCATTATCATGGTTTTGCTGTGCAGTTATGGATAATTAATAATGGATTTTTTTATCTGTAAAGTTAATGAATATTAGATACCAAAAACCCTCTTCAGTCCCGTATAACCATAAAGATTCACAGTGATTCAACAGAGCTTCTAAGTTAACACCTATGGGGTTGGTTTGAGTTGATATTACCATGTCTTGGGTCTGACAGGTACCACTGTCTCACTGTTTTCAGAAGTCATATTCAGAATTTCTCTGAATTTCTTGTTCAATCAGTTCTGCAAGTTTCACACGCGGACGGTTCTCAGGACGTCCAACATGCTCAGGACGTTTAGAAAAGCGAGTATGTTTACGATTTTCCACACTGTCTACTCCGCCATGAATGCTGATTGAGTTATCAACAAATGCCAAGGTATACTGATTCGGTACTTTGTAAAGATTTTTCCTCAAACAAATTGGAATTTGACAAATAGATTTCGTTTATTTCGTCCAGATAGGAGAGCTGAGACTTATCTCGAGTAGTTTGCCTAATGCTTGCCATAATTTGCTTCCTTAAATTCTCTATGGTAAGGAGTAATCGGGAATTAGAAGTGTATGAACTTAGACCTTATGATAACAGCAGTTTCCAAAATCTGTACTCTCAAACTATGCATTACTAATAAATCAATATAAAGTATACAAAGCAAATTTTGCTGTGTCAAGAATAAAACTAAGGATTAGCGATGGGAATTTAAAGCTTGCTATTCGACTCAGACTCTGTGTCCAAACCCTCATGTTTCATCTTACGCAACTGACCATGAAGCCGTTCATGGAAAACTTTAGCATCAAACGCTTCGCAAACATGAGGATACATGCGCTTGAAATCTTCTATAATCTCAGCGTAAGGAATGTCCTTCAAAAGACGATCCATCACAAACTCACGCTGATCAGTCGTTAACTTCAATTGTATAGGTTGGGTAGACATAACTTATAGACAAAATAAGAAATATACAGTAAAATAAAAAGGTCAGAACCCAAATACAAAAAAAATAGGTTCTGGTATCCAAACGCTCCGCAGACTAACTCGCCAAAGATGGCTGCGGAGTCCCCTCTAAATAAATACAACTCGTTAATTAACAATTACCACTCGTTGACATAAAACGACAAAAAATGATATAATTATAGAATAGCAAACAAAATATAAGCTAAGCAAGAGGCTAAAACAGAATTATGGACAATATCACGACTTTTACGTCAATTCGCGAACATAATTCTTATATCGCCTATTCAAAACAAATAGAAACATCACTATAATAGAAACATGGCAAACCCAAACTACATACGCATCGCAATACCAAGCGTCACATACGAAAAAACCCTACAATTCGCTGAACATATAGACTGCATATCTGAAACAGGAAATCCTGTCCCCTCAAGCGCAGTCAGAAAAGCTTTGAAAGTCGTGCTCAACTTCTATAATACGGATGACTTTCGGTGCTTTCCCACCATGATCATGACGGTATACACGATAAGCCTCATCTGCTTGCCAGAGCCTTGTCACGATAAGTCCATACTGATTTACGAGTGCAGATTGACAATCTGAGTGTGCTGCGTCTAATATGATCTTATCAGCCGTGTCCCTTACTTGCTTGGCATAGGCTACCAGCGCACTTGCAGGATCACCAACGGGCTGACCAGGACCGGGGGCAAAGGCAGCAATAGTATCTTTTAGATTCTCACTCATGTCTTCATTATTCGCGCGTATCTCAACTTCAATGTCCCCACGAATGCTCAGCAATCGCTCCAAATCTACAGAAGCGTTGGTCAGTGATAGTTCATAGAAGTATACGTGCGCCAAGCAAGTGATATTGGACTCTCATTTGAGAGTGCTATCTGCCCGATAATCGCAACGATTAGGATAAGGCAGAAAGAGATGTAAAATGTGTGTCGTTTTCTCATATTATCCTCCTTTAGCGACCCTAACGCTCACCCCATTGAGCTCGGGATTCTTTTTAGCGTTCATAGACTTCTTTCCACTTTTGTGCAAGATCTGGGTGGCGTAAAAACAACTCTGCATACCTCGCAAATTCAAAAAGTTTTTGTTCCGCAGGCAGCAGTATCAATGTATCCATACTGAGTTGATGGACTTCGGATTCTGTTAGCCCAGAAAATACTTTTTTTCGCAAGGTCTCTATCGCTTTAATATCAATGTCTCGCGGGTCTGAACCTTCGGGGCTGGGTAAATTCCACTCTGGTGGCATATCATCCCAATCGATAGGCGTTTCGGACGGTTCATCCCCTTGTGCCTGTGTAGATTGCCCATCGTGATGTTCTATCGGTTGGTTCGGATTATCAATTGGCACTTTGTTCCAATGGTTATGATGCCAAACCCATTTGAAACCCGGTTCTGCGGGAGGTGGATTATTCTCTGATACCTATTGTTGCTTGTTCTGATCTGCCTTTTCTTGTACTTTTTCTGCATCGGCTTCAAGCTGCTGATTTTCTGCATACTCGTTGACCATCACAAGCACAAAAGTCCCTATGAATAATACAATGAGGATAGCGACTCCCCAATACATTCTACGGTTCATCATTGTTCTCCTTAAATTAAAGAGTTATCTTTCCGCAGTCCAGCGAAAAGGTTCTAATTAACATGTTAAATTTTGAGATGGGCTTTGTAGCC
>CAZURU010000352.1:0-5558 GCA_964623585.1 uncultured bacterium
ACAAAACTTGGATTAAATTTGCGAAATTGTGGCCCGAATAAACGGTGGCACTTCAGAGGGTTGGTTATTCTCATTTAGTATCACCAGCGCGTTTTCATTTTTCATTGGGAATCCTATCTCTTGGTATTCCATAGATACAAATGCAAAATTCATAAGATTTGGCTCCTGTTTTATAGTGTGTGATAAGATTTGCCTACGCGCCTATGTCTCCGATTGAGTGGCATGTTCAATAGTCTCTACTGCTTATGAAGAATTTGGAACGCGCGATGACCACCGCGATCGGAAGCCATTCTATCATAAAAAGAACTTTGGTCCTTTAGAATGTGTGTTAAAGTTATAGATAAAATGTTAGGCGAGGCACAAGGCCCTCGTCCAACAAAGAGGCATTTATAGGATACATTCTCGACATGGCACAAGTTGGTACTTGCAGGATTTTAACTGAAATTCTACCATATATTACACCGTATATGAGTAATCCAAAGCCTCCAATTCATACCACTGTACATCAATTTCAAGCGGACTGAGCTCGGATTGGATTCTTTCTATATTCTTTGTTATCAACGGTATTGGTTCATCTGAATCCATAGAAGAAAATAGAACTATATCCGGTTTTGTTCTCTGAGCAATTTTAGCCATTTTATCAAAATCCTTTTTCTCAAAAAGACTCATTGACTGCTTAACTTCACCGATGATGAATTTACCATCTTGGATGCATGCGATATCTACCTCCGCTATCGGTTTTAATCTTTTAGATGATTCATCCTGCAGTCTGACAAATAACTCCAGATTAGGCGAAAAGAGAAAAGAGGTACCACTCTCATTAAGCAATTGCCCTAAAACCAAAATCAAAGGTGTAGTTCCATGTAAGGCATAAGCGGCGTGAAAAAGACTATTCAGCCTGTAATGCCACGTAAGTTCAGGATGAAGAGAAAATGGTTTTCTGCATCCTTGACAAGTTCGTTGCTGGCGGATATCATCTACATGAATCCAATTTTCCAGTCCGCAACTAGGACACCGCGGTTTTACGCCGGACTGGATGACGTTCCGTTCGGTCAGTTCTGCCAGCGATCTCCTTACAGTTTCTTCTCCGAAATGGAAATCTAACACCTCCATTTCATCTTGATTATCTGGCAAAGTGATGCTTTCCGTGTATTTATCGCGCCAATATTCGGATTCTTGTGCAAACTTGTCAAAAGGAAGTTCTTTTTGTCTCAAGTCCAACTTTTTTGCTTCATTCATAACACGTGCCGCTACCGATTTGATTCCCTCTTGATTCTCAGATGTTAAAGAACCCAATCTGCTTATCACTTTAGTCAATTTGTTGATTATAGTCTGGTGTCCGATTTGTTCAGCACGGGTATTTTTGGACAAAGAATCAAACATTGCTCTCCAATATGGATTCCTAAGCACTTCATAGGCGAAGTTTAAATCACCGAAAAGATCGAGTACACCTTGAAGAGTCTTCCCTTCGTTAGATACCTCAAAGTAAGAGTATGGTACAGTTGCTACCTGAACACGTGGATCCTTATCTTCATACACACAGCGGTTACTGGAGTCAAACAGAGATTGGACAACCACCTCGGGATTTTCAAGGGTCAGTCTTAACACTTTTTCTCCACTTTTCATTAGAGCAGAAGGGAAGCCATTCTGTCTAATTCTGCTAAACCTATTGAACATTTTATATGTGAGATGATTTCGGTTTGGGAATTTCCAGAATAAAGATATGTTGTTTATCCACCTTATTAGGTCCATTTGGTTTCCGTCCGCATTGTGAGTGAACTCAATATAGAAATCTGCCATCCAATGTCCATCTGAGTTGTATTGGGCGAGACTGTTGGGCTCAGTTACTTCAAGAATGTCTTGATTACCTTGTGCTCTATGAGTTTGAATACTGCTGTCTCTGGAAGAGAGTGGATTTTCGTCCAAGAAGAATGACAAATGTTCCGAAGCGAGACTGGGTATTTGAGGTTCTGCGTAGTACTTCGCGTGAGTAAATGTCCCCAGTTTGCTCTGGAATTTGTCAGCAATACTTTCAAGTTCCGGCTGTTCAGTGCTGAAACTGACAAATTGGACTGTTCCAAGGTTATTATCTTGCTTCCACGCATGTCTTTTGATCCAAGAGCATAGAGCCTCTTCCATTGATGGATCAGTCGCTAAAATTGTGGGTAGTAACAATTGATTCATATACTTACGCCTCCACCTGCCTAGCAACCAGGGCCTGTTCCAAAAATGGACGATATCTTGTAAAGTGTCCCCTACAACAACTTCAAAGTGACTCTGCCATCCGTTCTGGACATCTCGTTCTGTGTTAGGAAAAGCACAGATTTGATCGCGATATACTACATTTTGAGCCTGAGAGAGTTCTAACAAGGTATCAACAAGACTACTTCGGTTGGTTATTAAAAACACCTCTTTCTTAACTTCACCAAACTCAGCACCAAAACTTCGCGTTTCCGGGAAAACGCACAGTCTACCACTTATATTCTGGACGTAATGTCTCTGTTTATTTTCCTTATCCAGTAGCACCCAGCATTCTGATCGTTGTAACGATTCTTTGCTGATTACTGCATTGGAAAAAGGTATATTGTTTCTCTCAAACCCCACGTGGATTTCCGGAGGAACCATCCCTTGCGATAATATGTCTCCGAATGACATGGGAATCCAGAACCTACCACCGATGTGGTGTCTTACGCTTGTGCGTTCGTACGTGCCGAAATTACGGAGGAGAAAAAATTTTCCAATGTCGTCGTCCATTTCGTCTACATCGAAAGTTCCAAGCACTGGTTCTCCAAGTAATACCAGATCTTTGTAAATATTTGATGAATTGATGTCAATTCCCGCGGGGGTGATACGTGTATTTACCCTCGTTACTAAATCTGGCTGTGTATCTTCTCTAAATTCTTCAATTGTCAATGGAGACAGGAACTTCTCAAACTTCTTTATGAGTCCAATGTTTAGGGGAACAAGGGATTTAATAATATCTGGGTCAACATCGCGCAGGAACTTCCACCATTTGTCTTCAATAGTGTTCCCATCGGTTAAGATGATTGGGTTGTACCTCCCACCCCACAGACCTCGATTATATTCTATGATTTGATCGACTTTCTCTATGCTATCTGGCGATGGGTCCACGAGAAATACGATTCGCAAGGGGCGTTTATCAATGTAAATAGAATATGGATGAGCAAACATGATGATTTTTTCTTCCTTAACTGCTTGCAAAATCTTCGTTTATGATTAGGTTTGTTTTGTTTTTGGTAGTGCTCTGATTTTAAATATCCACTCTATGTCCTCTAATTTCAGGAATTTTGTTGCTTCGCGATCTGTGTACATACTATATTTCGAAATATCCAGTATCTGCCTGCCGAAATGCTTTGGTTCGTACGGACCGTTGACATCAAATAGCATTGAGTACTGTATGTAACCATCAATAAGGTTTAGAGTATATGGATAGTTATCTTTTTTCTCAACGAGGTCATGAGCTATAATATGCGCTGTGTAGTGACCTTGACCGATGTTCTCAGAAAGCAGATGCACGAAGATTCGCAAGTTATCAAAATTACATCTCTGTTGTCGATCCAGCACAAAGTCAAAGAGTTTTGGTTCCATGTTTCGGAGGTTATCTTCTATGGAGAGATCCCCTTTGTGATTCGGATAATCTATCGATATGAAGCAGCTTACGATTTGCTTTAAGAGTCTTAGGGGATTAAATGTAATTTTCCCTTCTATCCTTTGAGGAAGATGATTTAGATTAGGCTTTACAATCTGGTCCCATTGGTTTTTCCAGTCTATATACGCGTTTCCGTACCAAGATCCTGTGTTGTTATTACATTTTTCACATAAACTATGTATGCTTTGCCCCCCTTGTTTGTGCCTAACCCTCCCTTTTTTCTTTAATTCTTCAAAGTTCATAGTTGACTGACCTTGTGCTATGGGTGTGCTAATTTCATCACCGAGTATGGCCTCAAATGGTAGATTATTGGAGCGGTTTCGTTTAGCCCCTGGAAAGATGTGTTCTTCTGTTAATGTAATGTTTTTTGTATTACAGAGCGCGCAAGTGCCTATTATGTTTTTCTTTTTTCTCATTCTTTTTCTGTTACTTGGGAATTATGGAATGTCTAAGTGAAGAGTTTGATCGCCAATAGGTAAGGGGAAGCCTGAATTTTATACTTGTAACACTAAGACCGGATTGTTAGAAACGCCGGTAGGGAGGACTCGCCAATTTATCCTCCCTATACCTCTGTGGGTATTCTAACTCACCCACGAAATACCAACTTTCGCTGTATCTTGCATTTTGTTATTAATTTTCGGTTTTTGCCCTCTATCAAGAGGCTTTCTGAATTTATTATCCATAATTTTTGCTCCTTTTTTAATGAACGCCACTACTATTTCAACCAGTGTCCCTATCAAAAAACCAACAAGAATCAAGTCTAAGAATTCACTAAAACTGTCACAATCAAAACAACTACTTGAAAGCATACATTTAGTATGCTGCTAAACACGAGCTCAGCGAAAGCAGCCACTGCCTGCTTAAAGAAATATTTCATAAACAGACAGCTGCTATGACTTTTGGTTCATCGGTTATTTTATTTTTCCACCGATGGAACCATGCCCTTAATTGTACCACATTTTTTGTGTATTTGCAAGGAGAAGCGATAAAAACTATTCGATCTCAGTAGTTATCTCAGCAGGTAATGCCTCAATAATCTCGGTGGATTCGATGCTGACGTGGATGATACGCTCTATCGCTGTGATAAGATCGCGAGGGTTCTCGAACCACCCATTCGGATCGTTGACGATGCCGCTTGCTCTGTCTTGCTTGATCTTGTAGCGGTCAATGAACCACTCCAGCGGGGTTCTGCCGTTGACGACGTATCGGTGCGCTTCTGCTGGGATGCCGGATACACAGACATGCTCGTTGATGATGAGGGTCGTTCTCTCTTCTTTGTCGGCGAACCGCATTGCGCGGGTGCCGAGTCGGAAATGCTCAGGCTTTTCTTCCCAAAGTAAGGACGGCGTGATGGGCTCAACTTTTAGATGCGGATAGCGTTCGCAAGTTTCGTAGTTGAGGTGGAGATCTGCAAGTCTTAGACCCGCTTCTGCAAAGACGAGGAAATCCGGAGCAAACGGGATGCGGGGTAGCATTTTCGACAGATCATTTGCGAACTGCTCGCGATAACTCGGTGCGTGCAGAACCCCGTAGATGTAGTCAAAGATGTCGTCCTTGGTGATGGTTTCATCGTTGTAATGCTCTTGGAAAGCACGGAACGCGGTGTCCGAGATTTTGTCAATACGAGAGGGTTGGTCTCCACTTGTGACTTGATTTGTGTTAGCAGGTTTAGGATAACACCACCGTGGAAAGCATTGCGCACCTACTTCGTTAAGATTACGCAATAAGTAGTTTTGGGCTAATATATCTTTGTGTGAATATATGTGAGGTACTATCATGATTATAATTTAATCTGAATCTCGCCAGCGTTTCAGCCAATTATCGTAATCAAGGCCAGGATAATCACCTTTAGGGTATAATAATCCGTCAACCATGACTTTAATAAGGT
>CAZURU010000353.1:0-5524 GCA_964623585.1 uncultured bacterium
GGAAAGTCTTTCAATATTCCAAATCGTTATGATAATATAGAAGAATTACTGGATGATGAGAAACGTGTGTTGGTTTCACCTGGGCAAGCGGTTATGTTTGAAGGATGGACGTGGCACCGAGGTGCTGCAAACACTTCTACCCAACGTAGACGCGTCTGTCTTATGTGTTATCAGAATGCATGGATGAAGTCGCGAGAACCCTTTAACGGACCTCGTGTTACAAAACTACGTGAAGAGGGAACACCGAAGCAGAAGTTGTTACTCGGTGCTATTCCAAAATGGTGATGCATAGTAGTAGGTCCACTCCTTGTACCGTTGCATAGTAGTAGGCACACTCCGTGTGTCGTAATTTATATTTGGTACAAAAACTGTACCATAACCCATTGGAGAAATAAAATGAATGTCGCTTACATTATCATTGATACGTTAAGATATGATCATATCGGTGCAAATGGAAATGATTGGATAGAAACGCCAAACTTTGACCGTTTTGCCTCAAAGGCGATAGCGTATGATCGTGTTTTCTGTGCCAGCTTTCCAACTATCCCTAACCGTACAGATGTCATCACAGGTCAATACGGTTCACCTTTCCATTCTTGGAAACCCTTAAGACATGAACGTCAAACTTTGCCGTGGACACTTGCTCAAAGAGGTTATGCTACACAATTGATTCACGACACGCCGCATCTTGTCAATGGAGGACACAACTTTGATTGGCCCTTTCATGCATGGACATTCGTGCGTGGGGCAGAGGTAGACAGGGATTGGATTATGGACACTGATCCGTTTCCTGATAACTGGGCAAAAGAAGCTCTATTTGATAGTCTTGATGATAGTGCATTCAGCGCAAATATGCTGCGCAGCTATGCGCGCGCAAACCGAAATAGGAAATCGTTAGAGGATTGGAATTGCGCTAAACTCTTTAATACAGCCGCACAGTTTCTTAAAGATAATACGAAACGGGAGAACTTCTTCCTTTGGGTAGACTGCTTCGATCCACACGAACCTTGGGACGCACCTCCTGAGTTTATGAAAAAATATGATAAGCGACCTGGATATGATGGTAGAATTGATCCGCGTAGTCTCGGTGGTAGGAACAATCGTGTGCTTTCTGACGCAGCACGGGAACATATCAAACACCAATACTCAGCAAAACTGACTTTCATGGACTTCTGTTTCGGACAATTCCTAGATGCACTTGCGTCCACAGGACTTGATAAGAACACTGCGGTTATATTGACTGCTGATCACGGCACGAATGTTGGTGACCGCGGTTCCTTTGGTAAAGGACAACCAGTCCGTGAACAGGAAGCACACGTCCCTCTCTTTGTCCGTTTACCTGAAGGTGATACGGGTCGTAGCAATGTGATAGTCCAACCACAAGACTTCTTTCCAACTGTTCTGAGTATTCTTGGAGAAGACCGTCCCGACGGCCTTCACGGTCATGACTTCTTAACGCCTGCTCGTGAAGGAAAGTCGGGTGAAAGGGAGATAGCACTGTCTGGTGGTAGCATTGAAAGATGGAGACAGGCTGCAAACAGAGAGAATGCCGTGCTATTTACCGCATTCAATCAGGAGTGGAGTTTGGAAGTTGCTGCCAAACCTGAAAATTCTAAGCTTGTCAGACTTGGTGAATTGGAATATGTTCAGGATCAGCATCAAGATATCGTAGCAGAGATGCATGCTGTTGCAGTAGATGAAATTTCACAACGGGGTACAGATCCTGGTATAGTCGAGTGGTTGCATAGTGGCGGTGAGAAGGATTTCCCAGAAAATCCTATCTATTTTGATGGATATCCGGGTCCTGCTGGTTACCGTCCATATTTTGGAAAACTCTATTCCGGAGAATAATTCCTGTATTATCAATCATTTATATCTTTATTCAGCTAATATGGTGGGTTTATGATGCCACCATATTAGTTTTATTGATCGTTATGCTTGACAGTAAGATATAATTCTGTTACAATAATTCTAATAAATTGTTGGGAAAACCTATAGATACTATAGTTTGGACAGTTTCTATAATGACTTAACTTAAGATTACAATAACTGTCTGCATAACTATACACCTGTCGCCCCGCTGGGGCTAAAGATTATTGTATATTTGCATTTCTATACACCTGTCGCCCCGCTGGGGCTGCTCTGTTCTATTAGTGAAGTTATATGGGGTTTAGAAACTCAGCGAAAATAGAAACGACATCAATGCGACAGTCCCAGAGGGACGAAAGGTGTATAGTAACATATTCGTATCTCAAACCTAAGCCCCAGAGGGGCGAAAGGTGTATTTCATTCATTACATAAGAAATGCATATTCTAATGAAGGATACAACAAAAAAAGATCTGAAAATTGTCCAAACTATAGTATAGATAGAGCTTTATTAATAAATGGGGTGTTAATGATGCAAAAAATAAACTTAAAGCAACAAGCGATTCATCTGATAGAACAGCTTCCACCTCAAAAATTAAAGGTCATCGTGGATTATCTGACTTATTTGCAGGACAAGGAGGCATGGGATGCAACACATGAGTTTGCAAGCAATCCTGAAATCGTGAAAAGTTTAGAACGTGCTGAAGCTGATGAAAAAGCAGGTAGACTCAAAAAATGGAACGATGTTAGACGTAACGTTTAAATGAAACTTCTTAATAAAAGGATAAAACATGCCACACACATATAAAACCTGCCTCATCGGATGCGGACGGATGGGAGCAACCATAGACGATGAAGTTGCACATCGTCCTGATAACTTCATCTGGCAGCCCTTCTCTCACGCAGCTGCTGCTGTTGCATGTGATCGAACTGATCTTGTCGCTGTCTCGGATGTATTTGAGGAAAAAGCTGAAGCCATTCGAAAACGATACGGTGCTGAACGTGCATATACAGATTACCAAGAGATGATTGATAAAGAGAAACCTGATATCGTGTGTATTGCTACGCGCCCTGGACCGCATGCAGATATTACTGTTTTCGCTGCTGAGAACGGAGTTAAAGGTATCTACTGTGAAAAACCGCTCTGTTGTTCTATGGAGGAGGCGGATATCATGGTAGATATTGTTCGGAAACACGGTGTAAAGTTCAACTATGGGACACAACGTCGTTTCATGCCGATTTATCGTAAGGTGCGCGAACTCGTTGACGCGGGTGAAATAGGAGATATTCAGTGCACCATTGCACAATACGGGGTAGGTTCTGCGTTATGGGGATTGACGCACGCGGCTGATATGCTTCTGTTTCTGGCGGGTGACCCTGAAGTTGACTTCGTTCAAGGTACAATTTCTTGTAAGGATTCTGATTGGGACGGCAATCGTCTAAATGTTGATCCAGCTATCACAAATGGCTATATCCGCTATTCTAACGGTGTCCACGGCTATAATACAGCAGGAACTGGACCTGAATATGAGGTATGCGGTAATCGGGGTAAAATCCGAATCCAGAACAATAGTCGAGAAATCCAGTTTCGTAAGAAGGACGGTACTTTCTATGAGGAGGTTCCGTTTCCTGAAACTTCTCGTGCTACAGGCACTTTGATGGGAATTACAGATATCACAGAAGCACTCGATGAAGACAGAGGGACTAAAGGTCCTGTTCACTTGGCAAGACGAAGTCAAGAGACATTGATGGGTATAATTGAGTCGAGTCGGTTAGGTGGTCAACGAGTCCGACTGCCGATGGAAAATCGGTCATTATATGTAACACGAGATAACTGGTAACGTTTTTTGAGGTTATTCTATATTATCAAAATTCATAATATGGAATTTTATATTTTGAAAAACAGAGAAAAATGATAATATGGAATTCTATATTTTGAAAATTCATAATATGGAATTTTATATTTTGAATTTTGTCAATATATCAAAATATAAAATCCTATATTATCAAAATTTGAGAGAATCTTAACATGAAAAAGTATGTGGCAGGTGAATACAAGCAGCATCAAGGATATAAAACTTTCACGCCCTCCTTTATAAATGACCATTTTGAATGGGAAAACCCGATAATCAATGTTCTATTAGAACAAGCTGGACGGTTTTTAGGAGAATTAAATGCATTTGCAGAACTGCTGCCTGATGTCGAATATTTTATCAAAATGCAAGTTGTGAAAGAAGCACGTGACTCGAACCTGATTGAAGGAACGAAAACAATAATTGATGATGTATTGCTGCCCCAAGAGGAAATTGATCCAGAGAAACGTGATGATTGGAACGACGTCCAAAACTATATAAAAGCAATGAACTTCGCGATAGTAAAACTACCTACACTTCCACTTTGCATCCGACTCTTAAAAGAAACACATAGTATATTGATGTCTGGTGTCCGTGGCAAACATAAAGCCCCCAGTGAAATCCGTAGGAGTCAAAACTGGATTGGGGGGTCATCGTTGTCAAATGCATATTTTGTTCCGCCATCAGCAGAGGAAGTACCTGACCTTTTAAGCGACCTGGAAAAATACTGGCATAATCAATCTTTACAGATTCCAATGTTAATCAAAATTGCGATTACACATTATCAGTTTGAAACTATCCACCCTTTTCTGGATGGAAACGGTAGATGTGGACGTTTGTTAATTGTCTTGCAACTACTTGATGCACAGATACTGCAGAAACCTGTGTTATATATGTCCACTTTTTTTGAAAAACATAGGGGATCCTATTTCAATTCGTTCTCTATTGTCAGAACATCAAATGATTTAGAGCAGTGGATTACCTTTTTTCTTAATGGTATTGTTGATACTGCACAGCATGGAATTAAGATATTCAAAAACATTATATCGATTCGCCAAGAATATGAAGAACAGATACTAACACTTGGTTCACGAGCAAAAAATGCAAACAGATTGCTTAGATCCATGTTTGCTCAACCCATCATTAATGCCAAAACGGCTGCTGAAGAGTTAGGAATAGTTTTTTCAAGTGCAAGTACTCTCCTAAGGTCGTTAGTAGAACTTGGAGTACTCAAAGAGATCACAGGATATTCCCGGAATCGTCTCTTTGTCCTTGAGAAATACCTGGATCTGTTTAGAGATTAGAAAGTTCAACCCAAAACTTGACATCTCAACGTCATTCCACTATAATTGGATTATCAGTTATTTATGGAGGAAACCGTGGCAATAGGTGCTGTACAAACAATTCTGTCCCCAGAGGAATACATAAGTTTTGAACGTAAATTTGTACCAGATGCAGAAACGGTCAGACATGAATACGTAAAGGGAAAGATAATTTCAATGTCCGGTGCAAGTTTCTTTCACAATAGAATTAGGAGCAATATCAATCTTGATCTCGGTAATAGCTTAGAGGGAAGCGGGTGTGTTGTTCTATCAAACGAAATGCGGGTGAGTTCACCGACTACGGCATCATATTTCTATCCTGATATATTAGTCCTATGTGATGAACCGAAGTTTGAAGACGATGTATTTGATACGTTACGCAATCCAATAGTTATTGTTGAGATACTTTCTCCCAGCACAGAAGCGTTTGATAGGGGTGAAAAATTCTCACATTACCGTCAGATTGAATCCTTACAAGAATA
>CAZURU010000354.1:0-5517 GCA_964623585.1 uncultured bacterium
CAAAAGGGTTCTCTTTAGGCAAAAAATTCTTGAATTATTTATCAAACTCACGTTTTTATAATTTACCATAGTTTACATATCCACTTTATACATGGATATATCTTCCTCTGTAGGAACGAGCTGGGCTCACAATACTCCGAAAAAACGGGAATATCTGTAAACGGAAACTAAAATCAAAACCGAAAACTAAATCGTCCTGAAATTATAAGTTCTCCCCTTGATTCTTCTCCTCAAATGTGCTAATATATAACTGAAATTAAGCAAGACTCTAACAATGATGAACCACTTAACTTAAACCGGAACTACATATAAAGTGTGAGTTTTATAGATTAGACCGCTCTATGACAAATGTATTAGTACTATCCTCTGGAGGTATAGATTCAACTGCCTGTCTGTCCTATTATATCTCAAATGGATACTCACCTTCCGCTATGTGGGTGGATTATGGACAGGTTGCCAAAGTCCCTGAGTTAAAAGCGGTCAAAACTGTAACAGAGCATTTTGACGTTCCACTGAAAATTATAAAGTTGCAAGGGATTCAGTGGTTCCTGGCGAAATCAGGCAATGAATTCCGAGGAAGGAATCTTCTGCTTGCTTCGATTGGTGCTTGTTCCTTTCCTGCTTCTCATGGTCTAATCGCTATGGGAATACACGAAGGAACTGATTATCAGGACTCTTCAACCAATTTTCAAAAGGAAATTAACACTCTTGTCCGCACAGTGTCGAACGATTGTCTAGCAATGGATTTTCCCTTTGGTAAACTGACAAAAATAGATATTGCAGCTTATTGCAAAAAGATGGATGTACCTGTCCATTTGACCTACAGTTGCTTGCGAGGTGTGGTCCCCCCTTGTGAACATTGCCTCGCTTGCCAAGATCGAAGGGAAGTCATTTACTATGAAAATATTTCAGCATGATGTAGAACAACGCAATTTCAATGATGAGAACCTGCCATTGTTTATTTACTCATATTCAAGTAGAGGTTTTCCAGATGTAATTGAGCGACTGGTACATTCACTTCCTCATGTTCCGTCGTATCTTTTGTCACTTTATGATTATGAATATATCTTTCCACCTGGGTTGATTTTAGCAGAAGATTCAAGGATTCGCATTTGGGACAGTGGCGGATACGAAACGACGATTTGCCCAACGTGTGATAATTCGGTCAGCTTGGAAAAATGGGATGAAAACACCTATATCCAGACAGCGAATCGGATACCGTGGAATGGACGTGATGTATTGGTCAGTTACGATACACCCTATGAGTTAATAAGTGTAAAACAGCAACTTGAAAGGGCTTTACATTTATACGCGAAAGTGAAAGGAACTTATACCAAAGATATTCTGATTCACGTTCCGAACAACATAGATCCATATGTTTTTGCCGAAACATTGAAACCGTACACAAATGAATTTCAGATCCTGGGCTTGACTGAAAAGGAAATAGCCCCAACATGGGCTCATGGTGTTTATTTTATCAATCGTCTGAGAGCGGCTCTATCGGCTTTTGATATGGAACGGTATATTCCGATTCATGTTTTCGGCTGTTTCGATTTAAAAACGGTGATTAGGTTCGCTCTTGCTGGCGCAGATATATTTGATGGTTTAACATGGTTGCGGCATCTGTTTTTAAATGGAGAAACCCTTTACCGACGAGAAATTGAGTATGTAGTACCTATTGAACAGTTACTGACAGCTAATATAGAATTGTCAATGATACTGCATAACCTACAAGATATGGAACAAGCACGTAGTGATTTGACTTATGCAATTCATGCTAATGATATGAAAACTCTTGAGGAAGAAATGTCAGAGGTATATAAAGTCTTCAGGTATTTTGATGAACAGGAGGAAAACTAATGACTGGAGGTAGTGGATCTAGATTACGCAGTGATCATACACGACGGGACATTATTGAAGTAGTGCCAAATGAAACTAATGAGAAGCTCAAGTCAACAGAGATTGCAGATTTTCTTCAAGAAAAACTGGTGGAAATCAATGCGCATGATTATAACGCAATTAACCAACACAAGAAGTTGATAGAGGACAAATTAAAAAATGAGTTTGAGGTTGAGAATGTTCGGTTTGGCGGTTCCCATTCAACGCATACTGATGTTAAGAATCTCAGTGACATTGACATGCTAGCTGATTTGGGAAATTTTACAACGGATAAATCTTCTGATCAAGTTATTAATGACTTCGCCAACGCAATACGAGAGCGTTTGCCAAATACAACAATATCTTCGGGGGTAATGGCTGTCACTGTAGAGTTTTCTGATGGATTACAGGTGCAGGTTTTGCCTGCATTTCGTTATCGAGATGGCTATCGGATTCCTGATCCAAATGGCAAAGGATGGATTTCAACTTATCCTAAGCGATTTTCGCGAGAGCTCACCTCAATAAATCAAAAGCAATCTGGACAGGTTGTACCAACTATCAAACTGATAAAATCAATTTGTGATGCAAATAATGTTAAAGTATCTTCTTACCATGTGTCAAACATGGCTGTGAATGCCTTCAGGCATTATGCTGGCCCCATGACACAACAGAAAATGCTTCAACATTTCTTTAATAAAGCTAAGTTGTTGTGCCAAAGACCGACCATTGACCCGAGTAGACAAACTCAGTATATTGATGGTGACTTATCAAGCAGCGAAAGAAAACGTATGGCAGTGAATTTCGCCCAAATAGAAAGTAAAATCAAGAAGGCAACAGAATCACCGTCTTTGGACACATGGAAAGATATATTCAAAAAGTGAGGATACACTACGTGTATGATGAAAAAATATATGAATCATGAATTTGGTAACCTTAGGCAAAATCTCTCGGGAAAATATATTCAGATTGCAGGAAGTGCTCATAAGACCACAAATCTAAAAATTCTCAAGTACTCTCACGAGCTAGTTCGATGTTTAACCAGCGGATTATTGAAGAATCATGCTAAATTAATTGTTGGGACCGGAGCTGAGGATATGGTAAATGCCGACAAACCTTCGTGGGACACAGCGTTATATTATGATTGGAATGTACTTGAAACTATAGACAATTATATCAACTTTCAGAATTTAAACAATCTACTCGCCGGAGAGCCGGTGGCTATAATTGTCTCATCCGAAAAGGCAGAATCTGAGATTCCGGACAGGCGTAGGGATTTGTGGAATCGACTTATTGAAAAACAGGCAATACACCTGGTGCGCGTTCCTCCTGGTTGGAATGCAGGAGCCTACCGGAGAACGCGAGAAGCAGAGTACGGTGACGGACTCATCATTGTGGGAGGCGGCGAGGGCGTTGAGCATTCTAGTCAACTCTACCTCGAAAGTAAAAAACCGGTTATTCCAATTGACTTGCCAATCGCCTCCAGATACGGAGATGGAAAGGGAGGTGCCTTAGAAATATCGCGTTCTGCACTCTCAAATCCAAATGAATACATCGGTCCAGTGGATAACGCCACGACTCGACTGGCAAGCATTTCTACACACAATGGTGGTGTTTCCATTGAACAAATCGGTCCAAAAATTCTTCAGCTTTTAACTGAGTCAATAATAACATTAGAACAGGAGACGATAGAAAGAATGGAAAAAAGTTCACGAAGGGTATTTGTTGTTCATGGTAGAAACAAAGACTTGCGAGATGCAATGTTTACCTTCCTACGTTCGATAGGTCTGGAACCCATTGAGTGGACCCAAGCCGTTCGGTGGACTGGAAAAGGTTCACCACATGTAGCGGAAATTCTCAATGCAGCTTTCGAGCAAGCTCAAGCTACTGTTGTTCTTATGACTCCAGACGACGAGGCTAGGTTGAGACCTGAATTTCAATCCCCAGATGATCTAACATATGAAAAAGATTTGACCCCTCAAGCGCGACCTAATGTAATTTTTGAAGCGGGGATGGCCTTCGGGCGTGATCCTAAGAGAACTGTGTTGGTTGAGATCGGTCAACTTAGACCCTTTAGTGATATGGGAGGTCGACACACAATCAGATTAGATAACTCAACAGCAAAAAGGCAAGCACTGGCGATGCGACTACGGGACGCTGGCTGTCAAGTTAACCTTGATGGAACAGATTGGCATGAGGCTGGAGAATTTCAAAGTCATAATGGTAATTAAATTCGTTGTAGAACTTTTATTTTCTGCGTTTACTCAGAAACGATTACCTGTCGACAGTGTGGTGATTGAAAAATAGACGAATTGTAGGATATGCAAGAACCAATGTGATCGTTCCAAACCACAGCAAATTGTTTAAAGATTGCATGTCTGTGCATCTTCCAGATCGGCAAAAGAACAAGATCGTCTAAGATCGCTTTATTGATGTATACGCCTGTTGTACGCTTGGGAAATCAAACACACCACGTCATTAAAAACCTCTTAAAATCCGCGTAATCCTCGACAATCCGTGATTCAGACCAAAATATAAACATGTTGCCCTTATAGAACTGATGGCTGACTAAAAGTCAGGGTCGCCCGGGTAGCGGGTCTGCTTGCTAAGATGCCCCGCACCGTTGCCCCGATAGCAAGAATCGCTAAAGGGATACCAATGCAAGCGATAATGATGTTATTGAGTCTGTCGAAATTTTTTTCGAGGCTTGCAAATTTGTCGTCAACTGCCCGAAATTTGTCATCAATCTTTTCATTTATGTTCTTAATTTCGGTTTTAATCACTGCGATTTCGGTTTTTACATCCATCTGTGGTGTCTGACGGGGTGCTGGAAACCCAGCGATAACACATAGGAGCAAAATGACTGATTGGCAATGGAAGTGTTCCTCACGACAGCGGCGTGATATTGCTTCGCGGTGAGAATAGATATTTAGGGTTTTCCGTATGGTGGTCATGAATAACAAAACCGACGACACGCCAAAATTTACTTTTTTATATACCATTCCTAAAAATTGCTAATTACTCGCCCATATAAGGCATCCGAAAGATGAAAACACAAACGTGCCCCACCCAAGAAGGGAGTTTCTTATTTTTTTGGTTTTCGCTTTCGACTGATATTCGACCATATAAATAGTAACATAGTCAGGCGATTTACCAAGTAGACGTGTCGTCGGTACTTACGGGGTATCAACCACAGCACAGGCGAAAGTAATAACACCACATCCTGCCCCTAGTAAAAACCACTTTATTGCACTTACCTGTTGATCAACATCAAGATTCGCATCAAAGATTACTTGTTGTTGCACGGGCAATTGCCCTTGAAACGTTGTAGTTTGAGCGGGATTCGTTACCTGCTGAGCATAGACGATCCCATAAATAAGTAATACCAAATCTAAGAAATAAACTCACATTTCAGAGGTTTTGAGACTCATCGAATGTTTACACACGTAAGAGCGCAATGAATTGCGCAACTACGAACCGGTTTTTCGTTAATGAGAATCGTTTATTTAGAAATGGTATAACATAGTGATAGAGATAAGCGATAAAATAGATTGTTTCATAATACTATATGCCTTTAATGTTTTGAGTGTTTTACCATGTTGCTGTTCTACGGCTATAATGTATACTAAAGTTTGGACAATT
>CAZURU010000355.1:0-5491 GCA_964623585.1 uncultured bacterium
TTTTTGTTTGCATAATGCAGGCACACCGCTCTGCTGGCGAGGTTTCCTAACCTCGTCAAATTACCCAAATATTTTCTTTAACTTCATACGGGACTGGAAAGGGTTTCAGACATAGAAAATTCCTTAACTTTACACCCGCCAAATGCCAAAAGCGCATTTGGCGTTGATTTGGATGAATGCTATACGCGCATTCACATCGTTGATTTATGGGTTTCGCTTCGCTCTACCCGGCCTACAATATAGCACTTGACAAAACAGTAGTAGCAGACACACGCCGTGTGCTGTCATATAAAATATGAAACTTATGTCACACGTAATACAATTCATTTCATTTCTCAGCATAGTTCTACTTTCAAATTCGTCAGTTGCCCAGCATGAGAATGCATATTGGAATCAGTTCCGTGGTCCGGATGGCGATGGAAAGTCTTCTGCAAATAATCTACCGACTGAATTCAGCGAAACGCAGAACGTCAAATGGAAAACACCCATCCACGATCATGGATATTCATCCCCTGTCGTCTGGGGAAAGCAGATATGGTTAACAACTGCACTTGAAGATGGAAGACAACTTTTCGCTATCTGTGTAGATTTAGAAAGCGGTGACATATTACACGACATTAAAGTATTTGATGTAGATGAACCACAACTGGAACATGCAGACCTGAACACCCATGCCTCTCCAACACCTATCATTGAAGAGGGACGCATCTATGTTCACTACGGTACTTATGGAACTGCTTGTCTTGATACAGACACGGGTGATATACTTTGGGAACGACGCAATCTCAACTGTGACCACCGAGTGCGACCGGCATCTTCACCGATTATCGATGGAAAGCGACTGATTCTTACTTATGATGGTGTAGATGTGCAATTCATCGCTGCACTCGACAAGAACACAGGTGATACCTTATGGTTAAAACATCGAACATCAGAAGCGAAAATTGAGGATTTGCTCAGAGCAAAAGGAATTAACGACGTTGAGAAAACGAAAAAAGAGAAACCGAACGACCATAAGAAGTCTTATGCAACACCAACGATCATCACCTTTCAAGGAAAGAAGCAGTTAATCAGTCCTGCGGCGCAAGTTACGATATCATACGACCTTGCTACAGGAGATGAACTCTGGCGTGTCAGACATGAAGGATGGGGTTGGAACGTGGCATGTCGTCCCATTTTTGAACATAATCGCGTCTATTTTACCTCTGGTATAGAGAAACTCCTGTTTGTTGTGGATCCATCTGGGACCGGTGATGTTACGGATTCCCATGTCGTTTCACGCATTCGTAGGGGTGCTCCTGAAATACCATCACCTCTAATCATAGATGGCCTAATATTCATGGTAAATGAGGGTGGAGTTGTTACCTGTGTTGAAGCAATTAGTGATAGAAACGAAGGTACCAGGCAGGTTTGGAAAGGACGTATCGGTGGAAAACATTGGGCATCACCTCTATATGCTAACGGTAACATATACTGTTTCAGCATGGAGGGAAGAGTATCGGTGATCTCAGCGGGAAGAGAATTTAAAGTAATTGCTCGCAACGAATTTGATGAGGGATTTATCGCAACTGCTGCTGTGGCTGGAAACGCGCTTATCCTTCGCTCCGAGTCACATCTGTATTGTATTGAGGATATGAATGAAAAATAATCATCTAAGACATAAAGTCAACATACTATCGTTTCTCCTTATCTTGTGTTGTCCAATCTACATAAACTCCTCTTATGCAGTAGATGATAAAAACCTTCCAGACTCTAATGAACTTATTAACTTCGAAAATGACCTGATACCCATCTTTACTAAGTTTGGATGCAATGCTGGTGCATGCCACGGTTCAGCTGCTGGTAGAGGAGAGTTCAAACTATCACTTTTTGGTGGTAATCCGCAAGCTGACTACGTAGCCATTGTGCGTCAAATTGCAGGACGACGGATTAACCTGATACAACCAGAGAAGAGCCTCATCATTCTAAAGCCAACAGCACAGAATCGCCACGGGGGTGGACAAGTACTCAAAGAAAATGACGTTCCAGTACAATTGCTCCACGACTGGATACGGCAAGGTGCGCGTTATGAGAAAAAACGCCATCTCAAAAACGTTGACATAACACCTAAAAAAAAGATCGTCTCGAATCTCAAGCAGACTATTCAACTTAAGGCATCAGCACATTTCTCTGATGGAACAACAGAAGATGTTACCCGATGGACAGTCTTCACACCAGAAGACACATCCGCCATTGAAATCAATCCAACAGCAGCTACAGCAAAACTGAATCGTAGAGGTCGGCATATCATCATAGCACGTTATCTCACAGAGGTTATACCGATTGAATTCATCGCGCCATTGAACGATCAGATAGACATAAACAGCACTACAAAAAACGCAGTTGAAAAAACTGATGGGATCATTTCCAGTAATATTACCAGTAATATTGACACTGAGATACACAAACTTCTTACTACGCTCCGATTACCAGTCTCCACAAATGCTGACGATGCCACCTTCCTCCGCAGAGTAACGCTTGACCTAACAGGTAGACTGCCAACACCAGAAAATGTGAATGCATTTCTTCTCAAAACAGACACGAAGAAACGTGAAAGGTTAGTTGATACACTCCTTACCTCAGAAGATTTCAATGTGTACTGGACATTGCAGTTAGCGAAGTTGTTTCGCGTGCGTTCACGGGATAGAAACACACAAGGCGTATATACCTATCACCAATGGCTTTCTAAACAGATTCGGGTTGGCGTTGGCTATGACAAAATTGCTCGCTCAGTTATTCTTGCCACAGGGGATTCGCATCAAGTCGGTGCAGCGAACTTCTATCGCACCGTTGAAGGTCCGCGCGAACAAGCTGAATTGATGAGTGAACTGTTCATGGGAGCACGGTTACGATGCGCAAATTGCCACAATCATCCACTTGACAGATGGACACAAGATGATTATCACGGATTGGCAGCGATATTTGCTAAAGTAGAGAATGAACAGATTGTCAGGTTGAAACCTACCGGCACGGTCATACATCCTATTACACGTGAAGACGCAAAACTACGTATTCCCGGTGACCGGTTCTTGTCCGCTGATGTCGTTGATGGTCGCAGAGAATTAGCTGACTGGTTAACAAATGCACAGAATCCATATTTTGCTAAAGCTATCGTCAATCGGCTGTGGAAAGCCATGATGGGACGGGGATTAGTAGAACCTGTTGACGACTTCCGTTCAACCAATCCAGCAACGCATCCCGACCTATTAACAGCATTAGCAGATGACTTTATTGCAAACAGATATGACCTACGTCACACACTCCGACAGATAGCACTAAGCAACACTTATGCACGTAGCGCAAATGCCTTGCCACAGAACAGGATTGATGACCGATTCTATTCCCATGCATTACAGAAACCACTAACACCTGAGGTATTAGCTGATGCGATCTCCGATGTACTGGGTGTGCCAGACAGCTATGGTAATCTACCTGTGGGTACACGTGCGGTGGCTTTAATTGACCCAAATACGCGTTCCGATGCACTCGATATACTTGGAAGATGTTCGCGGGAAACATCCTGCGAAACATCAGTAGGTGCAGCAGATGTGCTGCAGCGGAAACTTCACCTCTTTAACGGAAACCTCCTAAACGCACGAATTGGGGTGCCTGATAGTCGCTTAGACAAATCAATATCAAGTGACAAATTACCGATGGATATCGTTAGAGAATTCTATCTCGCGGCATTAAGTAGACATCCCACGGATAAAGAGCAAACGTTCTGGAAGCAACACATAAAAATGAATGCATCGGCAAATACGCAACGTGCTATTCTTGAGGATATGGTGTGGAGCCTATTAACTTGTAATGAATTTATTACCAACCATTAGACCCATTCTTCCCAATCGTCACAGTCTGCTGATTCTTCTTATCATATTACTCCTCTATTTAACCCCGTCCGTTTATGCTGAAGAGGTTAAATCTAATATTCACTTCGAGAAGCAGGTATTACCCATTTTACAGAATCGATGCTTTAGTTGTCATAGCGCACCCAAAACAAACCCTGATGGTACTACGACACAACCAAAGGGTGGCGTTCAACTGGACTCTGTGAAAGGAATTCAGAATAGCAGTCACGGTGAGGTAATTGTTGCAGGCAAACCCGATGATTCACGCCTATATCAACGTATCAGGTTACCCGATACTGATACAGGTATCATGCCACCAGCAGAGGAAGGTGAACCCTTAACAGAAGCACAGACCGATTTCATAAAAAAATGGATTGAACAAGGCGCAACCTTCGGTAACTGGGAAGGCAATCCATCACAGCAGAGCATGACAGAAGATGGTGACGATACTCATCAACCCTCAATTATGCCACCGATAACTGATCTTGTGCTAACAAAGGATGGGAAATCCATCATAGCATCTTCACAAGCAGGATTGAATATCTACGATTATCCGACGCTCAAACTTCAACGAACTATAAAGGCAAAAGCGCACAACATACACGATATGGCATTCTCTCCTGATGGAAAACTGTTAGCTATCGGTGGTGGCAAACCTTCGGTAGAGGGGACAATCGAAATACTATCATGGTCAAAAGGTAGATCACTTCCAATTCTCAAAATCCTCAAAGGACATCGTGATTCAGTTACTGCCATATCCTGGCGAGATTCCTCCACAATTGTATCAGGCGGTTTAGACAGACAGATTGTCCTATGGGACATACACAAAGAGAAAAAGATACAAGTCTTTAAAGGGCATTCCAAAGGTGTTTCCTCTCTCTGTTTCCTAAACGACAACAATACATTGGTAAGTACCGGTATAGACCAAAACATCCGTGTTTGGAACGTAACAACTGGTGAATTACTGAGAAGTCTCAACAACCACACGATGTCCGTGCATGATCTTGCGCTACGTCCTAACAATACGGGATTACCGATGGTTGCTTCTGCAAGTGACGATCAAACTGTACGCTTCTGGCAACCCAGCATCGGTCGAATGGTGAAGTTTGCCAGAGTCAAAGCACCATTGCTCAACGTGGCGTGGTTAAATGATGGTTCAAAGGTTGCTGCAGCCAGTAACGATGGTCATGTATATATCATAAATCCAGAAACGGTAGAGGTAGCAACTGTGCTTCCCGCGATTGATGGTTGGATTTATTCACTGATTGTGCATCCCACGAACAGTGATATAATTGTTGGTGGTGCAAACGGGCAGATAAAACGGTTCGTAGTCGATTAACAAATGCCTAATTTATTCAACTAAATTCATTCAACTACTTTTGGTGAAGGTATTAAAATAAGAGATTAGTGGTTTTTCGGCATTCTGCAAATCTGTATAGGAGGGGTTAGTCGGCACAATATCACCGATTTCTTCATCACTGACTTTATTCCCGGTAATCGTAAAGGTCACTGGTGTCGCCTCTGCATTAAAAAGGCAGGCACCCAAATAGGATACCTACCTATAAAGATTGAATTGTGAAACTGTAGGTCAAGGGACACGGATT
>CAZURU010000356.1:0-5487 GCA_964623585.1 uncultured bacterium
TTGTCCGAATCGCGGATGACGCGGATTGACACGGATAAGGTTTTCGCAAACCTAATACCATTTCTACTTTATAATATACCATTTGCGTAGGTCGTGTAGAGGAACGCCAATAAAATATTAACTGGCGACATGTATTGCTCTATAATGGGTCAAGATGTTGGGTTTCGTTCCTCAACCCAACCTACGGATGAATGGAATAAAAATAATTCAAATTGGTATAACTTGAAACTGAATGGTTCCTGATGTTTTTTCTGGAAGTGAGCGTGTATAAGAGGTAAGGGACGCGTCAGCAATAAATCGTAAACAATTGGGTCTCAATTCCTGACCTAATGTAAGTAAATGTCTTGAGGGGGCAACAATTTGTGGTGAATCTTCTTCAGCAGGATTCTCAATTTCTAAAAGTTTATGAGCACTTACAAGCATATCGGCACCAGTTACTTTCTCGTGCCAGTTGTCAGGTCCCCACTCAAGGCAAAGTTCACCAGAACGGTACTGATGTGTTGACAAGTATAGATTGGCTTCGCGCGGAAACACAGTTGGTGGACTGGCGGGATAATTGGTTGGATAGAGCATGATTACCGGATAACAGCGATCATGCACCTCAATATCAGCACCAAAACATAATTTTGTGTCGTTTTTCAATTCCCAGCCTGCCAATAGAAGCCAATCCACTTCAGAAATCAATATATTGATTGCCTGCCGTTCTTTATGAAGTCTCGCGATATTTTTCAGGAACCACATTAGGCAAATCCTCTGGGTTTATTAGGTTTTACAGGTCTGTTAGGAAAAGAAGGAGATGTCAACCCCACAGGTGCTGCCAACAAACTTTCGGATTTTGCTCCCTTTGTTTTAGGAAACCGATCTCCAAAAATCTGTTTCCAGAGATCTGTTGCTTTTTCTGGATCTGTTTCGTTTAAAGCTTTTCGACCAAGTTCGGCGTGTTTTTTTACCTTGTTATAAAAACCGTTGAAAGCATCTGACGTAATTCCATCAGTAACTGAAGTGCCTGATCCTCCTGGATCTGAAATAGTTGGAACAAGGTTTAAATCCACGTACAGCTTGTACTTATTTACAATCTTTTCAAAAGTTTTTACAAACAGTTCACCGTAGTAAGTTTCTACATAATCCATACATTCAGCAATAATGCACTCTATAACAAAACCTTTAGGTTTCTTAGAAATAGTACTGTTTTCGCGTCTCCACCATTTGCTTAGTTTTACCAATGGTTTAAATCGACCACCAGCTGCTTGGTTGGTTTCAGTTGTCCAAGTTGTATGCTTTGGAGGATTAGTATAAAGCCATCTTTCTTGTTTTCTATCAGGAATGAGGTACATTACACCATGAGGTATAATCGGAACAACGTCCATGTCAGCTTTAGATGCTTCAATGCCTACTGACCGGGCTTGCCTGCGGATGTTGGGGTACTTTTTCTTCAAGGTTGCGTAAAGTAAGTCAACTACCTCTTGTGGTTTATCAGTCAAAGTGTGATTTGTCACAACGATAATATCAACATCTGGTCGTTCGGTCTCACCGTTATTAGAACGGGGACGAATAGCTGTATCCCGCTTATAAGAACCTGATAGGAAGGTATTCTTATAGTATTCTTTAAAATCGTCATCGTTTTTGAGAAAATCACGTAACGTTGTGTGGGCGGATGAGGCGTTGTTTTTGGTTGTAGCACTCGGTTCAATGTCCCTCAAAAATTCATCAAACCGAGCTTGTGGAATTGTTGGCATTATTTCTTCTCCTTGTCATTAGACTTATAAATCAGTAATTCACATTGAGGTGTCATAAGATTGTATAATTATTATAATCACACTTTTTACATTATACCATGTTATGAATTCGGTTTTCAAATTTTTCCGTTGTGTCCGTTGTGTCAACAAAACTCAAGAGCAGAGGCATTCAATTGTCGGTTACTTGCCTGTACTGAGATATGTTTCTTCTGTAGGAGCGATCTCCGAATCCCGACTAAACGCTTTGATAGTCGGGAATCGGAGTTCCCTCCTACAGAAGAGGAGTTGTTATGTTAATTGGATTATATCTGTTAGAAACTGTGAAAACGCGACAATTGAATGCCTCTGAACTCAAGGGTTATTTTGCTTGTCACTTTAAAGGTACATGTTGTATAATACATAGGTATGATTTAGCTAAGAGGGGCAGTAAATGTACTATAAGAAGCATAGGAGAAAAAAGTGTATTTTGACAAAGAACAGTCCAAAATAATCAATGAAGATGTCCTGACGACCCGTGCTATTGAAAAAGATAGCATCGATCTCATAGTTACATCACCACCATACAACGTTGATATAAAATATAACTCAAATGACGATGCCCTCTCCTACACTGATTACCTTACTTTTTCCAAAGACTGGTTTTCACAATGCCTGCAGTGGTTAAAACCTGATGGACGCTTCTGTCTTAATATCCCATTAGATAAGAATAAAGGTGGACAACAACACGTCGGTGCGGACTTAACAAAGTTAGCAACCGGGATTGGATTTCAATACCACTCAACGATTGTTTGGAACGAAGGCAATATCTCAAGAAGAACAGCTTGGGGATCATGGTTGAAAGCATCCGCCCCTTACGTCATTGCCCCTGTTGAATTAATAGTCATTCTCTACAAAGATCAATGGAAAAAAACAAGTGGCAGCGGTGAATCGGATATGAACAAAGAAGAGTTTATGGAATGGACAAACGGTCTCTGGACTTTCCCTGGTGAAAGTAAAAAGCGAATTGGCCATCCCGCCCCTTTTCCTATAGAGCTACCACGCCGCTGCATTAAACTTTTTAGTTTTGTCGGAGACACAGTCCTTGATCCGTTTATGGGAAGTGGGACTACATTAGTTGCTGCACATTTGAACAAAAGAAACGGTATCGGAATTGAAGTTGATGAGGGATACTGTGAACTTGCTAAAGAACGTTTAGATGAAGCTACGAAACAATTAAGTTTGTTTGAGGAAGAGGGTAAATTGGATGGCAAGAACGATTCGTGAACTTGTGTTGGAATATTTTAAAAATCATCCAAACGAAGATCTCCCTCACGGTCCTGTAGTTGATTGGGTAACAGAACAGTACGAGGAGGAACATGGTAAGACCCCAAGAGATCCTTGGCGAAGCATCAGACAGTTACATCAAGAGGGAAAGTTGATTAAGATTAAAAAAGGGGTATACAAGTACGATCCAAGTTATGTACACGAAGTTGTGCTCTTGGAGTTTTCTCCACGAGATAGAGAAGCAATTTTTGAACGCGATGATTATCGTTGTGTTGTCTGCGGACGTGGTCTTAAAGATGGCGTTGAACTCGCAGCAGACCATATTAAGCCGAAGGATAAAGGTGGTACAAACACAATTGATAACGGACAAACTCTCTGTTACGAACATAACTTACGGAAAAGTAACTATTCCCAAACTGAAGCAGGCAAGAGATATTTCATTAGGATGTATCAGACAGCAGTAAAAAACGAAGACGAAAAAATGATAGCATTTTGCCAATCAGTTTTTGATGTTTACGATGCCCATGACGTTAACGGACATATAGACCGTCCTGACGAGGAAAACTCACTTTTTTAATCTTGACAATACACTTAACTTTGCGTATAAAGTAAGTGGATTTAATCATTCATAGTGAGCGATAAAATGTTGACACAGATTATCTCAGATATTTTATTATGTAGGAAAACGATTGAAGAAAATAAATTTGATGAGGCTGCGACTAAGCAGTACATCGTTATTCCAATTCTAAGATCTTTAGATTGGCACGACAGCAATTTGTATACTTTAGAGATCTATCCAGAAAAGGTGGTCAACAAAGCCAAGAATGAAAGAGTTGACTATGCATTGCAACAAGGTCAAACTTCTTTAGTATTCATTGAGTGCAAACGTTGGGGTGAAAGGATTGAAATATTTCAAGACCAAATTTGTCGATATGCTTTTCAAGTCGGAGTAGAGATAGCCGTTATTACCAACGGGAAAATATGGGACTTTTACCTCCCCGATCACACAAGTACATCCGACAGAAGGGTAATCCCATGGGAAGATAGGATTTTCTGTTCCATTGATCTGGAGGTGCAGCAGGAAGCCGTAACAGATTTTCAAAAGTATCTTTCTAAATCCAACGTTGAACAAGGGAAAGCAAAAGCAAATGCCCGAGAGGCATTTCAACCCCCAAGCACCTGAGACTCCTTTGCCTCGGCAACGTTACGGTCTACCAATTCTGAGAGTCTTAGTAGAACTTGGAGGTTCAGCATCAACTAAGCAAGTGCTACAGCAAGTATTTCAACTCATGGAGGTAACTAACGAACTGCGAGAAATTGATAAGACGCGTCGATCAGATGGACAGTTTTATTGGAACAATCGAACCCAGGATATGCGGAGAGAATTGATAAATAAAGGTTTTATGAAGGAAGACTCTCCGCGCGGCATTTGGGAAATCTCTGCAGCAGGCCGTGAACACCTTCTTAACAACGGGAGAAACTGAAAAAATGCAGAATGAAAATGAACCTATTAAAGCAGCACCAACAGCACATAGTTTGCAAACTGCACTTGATGGGATTAAAAACATTTTAACAAATGCCCTCTACGAAATGGGTTATGATGACACGTTAGTAGATACATTGATTGAAAAAAATGTCATTGATTTCAGCAATGTTAATGACATTAGTGATGTAATGGATAGCCTCAGTGAACGCTATGGAAGATCCGTTTTGTGTGGTGGTCTGCCAGATGCTGTAATCTGTGAAAGTTTAGATGCTTGTTTGACAGGAGAACTATGGAGAAATTGGCGTGCTTACAAAGGAAACACTTTTCGAGAAAGAATTTTGAATCTAATTTCTATGCAAATTGCATCTCTTGGATTAAAGACGGTTAATTACAAGGACTTGGAAACCACCAATTTAAGTCCAGGATTAGGTGCTGTAATGCGAAACCTCGTGGTTGATTACGGTGAATTTGGTATGTATTTACCAGAAACTGATATGGTTATTTACGATCCTAAGAATTCACGAGTTATTGCTATTATCTCATATAACACCTCTTTGAAAGCAGGTGTTACCCAAGCAGCTTATTGGAAACATAAACTTAAAGATGATGGATATACAAAACACATCAAAGTTTATCTGTTGGTATTTGATGCCAACATAGATTCAACAAAATATTCTTCCACTGTGAAATCGCGAGTAGTTGCAGAGGCAGAATTGGACGGTACTTACATACTAACAGTGGAGGATCTTAAAAAACCTGACAGATTCAGATTCTTTGAACAATTTATCATTGATTTAATACACGTCATAGCAGAAAACCAATAACCCATGAAAATAGCAAATGCGCCATGTTCTTGGGGTATACTTGAATTCGACCTACAAGGTAAATCCCCAGAATACACCCAAGTCTTAGACGAAATGCACGACATCGGTTATGGCGGCACAGAGTTGGGTGACTGGGGGTTTTTGCCAACGGACCCTGCACAACTCCGAGATGAACTTG
>CAZURU010000357.1:0-4872 GCA_964623585.1 uncultured bacterium
CAGTGACCTCTTGCATGTCAAGCAAGCACTCTAACCACCTGAGCTAATCGCCCACCCAATTTAATTTTTTGTCTGACGCTACACAGATTTAAGCAGATTGGCATTGCCTGTTAAATAGTTTATTGGGAAAGGGGACCCACCAAGGTGCCAACTCCGATAGCCCCTATTGTATCAAAAATTGCCCTAATAAAATCTGTCAACTTTTTCATATTGACCTCCTTTTTAGAGTGAATGACACTGGCAAATTTAATGCTCATGTATTTCAAGGAGATAACAATAAAGATGACAACGGAGATAACATGGGAACTCGAACCCCAATCCCCTCCCATATTTTATTTTTTTAATCTTTGTGCGTAACGTTAGCTATTGTCTTTAATGTGTTTCTGGAATGCTCTTTTTGAGGCCGTTTCTACAAAATCCGGAGATGTGTCCTCTAATTTTCCCGGAGAGCAGTCTGTCCGTCCTCATTGAGTTTGAAATGTATATGAACCGAAGTCGAATGTCAAACGAAAAGGCGTCAAGACTCAAAATTCTCTCTACAGTATATTTTATCGTTGTACTTAACGGGAAGTTAGCAGGCTGCAATTAGCCTTCGGTTTATACTTCATGTTTCGATTTCGACGTCGCTGAATTACTGTCAAACTCCTATCCGAATTCAAAAATTTCTGAAGCGTTAGCACTAAGACTGGATGTTAACCGAAAACTACCGACCTCCATGAGTGTTCTAATCGGGTTCTGAAGCTCAAATGATCTCCATTTTTCCGGAGAATTACCTTCGTCAAGAAGACCAATACAATAATAGTCATCTTGATTGGCGGCTGCGACCTGCAATTCACGCTGGGTAAAGAAAATACGTCCATTAGGTTTGAATGTCTTAACCTCCACTTTGACATCCTGACCATTCTTTTGACACAGAAAATCAAACCCTACACCTGAATCTCGAAGGTCATCCCTAAAAGTAAAATCTGCCCAGCCCCCAACACGGGATGTTCTTCGCTTAATTTCTAATTCACCACGGGTGCCACGACTCTGTTGTTCTGGAGTTGGTTCACCAGATCCTTCAGGTGGCGATTCTCTATCGTCAGTTTCTGGTCCATTAGATGGTTGCCCTGTTACAATGACCTTTATTTTTTTCATTTCTTCATTTAGCTTTTCTTCATGTCTCTGTTTTTCATCGTCTTCTTGATCTGTATTGACAGGAGGGGGCTGAACAACAGTGGGAGGAGGGGGAGGCGGAGGTGGTTCATCCCTCAATTCTCCACGAATCCTTGCAGCCTCTGTGTCTTGAAGGTCTATCGAAACTCCCAGTTGATGGAGCATGAAATCACGCATCTTGTCGGCCTGACTATATTCATGCTGATATCTGGATACAATTCGAGGAAATAGAGATCGCAATTCATTATTTGCCTCATCCAAGAGAAAAACTGGGATTAAGACCTCACCTAGAGCATCACAGTCAAGGTCCTGGATTTTCTCTGTACCATTGCCAGCCACAAATAGTGTGAAGTGGGCAGTACCTGGAACAGGTTCATTTTCATTGCGTCGCTGCAAATAAAAATATGGAAATTCGATAGTGCGTTCAATTGATGGGTCTTTGGATAAATAAAAAGATATGTGTAGCGTATCAACGGTTTTGACTTTGAATCGTTCTTTAAGTCTGGTTACAATATTGTCTATATTTGGCGGTGATTCAGATTTGGCAGAAATTGCTGAGAGGAGATAGGGGGCCAACTCATCTACGATTTCATTACGTAATGAATCCACTAACTTTGCGTTTTTTTCACCCAGGAATTTTTCTTCAACCGTTTCGTTTGGAACCAGTTGTGTAATCCCAATATTTTTGAATAACTGGAGGTATACTCTATCGGCATCAAAGAGAGGGAGTTTCGTTTTAAACGAACTTTCCATAGGAGAGCCTGGTTCTGCGTAATAAAGATGCCCTGTGGAAAATGTGAAGTCTCGATCAACACGGGTGACAAATCGCGTATTTGGAATAAATTCAAGATCTTCGTCTTTCTGGTTGAGCACTCTATAAATTTCTTGAATAGCCCCTCTTATAAGACGCCAGAGCGGTCGGTTTTTTACGATTTCGTTTTGGCCCCATTCACTTGTAAGCTGTTCCCCAAGCTCAAAGAGTGCCCGAGTCAGAGCTATTGATGAGGCGGAAGAGGCATATTCCAGAATCTCGACTCCCAAATTTTCCAGTTGTGCCAGCTTGCTATGATCGTCCACGACTACATATGGGAGCAAGAGATCGCCTAACTCCATTTGTGAAGTGCCTATAGAAATCAAGCGTCTGTTGTGTAGCCTGAGGAAGCATGTCTCCAGAGAAGCCGGTCCTTTGGTCGAAGGTAAGAATGGGTGCGTGGAACGCTGCCGATGAAGAAAGCTCTGGATGGGAATAGAGAGACCTCCTACTTGTTGTCTGCGGAACACAGAGTCTGTAGGAGGGACATCGGCGATGACATCCAAAATCGACTGTGTGAGCTTATCCAGACGTTCTTTCCATTTCTCATTATTTTCATTGAATTCTTCTATTGCTGTGGCAGAACAGATTTTCAGCCCATCTATGAGGTATAGAGATCGAAGTTCTAAAGTCCCTGAGTATTGAGATGAATGTTCCTCTACCAGTTTTTCCCAACATTCATCCTGCAAAAGGTTTGCGGCCACTGCCAGATTCTCATCACGTTGGCGTTCCCCAGAGAAGGATGTCTGGAGAAAGGTTTCCACTCCATCATCTGTTAGAGCGATTTGTGGCCCCGGAATAGTACGGCTATAATGAAGAAGCTTTGGCGTATCTGAAACTCCGATCTGTTCAAACCAGATCTGTATTTCCCGAGAAGTCCAACCACTCTCTTCTTCCAGAAGTTTGAGGAATTGGGTATCAATGCATCGCAAATTTGGAATGTCCGAAAGGGGACTTTTGGGAGACCGATGGGTGGGTGGCCAGTAAGTTAAGAAAGCAGGTGCCAAGCTTTGAAGATCCAATGGTTTATTTTTATCAACGGAACAACAAGGCACTGGAAAACGTCCCAGAGTTTCCCAGAATAGTGTCTCAGAAATTCGAGACGTACCTACCGTTTTTCTAAAAAATGTCCAACATTCTAAAAGATCCTGTAGCTGGACTGGTAGATCACCTTTGAAGATCTGGGGGGCGAGGCTTTGGACTGCTCGTTGTAGTCTATCAGAAGCTTCAAAGCTTGAAATCTGGAAATGGGTGCGTACCCATTCCCAGACTTTTTCGTCCCCTTCTCTCAAAAGCTGTGCAAGTTCTGAATCTAAGAATTCAAAGCGGTTGGATAGAAGGGAAGGAACTGAAATTGATACGCCCTTTTCAGAAGGGGGTGGTAGTGTTATAATTACATTTCGGCCAGAAAACGATTCAGGATCCATTTGAGATAGTTCTTCATCTTCTGACATATACGTGTAGCACTCATACCACCAGTCCGCATCTTGTAGTGCTTCTGGTATTGCTTCTATAAAATTGAGCAATGTCTCGGCTTTCAAAGACGGAACACCGGCGAGATCCAGAAACTGACGCGTTTTCTCACTGTCAGATTCAGGGCTTAAAAAAGCCTTCTTGTCGGGCGCAATTTGACCTAATGCGTCTGCAAAATTTGTCTCCCAGAAGGCTTCCCGGTCTATTCGAGGAGTGACCAGTACTTCGTCTCGTTTGAGTAGGCCTAATCGGGTTGGAATAAATGGGTCTTGTCGTTCTTTAAGGGCTTGTGCAAATAGGGCAGGTAGAGAATCGTCTTCTGGGGGATAGAAGGTATCTATAGGGGTGACAGCTTCAAATACACGGAACGGGTCGTAACGGTTGAGAAGATTTGTGAGAAATTCATTAGATGCAATATTCGCGGCATGTTCAAGCAACCAAGCATTATAATTGCCATCCATCAATCGTGTTCGGTCAGGCTGGACGTAGAAGTCGCCGTGGACCACAAAACCAAGACCTGTCAGTTCTTTTGTGGGAAAATAGACGTGAAAATGTGCTTCAGAATCCTGAATAGGCTGACCCTGCTCTAGGAGGACGGACAGTGTAAGATTTGCTTCTTTTAGTGATTTAAGTGCTTTAGGTGTTTCTGGGTGTCCGGTGATGTGTGAGGGAATGGCTATTGAGGTGTGCTGACGGAAATAGAATTTTTCGTTCTTGCCTCTGTTTGTCTCAGTTATAACAGAGATTTCGCTTGCATGCACATCTTGACTTTCCTTTTTACATCTGACCAGACCGAGAGGCTTACGTCCATCGTATAGGTAGACTTCCTCCATAGAAACTAAGAACTGGATCAGAGTGCTTACCTGTTCTTCAAGAAAATTCAACATCCAGTCTTTGCCTGAAGTATCGTTTATAAGAGGTGAAGGACTCAATTCTTCAAAGATTTTTCTATCGTTTAGCCCGTCATCTCTGACTGGAAACCAGAACATGGTTGTAAACGACTTTCCGAAAAACTCTTGAGTAAGGTTGTTAAAAATGGTGCTTGCTGATACTTCAAGTGCGCCCTTTTTAATCAGGCGAGGAATGAACATAACCGGACAACATATTTCGCCGTGTTTGGTCCAGTCTTCGTAATCCTGCTTTGTTTGAGGATCATTTTTGAAGGTTTTCTGTATGTGACCAGAATTGTAAGCCCATGAAAACTTGATTCCAAAAAAATTATGAGAGTTGATTTGAATGAGGTGAGGTGCTGGCGTCATATCCAAAACGGAACGGAAGCCGATTCCCTTATGTCCAATACATTCTTTGGGATTTTTATCGCTCCAACCTTGTGCGAGGCTACTGAAATTTTGGCCCGTAAACCATTCTCCATTGTGAATGAAGGCCAGACCCTCTGATGTCAATATAAAAATCGCCTTGGTAGCATTTGCATC
>CAZURU010000357.1:4882-5486 GCA_964623585.1 uncultured bacterium
ATATGGCGCACGACCCCGATATGATTCCCTTAAGTAGCGTTCCCTCTGCGCGAGCGTGCGCAGATAAGAGAGGCCCATATAATCAAGAGAAGGGGAAAATTCACGTTCTCTAAGTCGTTCGAAAACAGATGGATCAAGTGGTCGCATTTTATCCAGTTGGATTGCGGAATGATCTGTCATAACGCTCTCTTTTGGGTTTGCGTTCAAGAGAAGAATTCAGGCGTATTGATGGGAATAGGAAGTAGTATTATTGATTAGGAATTTGAGCTTTAGAAAGTTAAATTCTTGATATACATAAAATTGTTGAACTTGTCAATTTGTCAATTGGAAAAGAATCTAATGACAGGTTGGACTTTAACTCTCAATCATTCAATAACCAGTTGCCTATTGACCGTCGCACGTTTATGCGTAATGTCTGCACGTTATCAAATCCTTGCAACACAGGTCTGGGAAATGGCAGAATATTATGAATACGATCCAGAATAAAAAGATATTAAAGAGTGGATGTGCGACTTTCTGACGACGGAGAAAAAATGAACGATGGATAATAAAAAACTCCTGGAACGAATTACGATCAACCCGAAGATCTTCGGGGGTAAGCCTA
>CAZURU010000358.1:0-4432 GCA_964623585.1 uncultured bacterium
ATATACTCCGACCACGTACTTTCACTTGCCGCTGAAATTGGTGAACTAACGAAAGCAAGTATCTTCGGACTTGCACTTTCAAATACGACACAAGAAGCAGCACAGATCAAGCAACAGATGGAATCTTATCTACACTATTACGATGTATCTACTGAATTCCATACTGCACTCGGTTTCACAGTAACGAACATTTTAGAAAATGCTGAGGAAAATGATTGTGATCTGATCGCTCTTAGTGCAAGTCATCATGGACGATTATATGAAATGGTTTTCCAAAGTACAACGCAAACTGTGGTAAAACTTGCAAATCGTGCCGTTCTCGTAACCAAATAACACCAAACTAATGGGAGAATCCCCATGGCACCTACATCTGAAACGCTTGACTCCTTCCATTTTTTTCAGATGTCCTCAGACCTATTTGGGTATATCAATGCCGACGGTAAAATCCTACCTCTCAATACAGCCTGGGAAAAAACACTCGGTTATCCGTGTGAGCAACTGCACACACGGAATTGGATAGAACTTATTCATCCTGATGACCAACAATCCAGTGAGATAGATTTAACAAAACTAAAATCAGGAGAAACCATTTCTATTTGCATTGAAAATCGTGTTCAATGCAGTGATGGAAACTATAAACATCTTGAATGGACATTGGAACCTGACAAGGAAAACTCGCGGTATTTTGTCATCGCCAAGGATGTAACAGCACAAAAAGGGGTTGAAGCAAGATTTCAAGAAAGCGAAAAACGTTTTAAGCAACTGGCACAAACACACTCTCAGGAAATTGATTTCTTACACACACTCATGGATAACAACCCAGACCATGTCTATTTTAAAGATATTGAGAGTAGATTTATCCGAATTAGCCGATCCCTTGCTAAACGTTTCGGATTGAAGAATCCAGCAGAAGCTGTCGGTAAAAGCGACTTTGATTTTTTTACACGCGAACATGCACAGCAAGCATATCAGGATGAGCGAACAGTCATTGAAACAGGAAAACCGATTGAGGGTAAACAGGAAAAAGAAACTTGGCCCGGTGGACAAGATACATGGGTATCCACCACAAAAGTCCCAATTCGTGATAGAGGGGGACGTATCAAAGGTACATGTGGTATCTCACGAGACATCACAAAATATCAACTTGCAGATCAAGCACTACGCGACTCAGAGGCAAAATGGAGATCATTGGTCGAAAGTGCCCCTGATATTATCTCAACAATTGATATAGACTACACATTGCAGTTTGTTAATCGCGTTCCATCAGGACTTGGAATTACACCAGACGACCTCCTCGGAAACAGTATTTTTGATTTCCTGACAGAGGAACATCACGATGGATTTCGCGAGGCATGTCAGCAAGTAATTGAAACAGGTGAAGTCGCAGGTTATGAAATACAAGGTAAATTAAGTGGAAATTGGTACGCTTCATGGGTTGGACCTATAACACGCGATGACGAAATAGTCGGATTTGTCGTCAATTCAACAAATATCACCGACAGAAAAAATGCTGAAACTGAATTACAGGAAAGCGAAGATAGATTCCGCCGAGCAGTATTAAATGCCCCCTTACCGATTATGATCCATTCTGAGACGGGTGAGGTAATTCTCATCAGCCGCACATGGACAGAACTCACAGGTTATACCTCTGATGAGATGACTACTGTGTCCGATTGGTTGGGAGAAGCAAATAGTGAATTGAGCAAAAAGATCCAAGAAGCTCTCGTGCAGGTCAATCAGGACAAAGGACGCACGCCACCACAACAATACGAGATTATGACGAAAGCAGGGAAAAAACAGATATGGGAATTCAGCTCATCTTTACTCGGTATTCAACCAGACGGGCAGCGAATCATTATCAGCATGGCATTAGACAATACAGATCGCATTAAAGCGCAAAGAGCAATACAAAGTGCTAAAGAGACAGCAGAATTCGCAAGCAGAGCAAAAAGCGACTTCCTAGCGAATATGAGCCATGAATTAAGAACGCCTCTAAACGCAATTATAGGATTTGCTGAGATACTTAGAGATGAACTCGTCGGTCCTATTAACAATGAACAACAGGAATGTGTCAACGATATCCGCATGAGTGGACAACATCTACTTGAAATGATTAACGACATTCTCGATCTCTCAAAGATTGAGGCAGGAAAAATGTCGCTACAACTTGAGAAGTTTGCCATCGTTGATGCCGTTGAGGAGGTTAACACAATCATCAATGCACTAGCACTCAAGAAAAACATTGAACTTAACCTTACATTTAATCAAAATAAGACAATTGAAGCCGATCGGGTTAAAGTAAAGCAGATCTTCTATAATTTGCTTTCAAATGGTGTCAAATTTACACCCGATGGTGGTAAAGTTACCACACATCTTCAGGTTACACCTACAGAATTACAAGTTAAAGTGATAGATACAGGAATAGGAATCTCGGAAGAGGATCAAATGAAACTATTTGCGCCATTTACACAGATAGACACGTCAAAATCAAGACGTTATGGCGGTACTGGACTCGGACTTGCATTAACGCAACGACTGATTGAGTTGCACGGTGGTGAAATCAGCGTTACCAGCGAAGAAGAAAAAGGGAGTGCTTTCTCTTTCAATATTCCGACTTATCAGACACAGAAAAAAATTTAAAAAGTTTGTTATAGAGGCTTGTTCCTATAGTGGATAGTCCATTTTAATTGTTAGTGTAAAGGTCGCGATGCGGAGATCGCGCCTACCGTTGAACTGCTTATCGTAGGAGCAATCTCCGAATCGTGACCTACATATTTTGTCTGGACTTTCCAATAGGGGTGATGAATTGAGCAAGGATGAGGCAATACCGATCTTAGTTATAGAAGACCAGACGTTGAACCGAAAGGTTGTACGGATCGTCCTGCAATCTAAAGGATATAAGGTGATTGAAGCGTCTGACGCTACAGAGGCACTGTTCTGTTTAAAAACCAACAACCCCGCACTCATTCTAATGGATATCGCGCTTCCTGGAACCAGCGGTGAGGATCTGACACGACAAATAAAAACCGACCCGAATTGGTCTGAAATCCCGATAATTGCATTAACCGCCGCAGCAATGTCTGGGGACCGAGAGCGACTGCTCAATGCGGGTTGCGATGATTACCTTAGCAAACCGATTGATACCCGTTATCTTTTAGAACGCGTTGCATATCATCTTAAAGGACATATAAATGATGGTTGAAGAAATAGCAACAATCCTTGTTGTCGATGATGAACCCCGCAACGTCAGAATCCTTCAGATACAACTTGAAGCCCGCGGATATACCGTACTAACCGCTGCTGATGGATCGGATGCTTTAGAGATTATAGCAGATAAACCGCCAGACCTTATTCTGTTAGATATCAATATGCCAAAGGTAGATGGATTTCAGGTCGTAAAAAAAGTTCGAGCTGATAAAAAAACTGAGTTCATTCCTATTATTATGATTACCGCCCTACGCGATACCCACGAAAATAGAATTAAAGCAGTTGAAACGGGAGCAGACGACTTTATTGAGAAACCTTTCAATAGTTTTGAGGTAATGGCGCGGATTAAATCGCTCTTACGAATAAAACTCTATCACGACAGACTTGAACAACACAATCAACGCTTAGCAACAGAACTGCAAATGGCGAGAACTGTTCAAGAAATCCTGATTCCGCAAAACGGTTCACAAGAAATCGCAGGATTTAACATCGCGTCACACTGTTCACCGGCTCTCGAAATCGGCGGAGATTTTTTTGACCTGTGGGAAATAGACGAAAACAGATTTGGGGTATTAATTTCGGATGTAATGGGACACGGCGCATCTGCAGCACTTGTCACCGTCTTTATCAAAACTGTTGTAGCGGAACATAGAGAAAAGATCGATGATGATCCCGCGCATCTACTACACATCCTCAACACCCGTTTCAACAATATAATCAGCTCACATCTCTATATGTTTGCCACTGCCTTCTGTGGTGTTTTTGATCAAAAAAAAGAACAACTCATCTGTGCCAACGCTGGACACCCATTGCCTTTCTTGCAGTATACACCACAATCCGACTGTAAACTGATTACACATCAACATACTGGAAACGGTTTAGGTATTAGTCGTGAATCTGTTTATGAGAATTGCCATTACCGGTTTAAAGCGTTAAGTAGGACATTTCTTTATACAGATGGAGCTTATGAGGTAAAAAACCCGCATGGAGAGCAATTTACGGTAGAACAACTACAAAACACAATTGCGACATGTGACGTTAAAACACCCCAAGACCTTATCCAACAAGTATCTAGTACAATTACTGACTTTACGAACGGTCAGCCAAATGAGGATGATCTAACGATCATTGCAATTCAAGGCTAATCTTCGTCTGTAACATGAGTTTGATAAATGTAGCAAAAACTTCCCAGTTTGCGCAGATGTGCCACAAACTGAAAGTTTGT
>CAZURU010000358.1:4480-5485 GCA_964623585.1 uncultured bacterium
CCGAAATGATTAATCAAACTCACGTTCTGTACGTTCTTTCCGATAGAAAATTGCTGTCACGTCTGTTCCACCAACACCATTCTGCTTTAGGTTATGTTCATCAGTGAGACATTCAATAAGGTATAAGCCGTGTCCACTTTCCCCTGTAGGGGAACGCCGCTCTTGAATTTCTTCTAATCTCTTAGGTGTTAACCATTCACGGGTGTCCGTTTTACCTTTATCTCTAACGACAATTTTAAGTTTTTGTGAGTTCACATATACTTGCATCAGGATCCCACTTGAAATACATGCAGAACCGTGATAGACAGCATTGCTACATATTTCGTCAACGGCGAGTTGAATATCTGCGATCCGTTTCTTTGAAAATCTGAGCGTTTCAGATAACTTTCCGATAAATGTACGGACCGATTCAAGGTAATACACATTGCTCGGTACTTTCAACTCAATATAGTCTTTCTCCATAGACTGACACCACTCTTTTCTTCGCTTATCTATTGGAAAGCTGCTATTGCACTTTTTTCAGATTCATATATTTCAACGACGCTGGATGCACCTATGAGATTAAATGTTCGTGTAAGTGTTGATGCTAAGTTGCAAAGTTTTAGATCGCCACCGTTTTGACGTAACCGTTTCGCGATGCCGACTAAAGTGCCTACCGCAGTACTGTTGATATGGTTAACTTCACTAAAATTGACAACAACCTTATCCACTTTTTCGTTTAGTAGTTTCTCCAAAACCTTCCGCAAATCTGTGGCAGCGTAACTGCTCAAATCAGTCTTTACATCAACAATTTTGACATCCTCATGTTCTCGAAGAGTCATAAATTCGGTTCCGGTCATAAAAATCACCTTCCTACGTTTAAATCGGTACTTAACATTTTAGTTTAGATGCAGTAAAAAATCAAGCATTTTAAATCTATATAGTCGGGTTTGTAAAGTTTTTGTCATTCTATTTGTCTGAATCGCGGATACTGAAGAGTGTCTTATCTTGATAGTTGTCTGAACC
>CAZURU010000359.1:0-5480 GCA_964623585.1 uncultured bacterium
AGAAAACTATTTGATTGACATATTCATCAGTTTCTGCTAACATACATTTATGAAACGTGAGTTTGATAATTAAATGCAATATGCGTTGTAGTTCGTGTAGAGGCACGCCAATCAAATATTAACTGGCGACATGTATTGCTCTATAATGGGTCAAGATGTTGGGTTTCGTTCCTCAACCCAACCTACGTTATACCTAACATATATTAATGAGAGAAAATCTAATAGAAATGGTATAACTTGACAACTACCAAGAATTTCTGTTATCCTAAATTCCAGGAGGATTTACTATGTCAGACCACTTCAACGAATTATTGTTACAGACGCTCAAAGAAGTAGGTATCCGATTAGAACGACTTGAGGGACGCTCGGATCATGTCATAAACGAAAAAGCTGATAAGATAGATGTTAAAGACCTCAAGACAGAACTCAACGCGGTTAAAACAGAACTCAAGACTGATATCAACGACCTCAGGACAGAACTCAAGACTGATATCAACGACCTCAGGACAGAACTCAAGACTGATATCAACGACCTCAGGACAGAACTCAACGCGGTTAAAACAGAACTCAAGACTGATGTCAACGCGCTTAAGACAGAGATAAACGACGTGCGGGACGAGCTTAGGTCTCAAGGACAACGTATTGACCGCATTGAAACAGGGATTAAAACACTTCAATGGACGATGACTGCTGGACTCGCTGCACTGGGGATTATTATTGCACTCATAAAGGCGTTCTAACACACCAAATCTAATTTTTTCCTTGACATCGCAATAATTATGGTGTATAATACATAAATGTTTCATATTAAGATAGTTAAAAATGAAAAAAGTTGTTGCTTAATATGATTTTATGCGTTATTATATTCACATAACTTGTAGACACATTGTCTATTATGTCGCAAAAACGGCAATATAACACAAATAGATGAACTTATGTGTCTTACAAATCTTAAAGAGATTATCGGTTTATGAGTTTATTTGTTATTTGATGATAGGTTAATATGAAATTTAATTTGCTTAATTTAAGTTATTAGCGTATAATTAAGTAATATATTGGCAAATGCGTGTGTTTAAAGATTATTCTTAAACACCGTAGCGTATAAGAAATTGAGGACTAAAGTAATAAGTCCAAAGGAAATGGTGGCAACGCCTCCATTCAACAATAATATAGATATTCAATATTTGATATCTAAGAATAGGTTAACAGGATTTCATTCCCTGAATCCTTAACACGATTTTTTGAACTTTATTTTTTAAGGAGATTACAATGTACTTGTCAAATAGATTGACATTTTCAATTTTTTCTGTTTTACTCGTTGCTGCGCTTGTTTTCGTTGCCGCGCCCGCGATGGCACAGACAACTGTAACTGCGTACACAATGGAAACTCCCGAAACAGCTAGTGCTGGAAACAAAATTATTATAACGCTTACATATTCCGATAATCCCGACCCCAGACCAGCCATCGGCGATTTTACAGCGGGGGATGGTGCTATCACCCAACCGGATGATGGTGATGGTGTTCGTGATGTGTTGACAGCAGCCTATAATGATGGTAGCAACAATATCACAGCGGCAATTGGTGGTTCAGGCAAAACCGTCACACTAACATTTACAGGACCTAATAACGTTGACATTAGTTTGCCTGTCACATTACAACTGAAAGGTTATTCCACTAATTTGAATGGTGTTTCATCTGATGCCGCCAGTCCAACCCCACTTGCACTTGCAGATGGTTATATCGGTGGTAAAACTTATGTTGTTTATGTCAGGGGCACTTCTCCTACTGCCGCATCTACCCCCATACCTGTACTTCCATCAACTTTGGTGGGAAGTGGAACCGGTCAAATAGCAACTGATGGCACGACAACAGCAAATAGTCAATTAGTCCGAACAATAGTAGCGGGTAGTACTACGGCTACTGAGAATAATTCAAATATGGCTATGCCTGACCTTGAAGAGTTTTTCAATAACGGTGGTGGAACGATTGACTTAGTTGTTGCAGGTGCAGGCGAACGTGACGTTGTTATAAACGAAATCATGTGGGGTCTTGACGGTTCAAAGACTGGACAACCTGGTGAAACCAGTCAGCAGTGGATTGAAGTGTATAATCGTAAAACTACCCCTGCTGCCCGTCCTACATTTATATTTACTAATGGAGATGGCAACTCGTATGCTCCTGCTAAGGCAACTAATCAAGTTGATAGAATTAGTAACATTGCTGGCGTGCAGAATGTATGGAATAATCCACATATAAAAGGTAGTAGTGGTTATGCAACGCGCCCCGTTGCTGATGGGACAGAAGGTGCCATTAACGGTGCGAATCAGCCATTCGTTTCCGTGTATCGTAGCAATCATGGAGATGGTACAAATGCTGGACATTGGACAGCATCTACTCGTGCATATTTCCCAGGTTTCTTAGGAACACCTGGTGCTGCAAATACACGGGGTGGTTTTCCCGCTACACGTCCTAACCCCTCTGCTTACACACCACCCAAAGATAAGATTATCATCAACGAAGTTGGCAATTATACTAATGATATGCACGACTGGTTTGAACTTCGTAATGTGAGTGGTAGTGATGTGAACATTGAAAATTGGGTGCTCGTTCGCACTAATGCCACACAGGACTACCGAGAATACCAAATTGTTATATTCCCAAAACAGATTATTCCAGCTGGTGAAGTCTTACTGTTTGTCAACGTAGACCCGATTGTCCATCCTCAACTCGTTGCAGGTACTGATGTTACAATTACAGACAAAGATAACCAGCAACGCGGTGCTGCAAGCCATAAGTATCGGAAGATTAGTTTCCAAATTCCGGATCAGGCTGGAGGATTCCTTATACTACGAAGTTCCAAAGATGCTAAATTCGCGGGAGGTCGTGGACACCTCCATGATGTAGTTGGTGTAGCAAGAGTTCCACGTGACACAATTGTAAGTGGCATAAAAGAACCCCAGGCTGGCAATGATACATATTGGAAAACACAGGCGTGGCCTATCAACGGACATACTGGAAATAACTATAGGGTCCCTACCGCCTCTGGTTCCAATAACACTAACGCTTCTCTTCAGAGTGATCGTAATGTGTTTGCAAGTAGTGCTGAGGGTACAGTTTGGCAACGTAATGGCACAGCACACGGTTGGCGTAAAGATGGCGTATCCCGCGCAGTTTATGTTGGCGGGCTCGGTTACCAACGCGGTGTAATGGGTAAAGGAACTCCTGGATACCATAACGATGTTGTCAAAAATGTGGTTGCTAATCTTGACGGTGGCAAGTTAGTTATCAGTGAGCTTATGCTGTCAACAGTTGATGGACGTTATCCACAGTGGATTGAACTCCATAACACATCTAAGACACGTGGTATTAATCTTGCTTCTGATGCAACAAATCCTAAGGTCGGATGGCGAATGATAATAGAAAACCATAATTCCGGCAAATGGAAAACTGCAGTAAATGACAAGACCCATGTTACTATTAACTTGAAAGATCTATTCGAATATATTCCACCGAATCAGACAGTGCTTATCGTTTCTGATATAGGGGGAAATTCAGGTACTATTACTAAGCATCACTTTCCAGATCATCGTGTGGCGAGTATTTGGGGTAATAGTAGCATTAGAGCAGAATTCCTTATGAAAAATCGTAGAGACATATTCCTGAACGCTGAAGGTGGTTTCTATATCAAAATCATTGATTCCAATGACAAGGTAAGTGATGAGATTGGTAACCTTGATGGTAAGGCAGCGCGCCTCCAACGAGGAGCTAGTAGTATTGAGTATGATGATGCATTTGGGTGGAGCTGGCCCACAGCGTTGACAGATAGAGGTGCACGGACATCGTTAATCCGTCTTAAGAACGCTGATAAAACATATCGTGCTGGTACACCGATCCGCCCAGTTGAAGATGATCCTATGACCGATGCAGATGAAACTGTAGCAGCCAATGAAAGTCGTGGTTCTGTCGTGCCGTTGGGAACTCCCAGTAATATGTTTCCTATTGATGCTGCCTGGGTGCATGCTGTTGACACAAATCTGCCGCCGCCTCCAAGAACTACCTATTATGGTAATTATACCGACCATGGTAACCCTGGACATACAGTTAATACGCCATTACCTGTTGAATTGTCTTTCTTCCGTCCAACACTTGAAGATGGTAAAGTTACGATACAGTGGACAACGGAATCAGAACTTGACAACGCTGGATTCAATATCCTCCGTAGCGATACCCGCAACGGTGAATTCACACAAGTCAACGAACAGATGATACAAGGTAAAGGCACAACGGCAGAACGTAGCACCTATAAATGGGTTGATACGACGGCAAAGCCTGATGCAGTTTACTACTATCAGATTGAAGATATATCTTTCGCAGGTGAGCATAATACGCTTGCTACGACTAAGTTGAAAGGCTTGATCTCAGCGAAAGGAAAACTCACAACATCGTGGGGCGACATCAAAAACGCTTCACAATAAGGGTTAAATTTCAGGGATAATTTAACTAATCTCCTCAACGAGAAGCCACCTCTTGTGTGGCTTCTTGAGGAAAATCTTACTAACCTATCTCTATCTGAAGGGACATCTGCAAGTTGCCGTGCATTGTCCCTTCCACATTCCAATATGGAATTCTAAAGCAAGGGGTCTCGCATTAGCGGGACCCTTGTTTTAGTACCAGGATTTACAGGATTGTCAGGATTTCACCAGGATAAGAGGGACCAGGATTTACAGGATTTTCGTGATTTTACCGGGCTAAGAGGTATCTTCTCGTATTTTATTTTTCTGATGTGCGTTTCATCTCTTTGTCTTATCCTATTGCCATCCTGATAATCTTGTAAATCCTGGTTCAGACAATAAAAGTAATCCTAGTAAATCCTGGTCAAATCCTGATTCAAACTACCAATCATATAGGAGAATATAATGCAGGAAGAGGAATTAACATATCAAATAATCGGCTGCGCAATGAAAGTGCATAACTTCCTGGGCGGTGGATTTCAAGAAGTAGTTTATCAAAGGGCACTTGCTGTTGAGTTAGAGCGTTCCGGCATCGATTTTAAGCGAGAGGTGGAATACCCTATCTATTATGATAGCATAGAAGTCGGATCAAGAAGAGCAGATTTCGTCGTAGCGGAAAAAGTTGTCGTTGAATTAAAAGCACTGATTGCGTTAGAACCCGTGCATATCACCCAAGCAAAAAACTACCTGGAGGCATTCAATCTTGAAGTTGGACTTCTCATAAATTTTGGAGGAAAAAGTTTAGAAAATCATCGCTTGTTCAATTCCAAGAAGTATGTCTGAACCGGGATTTGACCAGGATAATAGGATTTACCAGGATAAGAGGTATCTTCTCGTATTTTATTTTTCTGATGTGCGTTTCATCTCTTTGTCTTATCCTATTATCCTGTAAATCCTGGTGTCAATCTCCCCCCTTATCTTTGTCTTATCCTGGCATAATCCTGATAATCCTGTAAATCCCGGTTCAG
>CAZURU010000360.1:0-5410 GCA_964623585.1 uncultured bacterium
CGAATTCGATGCCCATACCTTCATAACCTTCGACCCGTTTGGCATCAACGATTTTCCCATCGTTACCGTGTGCTGAAGAATCTTTAACCGTATTTCCCTTTCCTTGATCAAAGTGCCACATGCCCATAAGGGATTCCGGATCGATTTCTGATCTGCTTTCCTGAACCCATATCTCTGAAATAAAGAGAACTGCTATAGCGATTAAAGCACTTATAACTCTCATCGTTTTGAACCTCCTTTTTCAACCATGCATTCAGTTCAGATTTGCTATCTTTTTCCGTTGTCAAGATTATACCGTAAAACCATCTACAGTGCAATACTCTTCTCCGAGGTAATCTGTAATATCTTCAATTTCAAAACGATGGGAAACGCCTTGTGAGGTGATCGAATTGCGTCCGAGGTACATAAGTCTCATCAGTGAGACGGCTGCGTAGCACGCACGGAATGCCAGCTTTGCCATAACAGGCTGCTCAAAGCCATCCACAAAGTGAAGTGACCGGAACGCAACGTTGGACGCACGGAGCAGGTTTCCTGCCGTAGCGGTAAAGTTACAGGGAACCTTGACACGAGAGACAAGCACCTTACTATCGGCGCGCACTGCGGGGAATGTGGGTAGACAATATTAGAAGGGTTTCCCTTGATTGAACGTGACAAAATCACGCGTAAATGCTAAAATACAAGTAATAGTTTCATTCATCTTAAAAGTGGATATTTCAGAGATAAAAGGGGAAAATAATGTCAGACAACCCTCTCGTGAACATTGGAGATTTAGCAGAACCTGCTAAGGTACTCATTGAGAAGTTAGCAAGTGCAGGATACATACTTTATGAACCTACCCACATCAAAAGGGTTGCTAAAGCTGAAGCTAAAGCTGCATTAATTCAAGCGGAATCTGAAATTGAGATAGACCATTTGAAACGCCGAACTGCACATCGTCTAATAGAAGAGGAAACGCGATATCAGAAGAATATGGAAGAAATTACTGCAAAAGCAGTTAATCAACTTAATGATGATGCCGATCCTAATACGATAGATGACGATTGGATTATCAAATTCTTTGATAAATCCCGATTAGTAACCGATGATAAAGTGCAAGATTTATGGGCAAGCATTTTAGCTGGCGAAGCCAATAGCGCGGGGTCATATTCACCAAAGACCTTGACAATCTTAGCAGATATGAACCAAAAAGCTTTGACGTTATTCAATGCTTTTTGTTCATTATGCCTTGTAAATTTAGATAATCCTCGCTTACTTCTGGCATCGCCACCTATTTTTAAAATTAGAGACGCACGAGTACCCATTATAAAAGGCGATTTTAAAGAGGCATACATCACTAAGCTGCCAATCAGTGATAACGAATTAAGAGTATCGGCTCAAACTTCCGAATCCATATATAAAGGATACTTTTTTGGTTTTAAGGAGTTCCAATTACTATCGGAGCACGGTCTTATCGAAAACACAACCACCATGGAATACAACTGCTTTTGGCATAATAACGAACTCTGGGGAATCCTAAAGTCATCTTCTTATCCGCCACCCACACAAGAAGATTACAAAGAAATTACAATCTCAGGATATGCTTTGACTTCTGTGGGGAGAGAATTGTTCCATATCACTAAACGGAGCAGCCCTCTTGGATATTTAAAAAAAATAACCCAATTCCTAAAGAACTATTACGATGTAAACATAGTCCATTTGCCAAAACGATAGAACCTTGATAGTGCATCTAATGTCTTGACACACATAATATCAAAAAGCAGGAGTAACATCTCCTGCCCTTTTCGTAAAATTAGGATGTTAGAATTGAATTTTGCACACAGAACCTGAAATGAGGCACGCTTTCACTTTCGACTGATAATCCTTGGTTAGTAACTACCAATCAAGAATTGACAGTGCAGTTCACTCAACAGCAAATTACTCCCTTTCATTTTCCCTATCTATCTTGTGAATGTTTGTCTTGAACTCAATCGATAAATTCCGTTCCAAACCTTCAGCAAAATGAAAAACTAAATCTTTTATACTATTGATAACACTTGCTATCCCTTCTTCATCCATATCAGCATAATGTCTCAGGCTTAATTCTATACTTTTTCCGTCTTCACCTGGTAAAAAAAAGAAAGCAATACCATCTTGTTTTAGATTCCTACGGCTAATTAGAGAATTTAACATGACTACAAGCCACTCTAAACGTGTAGGTTTGTATTCTTCCAATGCAGGTGATTTTTCTTTTGACATTGTTATCTCCTTTGGAAACAAAATCTTTATGGATTAGATTTTGTAAATAAATGAACAAGGAAAGGAGTTAAAAAATTAACTAAGATACCTCCGGTTACAACAACTATGCCTATGAACCACATCAAGAATTTTTGTCTGTCCTTGGAGTCTGTCTTGACACCTTGAATCTCCTCTTTTAGATCGCTCTTAATATTCTGGATGTCGCCTTCAAGGTCTGTCTTGACACCTTGAATGTCTCCTTTCAGGTCGCTCTTAATATTCTGGATGTCGCCTTCAAGATCAGTTTTTACTTCGTTAATTTTACTACCAAGACGTGATTCAACATTATTAACGTCCGTACCAACTCCTTTCACTTGTGTATCAAACGCTTCCACTTGTCCTTGGAGACGACCTATTTTTTCTTGAATACCACCAAGTGCACCTTGAACGCTCTGATTTTCCATAAAAAACCCCTCTCAAAATTCACGTGATTTAAGATTCCTGAAAACAAAACTACTGCCCAGGATTACAAATCCCACAAGGGTCATAATCCTTTTGAGCTTTGTTGAGTAAAATAGCAAATTTCTCTGTAATGTTATGTTCCCTCAAAAAGTTGCAATCATAAGTGTGATATTTCCTGCCTGTCCGCGTGATAAAGACAACATCGCCGATAGGTTTCGGCCACACAAGAGCCGTTAACGTGATAACAAAAGCGAGTGTGAAAGCAAGTGCTATCCTTTTCCAATTGCGTACGGATTTTGTTAATACAGCAGTTTCATCTTCTTCGACTGTTTCCTCTGCGTCTGCTGGGTTTTCATTGGATTCACCAGGACCAATCCTTTTATCCCCCTGTTAAGGTGGGAGGGTGACAGAAACGGAGTGAGGCTCCGAGTCTTAGCAGTGCCACCCAAAACTGGATATGTAAAGTATATCAGATTGGCAAAAATGAGGCAAGTTGTTTTTTCTATTCGACAGCACTATTGCGCACCGACAAACCGGAGCAGCCAGTTCCGTGATTTCGGATCACTGGTGTTAAGAGTTCTTGTGTCTTACTCCTCTGAATCTGGTAGGAATTGCTGTTCTTGCTGCCGTAATTCTAACTGCAATTTCAGGTTTTCATTTTCCAACTGCAGGTTTTCGTTTTTTAACTCCTGCTCCTTAATCTTATCTTTACTTTTCTCACTTGACCAGACCAAAATATCGGACAATTTAAATAGCAAAAGACAGTAAATCACAAAGACTATATGGCGTATCAACCCAATAAGTTCTTTGGTTGTACCATCATCCACCGGCTGAGCAATAACTTTTATGCCTACGTAAGCACCACCTAAACCTAATAGAACCACTCCTCCAAATCTAATCAATATACCGCTTATGGTGTCTGTCGTTATTTTTTCCCAATTTCTTTTTAAAAATCCCATAGTGGGGTCCTCCAAATAATTCTACTTCTCATCAGGTAGTATAATTTGTTCCGTTGTCGTTTTCTCCAAACTCGTCTCATCGGATTTTTCGTTTACAGTTTCCACTTCTTTATCAACCACTCCACTACACCCCATATACCTAAATAACAAAAGTCCTCCTACTATTATAACGAACATAAAAATGAAAGAAACCATATCTGCTGTTCGATCCTTCCATTTTCGCATTCCCCTAACCTCTCTGTCAATCTGCCATGCTCGGATCCCTGTGAAAAAGAAAATACCGGTTAGAAATCCTGGGTAGTAGTGCAATTTAGCGTAAGGTTTATCTGGAAAATTACCAGTTGCTACATGCAGCAACAATGTGAAAATGATAAAAAAGAGAACGGGTATAAAGATTTCAACATAGGATGTATCCCAGTAGGCTTTCCTATTCCAATATTTCTCAAGATATTTCCACTCATCTTTGAAAAATTGATATTCAAGTTTATCTTCTAATGTCTTCAAGGCTTCATACTTTATTATACTCTGTCGAAGGTTAGAGCTTATCAAAATGAACCATACTACCGATAAAGTTATGCCCAATAAAGGCAAACCGAGTATCAGAAATTCAATTGATATCAGGTCCCGTATTTCAGTAGGTAACTTGGAGAACGCAGGAATTATTAGAGTTAATCCAGACATTAATAGCGTATAGAACTTATGGATTGCACTCCGTCGGTTACTTATACTATTTGCTAATTGAGCTTGGAGTTTGTATATTTCAATTAACTGGCTTTGGTTTCCTTCCGATTGTTCTGATTGATCTTGATCTTCGTCTAATTGTTCCAGTTCTTCATTCATTTGACCCCGGCCCTCCTTACTTAATCTCACATAAAAACTGTATCGCTGCCATCAGCCCCGCAGACTGATAAACAGTCTATATTACCAAACGGAATTAGTTGTTTTGGAATTGCTATTTCAGCACGCCTTGTGCTTTCAATCGTGAAATTAGTTCTGCTTGCGTACCTTTACCTTTCGTTGAATTGCATGCAGCACACAGCAATTGTAGGTTCTCTATATGGTCAGTGCCACCTCTACTTTGCGGTGTGATATGGTCTACTGTCAAGTTGCGATAATGGAACGGATATTGACACCCATTGCATTTGCCCTGCTGCCTACCAAACAACTCGGGTTTGTGCGTTTGGTATCTCGGTAAACGCCTCTGAATATCTATCTCCTCAGCGTTGTCCGTCCGTTCCGGCGCGTCTTTGCGAACAATCACATCTGCCAATGGATTGAATAAATTAGCGGCTTTGTTGACCTCATCCGACAATCGCAGTTTTGTGATGTCCTCAGCATCGGGTGATATGTCTATGCCAACCCATTTCCGATGTAAACGCTCTGCTGCGACACACGCTGTTGCACACCCACAGAACGGGTCTAATACCATATCTCCTTCGTTTGATGAGGCCTTGATGATGCGTTCTAAGAGGGCGAGGGGTTTCTGCGTCGGATAGCCAGTGTCTTCTTTGCCTTTTACAGGTGGCGTATCAAGCACCAAGTCCCCTGCGACAACACCTGGCATCGCAGATAAATACTTCTTCCACCTCGGTCTGCCTATTTTACCTTTGGGCCAGTGCAGCAGTCCAGCATCATCAAGCATTTCACATTTTGCGAGTTGGTCAAGCTCTTCATAATTATCTGGCAACAGTGCTTGTGCAGAAGCAGGAAATTTCTTGCGAGTCGGCGGTGCCCATGCCCGACCCGGAGGAGGTTCAATGCCTTTAAATGGCATA
>CAZURU010000361.1:0-5409 GCA_964623585.1 uncultured bacterium
ATATTAACGTTTGTAATAAAATATAACTAAAATGTCTAAAACTAAAAAACCCTGATTGGTGCGATGTACCCCTTGACAGAAACATTGACATCTGCATTAAGATTGAGTTCGATTTTGTTTGCCTGTGAATCCATATAATTTTCTCCAGGATAGTTTTCAACTATACTCTTTTTTGGATGCAGTTTGCTTTGGTATAGTCCAATCCTTACACAAGACTTCTGCTTGTTCTAAAACAGTGTTAGTTGCTTTTGCCTGTTTATCAGGTGGGTAGCCGTATCTGCGTAGAATACGTTTTACCGCTAATCTTATCCTGGCGCGGACGCTCTCTTTAATTGTCCAGTCAATAGTAACGCTTCTTCGGACGGTTTCTACAAGTTCAATTGCAATGGTTTTCAAGGTTTCATCACCGAGGACTTCAACAGCACTATCGTTAGTTTCAAGGGCATCGTAGAATGCTAATTCATCATCAGAGAGGCCTAATTCTTCACCCCGGTCTTGTGCTTCGCGCATATCTCTTGCTATTTCAATCAGTTGTTCAATAACTTGTGCAGCTTCAACATTACGGTTCTGATATTGACGTATTGAACTTTCCAACATTTCTGCAAAAGAACGACTTTGGACAACGTTTTTCTGTGAGCGAGTTTTAATTTCACCGCTAAGCAGTTTTTCCAAGAGTTCAACTGCCACGTTTTTATGGGGTAGGTCTTGCACTTCAGCGAGGAATTCTTCGGAGAGGATTGAGACATCAGGTTTTTCCAATCCAGCGGCGGCAAATATGTCAACTACACCTTCAGGGACAACTGCTTTTGATACCAATTGTTTGATTGCTTGTTCAGAGACTTCCAACTGAGTCTCTTCCGCGTCTGTACGCTTTGCCAAAACTTTTCTCACCGCCTGAAAAAATGCAACATCGTCGCGTATCTCGGTTGTTTTTTCATGTGGGACAGCCAGGGCAAATGCCTTGGTCAGTTCGGAAACAGTTCTTAGTAGTCGTTCTTTTCTATCCTTCTCTTTTAGAATATGTTCTTGTGCTGCAGGTAGCAATTTTAACCGATCTGTGGCATTCCCAGTATTCCATAATGACCAGTCAAACTCGCTGAATAGTTCGCAGCAAATTTTATGCTTTTCCATCATTACTGCAACTGCTTCGTTTTTGTCAAGGGTAATCTTTCCTTTCCCCCGGCTTTTGGTGTAATTGCCTAATGCTTGTTTCAGATGGTAGGCAAGTCCGATGTAGTCTACTATCAAACCTCCTGGCTTGTCGCCATATACGCGATTGACGCGAGCGATTGCTTGCATCAGTCCATGTCCACGCATGGGTTTGTCCACATACATGGAGTGAAGACTTGGGGCATCGAATCCTGTTAACCACATATCCCGAACTATCACAAGTTTGAATGATTCATTTGGGTTCTTGAATCGGGTTGCTAATTGTTCTCTTTTTCTTTTATTACGGATATGGGGTTGCCATGAATCATCATCAGAAGATGATCCTGTCATCACGATTTTAAGTAACCCCTCTTTATCATCGTCATCATGCCATTCTGGACGGCGTTCTACGATAGCATTGTATAGGTCAACACATATCCGACGACTCATACAAACGATCATTCCCTTGCCATCGATTGTTTCTAATCTTTCTTCAAAGTGTGCAATTATATCATCCGCGACGAGACCTAATCTCTTTTTTGTGCCGACCAATGCTTCAAGTTGTGCCCATTTTGTCTTAAGTTTTTCTTTTTCTGTAGCTTCTTCTGCCTCTGTCAATTCCTCAAATTTGGGATCAATATTCGGTTTTTCGTCTTCGTCAAGTTCGATTTTTGCAAGTCGACTTTCAAAATAAATTGGGACAGTTGCCCCATCATCAACTGCTTGCTGGATGTCGTAGATGCTAATGTACTCTCCAAAAACGGCAACGGTATTGCGATCAGTGAGTTCAATCGGTGTGCCGGTAAAACCGATAAAAGACGCATTCGGAAGTGCATCGCGCATGTGGCGTGCGAATCCATCAATAAAGCCGTATTGACTACGGTGTGCTTCGTCTGCAATGACAACAATATTTCGTCGGTCAGATAACTGTGGAAAATGGGTTTCTTCACCTTCAGGGAAAAACTTGTGAATAGTAGTGAAGACAACACCTCCGGATGCAACTTTAAGGAGTTCACGAAGGTGTTTTCTGTTTTCTGCTTGTGTTGGTTTCTGTCTGAGTAGTTGGTGGCACCGTGCAAATGTTCCGAACAGTTGATCATCAAGGTCGTTGGTATCTGTGATAACAACCAAAGTTGGGTTTTCCATTTGCGGATGTTGAACTATACTTCCTGCGTAAAATGCCATCGTTAGGCTCTTGCCAGAACCTTGTGTATGCCAAACAACACCACACTGTTGATTCCCATCATCCCCTGAAGCATTTAGAGTTGTATTAACAGCAGTCTGGACAGCATGGAATTGATGATATCCGGCTATTTTCTTGGTAATAGTGCCACTCTCTGTTTCTTCAAAAACGACGAAATGTTTTATATAGTTTAAGAAGCGGTCTTTATGAAAGATACCTTTAATTAGTATTTCTAATTCCAGTTCGGTTGCGGCAGCCTCTTCCTCTCCCTCAATTGTGCGCCAAGGAAGAAACCATTCCTTGTCGGCAGTTAAAGAACCAATTCGTGCCTCTAATCCATCTGAGATAACAATCGTTTCGTTATATGTAAATAGAGACGGGATTTCTTTCTTGTAAGTTTGTATTTGACGAAAAGCACTTGCAATTGTTGCCTTTTCGTCAGTAGGATTTTTGAGTTCAATTACAGCTAAGGGTAATCCATTAATGAAAAGTATAATATCTGGTCGTTTTTCAGATTTTTCTACGAGAGTGAATTGATTTACTGCAAGCCAGTCGTTGTTTTCTGGTTCGGCAAAATCTATAAACTGCACGCGATCACCGCGAACAGTGCCATCTGTTTGTCGATATTCTACCTCTATACCGTCAACTAACATCTGATGAAACGCGCGATTATTTTGGGCCAGCGCGGGCGAATCTGGACTAAGCACTTTTCGAATCGCTTCTTCCTGCGCATCGGCGGGTATTGTTGGATTTAGGTGGGTAACTGCATCTTGTAAACGGCGCGTCAATATCACTTCCTTGTAAGTGGAACGTTCAGCATTGGTCGTGTCTGGGGCAATATCGGGACCGTGTCGGACGGTATAATCCAAGTCTGTAAGCCACTCAAGTGTTGCTGCTTCTATATCTGATTCGTGAATAGTAGTGAGATTCATGCTATTGTTCCATTGTCATACACCAACGATTCTTCGCCCACACATGCCTTGAGACCCTCAATAAACACCTGAAAACTTTTTGATCTGTTCCGACTCGGTTCCATGTGTTGGGCAATTTTTTCCGCTACCGCAATCTTGGGTAATCGTCCCTTGTAGTAGTTTTTCTGTATCAATAAATGTTCTAATGCTTCGTAAGTACCTCCCCGGATTGCGTCTGGATTCTGGTATTTTGCTTTAGTATTTAGATGCCTTGAGATTTTGGGATAAGCTGTATGTAATGCTTCAATATCTCCAAAAAACCACGCTTCTAATTCTTCAATTACTATTCGATTGACGACTTGAAAATTTTCGTTTGGAGCCGCGCTGGACTTTGTCACAAAGCCAGCCTCGTGTGCTGCTGTCTCTAACCTTTCTTTCAATTGGTGACAGTCTTTTCGGTCTTCATCAATAAGCACAAAAATTCTCCAGTCGTTAGGTATCCACTGGTGTCCTTTCATAAGCTTTGGCAATTCTTTGAGCATATCATCTTTTCCTTCAAATGCATGGAAGAAACAAATGACATCTGATGAAAGAATCTTGGGCAATATGTACTTTAATGCTGCTTCAGCAGAAGGCTCTTCCAAGAAGAATTTAATGTGCATGCAAACCTCGCTTTGGACCTCCTGCATTAGTCAACGGATCGCCAAATTCAAAGTAACCTTCCATCCAGAGTTTCCCCAACTTCGCACCTGCATCTATTAATTCATTGATTCCCATCATTTCTGACGCGCGTTTGCACGCTGTGAAACCTTGTTCATCCCTATATAGTACCCACACTTCCTCAGCACTCAATTCGTTGACAAGGTGAGGTGAATGCGTGGTAATTATGAGTTGAGAAGACATTGACACTTCAAGGCATTCCCCTACTAAACCGGTCAGTAAACGTGGATGTAGATAATTTTCGGGTTCCTCAATGCCGATCAATTGTGGTGGTTGTGGATCATGAAACAGAGTTAGGTACGACAGCAGCTTTAATGTGCCATCGGAAGTGAACTTCGCCAAAATGGGTTGTTCAAATGGCGCGTCTTTAATTTTTAGCAGACGGCGACCATCCATCATTAATTCCGTGTCAACATTCTCTAAGCGGGGTACCTGATCTGACAGAATAGAGATAATTTTTTCCAGGCGTTCAGGGTATCTTTCCTGCAGATACTGGATAACGTTGGGCAAGTTGTTACCTGTTGCGGATAATCGCTTTTGCGGTCCATCATCGGTGGCATGACGTGTGATATTGGTAGAAAAGTTAGAAAGGTGCCAGTCTGTAATAAACCCGCGAAGGGCACTCACCCTGGGATGTCTTACCAACTGCCCAAACATATTAACAGCGAGTCCTGACGGATCATCAAGTTGTTCATTGATTTGTTTGTTTTCTTTATCTGGTGTTTCGCCAGAGATGACACTTCCCACACCCCGATGAAAATCAAGGAAGCGGATATGTTTTCCTCCCCTACCGGGCCTCCATTGCAACCATTCGGTATCAACAAAGGGGCCTTTTATGTTTTCATCAATGGACAAATGGTAGGTGATGATTGGTGATTTAGGCTCCTCGCGATATTTCAATTCAAATTCAATTGGTCCATCGCAGCCGCGTGTTCTCAGTTCCTTAAGTCCGCCTCTTTTGTTCCACGCGCTGTCTAACCCGACCGTGAAACATTCAGAGAGGAACGCAAACACGTCAAATAGCGTTGATTTACCACTACCGTTTGCGCCTAAAAAGACAGTCAACGGTTTAAGTTGTTTTAATTCTATATCCCGTAGCGCGCGGTAGTTTTTCACGCGCAGTGATTCAATGTGCGGAACGGTCTGCTGGGGCATATAAGTTCCCTCCGGCATCTCAGTTGCATCGTCTATGCGGATTTCACCGGACAATAGCTTCGGTAACAGCGTATCACGCAACGTGGCAAGTAATTCTAACTCTGATGCGTTTGCTATTACACGAGCGCGCAGACTAGCAACCTGATTTGAAAACATTTCTACGACATTCTGAGGTGGAATTATAATCGGAAATCCGCTTAATGTCTTAGCGTTGAGACTTGCGCGGGTTGTCCCTGTTTCTCTGCTTTTTACCAATTCCCAGTAATTATTTGACCGAAGCCAATATTGCAA
>CAZURU010000362.1:0-5402 GCA_964623585.1 uncultured bacterium
CATACCATCGTAAGCAATAACAAACGATATGTCAACTCATTTTGCGTAAGTCCTAATAAGTTAAGTGGGTTCTGATGGTCTATTATCTTTTTGTAGTCATAGGTGTCAATTTAGAGATTTTCTGTGTTCTCTGTAGAATCCGGTTCGGTTGCAAACCGTGAAGAAACACCGTTTTTGCTGGGGCGTTTCTTCAGCAAAAACCCTACCGGACCTGGGTCTGAGACGGTTGTTGTTTCTAAAATTGACACCTATGGTCTATCACCTCTTTGTAACCACCATTACCGTAAGCGTAACAAGCGTGAGAAGAAGATATTGGTCGATCAAAAACCAGACTTATAATTTATCAGGACTTGCGCAAATTGAGGGAGTATTGGACATTTAGATGCCAGAAGCGGTAATTTTCCTCCTTTGAACCCCCTAAATCCCCCTTATCAGGGGGACTTTAAGAAGGAATGCGTAAGTCCTAATTAATAAAAAAACACAATGGTCCAACAGAAGATTGCTGTGAAGAATTTAAAATTTGGATAAAGACACCTCCAGAATTCAGCGAAGGGGATCGGGCTTATTCAAATATAGATGAAAACGAATCAGTTTTTCGGAATGTTCACATGGGAGCTCCAGAACTTCGTACTGATCCCAAATATTTTGAACCTTTAATACATCCAATTACTCATAAACCTTGCCCAATTCCAAAAAACGGGTGGGGAAATACACCAGATTTTATGCAGGGATTGTTAGATAAAAAAGAAATTTCTTTTGGTCCTAATGAAACAACTCAGCCGCAACGAAAATATTATTTGAAAGACCATGTTGTAGTTGAACTATCGTCACTCATTGCTTCAGGTGAAACAGGTAAACAACAAATTGAGGCTTTAGGATTAAAATTCCCTTTCTGTCATCCTGTTGGTTTGTATGAGAACCTCATTTGGTCGGTTACACCGAATGGAAAAGGAATCACACTTGATTTTTTCGCAGGTAGTGGTACAACAGGGCACGCTGTGCTCAACCTCAACAAAACTGGTAGAAGGGACCTCAACAAAACTGATAAAAGAATGCGCAAATTTATCCTCGTTGAGATGGGTGATTATTTTGAAAGTGCTTTGAAGGAACGAATTCGTCGCGTTATGTTTTCGGAAAATTGGAAAGCTGGTAAACCGGACGGAAAAAAGAAAATTGATGGCACCGTCGGCATTGTCAAATATCAACGGTTGGAGCAGTATGAAGATGTCCTTGATAATCTCGAAACTTCACCTCCAGATTACGACGCTAAAACAGAACTCCCCGTTAAATATATCTATCGTCCCGAGGAACAGCAGATCCGGTTGATGATGGACATGCGTTCCCCGTTTTCTAATCGTATCACTTACGGCAAGGATAGTACAGAAGGTTTTGTAGATGTCTTGGAAACCTACTGCTATCTCAAGGGGTTACCTATTCAGCGGCGGCTACGCTTTGATTTCGGTGAACAAGTCTACCGAGTCGTCCGAAGTGGTTCGCGGGCAGTAGTTTTTCGCAACGTGCCAGAGGGTATGGACGATACGTCACAGTTGTTAGAAATCCTTGAAGATGAACGGTTAGTGGGTGTCACACAGTTAGATGTTAACTGTGATGCAAATCGAAGTGAATTGCTTGAAGGTGATGGTCTGCGGCATGTCCATCTTATCAGCAGATTGGATTTTGATTCAGGCTCGGTATGGGATAATGTTGAGACATAAACAGCACCCAGAAATTTTGAAAGGAACTAAAATGTACGAATTCACAGAACTTGAACTTTGCCAAGAGGAATTCAACAACTTACTTTTCATGAATCCTCCAAGAGAGTGGGATAAGAAAGAATGCCCGAAACTGCCTTTTGGGGAAGAACACGAATTTCTTTTTAACCTCTGCTCTAAACCTCTTAAGGAGGTTGTCAAAAAGGTGATAGAAAGGTCCGGACTTAAGGGGCCAGAAATAGACCCTACTGAAGTTTTTGAGAGGATGCTGGACATAAAAGCCAGAAATGAGGATGTACCGTGGTTTGAGTCTCATGCCCTCCTCAGCAAACATTTTAACAAAAAATTGATGGATAGATTTTGGATTAGAAATCCAACCCATTGGCAAAATAGCGATGGTAAGTGGGTAGGTGAAAAGGCTGAGAATCCCGAATGTTCATTCTATATCACAGACGGTAATCATCGCGTGCTTGTTTATGCAGTACACATTGCATGTGGTAAAGAAATTTATGAGCCTGTCAAAGCTCTGCACGCGACATCATGGGATATTGCAAGTGGAATTCTCGGTTGGCCACCTCAGCCAGCACACGCTTTAGAACATGATGGAAGACTCAGAAGGGAAGGAAAAAGTCGGCATTACAAAGACCAATTCCACATGCACATCAGATTATTTGAAAGCTCTTAACTGAGGGTGGTCCACAATCCTAAATTGAGTGAAACCCATGAAACCAAAAGAGCGGGCTGTCCAAAGTTTTCACGAAAATCAAAAAATTCTCTTTGCCATCAATACCTTGTCGATTCACACTAAATTGGAAATGGCAGGACATTCCGATACGAATAGAACAAAAGAGATACCTGAGGCGAAAGAAGTGCTTCGTTTGTTTTTGACAGAACTTGAGCCTCAGGTGCAACGCGCCGAAGAAGCAGAAACAAAGCCTTTATTGGGAGTCGATGCACGCCGACGACAGTTGGTCAAAAATGTTGTCGCTGCGAGACGTAACCGAATTCGTTCATCTTTCCTTCGCGGTAAACTTTCAGATGCTGCACAACTTCTCTATTCTGATAAGACAGAAGATAAGGAAGATATTCTGCTCGTTTTGGAAGAACTCCGAATGCTACTTGAAGAACATCTCGCGGGCGATACGGAAGTGCTATTGGGAAGAATTTAACTGCAAGACCCCCCTCAAACAAAACAATTAGGACTTACGCAGACTGCTCTTTTGTAGCATAGGAAACCGTTAGCCTGTGGCACTATAACCTTGTGTTTTCCGAAAATCTCAGTTAACAGAACAGGCTAAAATCAAAATTGCGTAAATCCTGACGATATTACTTTGTGCCTTGCATCGCGCGGGGGCTTTGGGAGTCATCGGTGCATGGTACGACTATCTAAAAAAGCCCGCGTGGGTTGAGAGTTACGTGGCGTGTTGATAGCGCGAAAACCGCAAGGGCAACGGAATCGTTGATGCGCCACTATAAGCGAATGTTCAAAAGAACATGCTCAGTGGTGTGTCTACTTTCCCCTCACTCTTCTGGACGATTTTATTTTCCAAGAACCCCGTTCTGGGTTTTCCACTAACCGATCTTTATCCCTAAGCTCACAGAGCGTGTTAGCACAATAGCGCGGTAGCCGATCGTCCCCATTTGGAAATCGCTCTCTTTCACGATCAGCGGCCGTTAGATTGAAACGACCTGCGATTTCTTCTACAATTACCATAAATTGCCACGGTTTACCATCTGCAAGAATTTCAAGAATAGGTTCTTTCAGTTGCGCCGATGTAGGTGTACGCGTTGATCTAACATTTTCTAACATTATATGCCTCCCATTGTGAGTAGATTAAACTTACCTATCGTTTGTAGACAGATAATGATTTCTGCCGTCCTCTACTTATACCATTTCTAAATAAACGCCTGTCATTAACAAAAAACTCGCTTGTAGTAGGGCAATTCATTGCCCGTCTTACATGCCGATGCCCAATAGCATTTCAAAATCTCTATAATGCAGCTTTATTTTTTAGATTTGATATTATCCGATCTTGACAATTTTTACTGTGAGATTTTACGTCCCTATTGAGGCTCCGATAAAATCTGAGAGCGTTTCCATTGAAGTTTAGGGCAATTATCGGCTATAGATTGAATCTGTTCTGCACTGAAGCCCATTAGATTGAGAAAATAGAGTTCAAATAACAACTCCATCTTTAGACAGAGAATATATAAATTCTCTTCTTTAGCAGCACGCGACTCTAAATCTGAACTAGGATGCGTCAGAGAATTGCGCGTATCCACAAAAAGTTTTATGAATAGAGCTTTTTCCTCTTCGCCGAAAAAATTGTTAAATACTTCAACCATTTTCCGAATTCGGTCTCTTAAGCTCAATTCATTCGCACGCCTTAATCTTGCTGCAAACCAATTCCTATCCTTCTTGGGGACTTCCTTAATAACTTTTTTCCTTAGTGTTTTAAACTCATCGTCTTCCATATACTTATCATCACAATTCTCCCGATGGTATGCTTCTAAACCTTGTGCTAGACTTAGAAATTGCACTTCCAAGGATAGTTGAGGTCTTAATTGTGCCTGAAAGTATAGATTAAAAACGTGTTCATACTGCTCATAACTATCAATCCATTTATTAATCATCTTCTCGGCGCCGTCTTGTATGTCCGAGAATCTAAATAACATCCGGTTCCGATCGATCTTAGACTCATCCCTAGAGTAGTAAAATACACTCGGATGATAAATATCGATTTTAGCGGGTTCGGTATTTTTGCGGATCACCTCTGAAGTCGCTGACATACTATCCAAAAAAACTGTTTGGTTTATGGTAAAGCACAGCAAATCAACGATTTTATGCGCAATAGAGAGAAACGCCTTTAACTCCTGAGCATCATCTGAAATCAATTTGAAATAAGCTTTTTGACGAACTCCGCGTTCCCAAGGACCCTGCAGAGACTCAGTGTTTCCCATATCAAATGTAATTTCCAACCGCATACCGTTATTAAGAGCAAACGAAATATTCTCTGGGTGTTTGCATGATATAGTTATAGTATATTCTTCATGGTTGAACTTTTGGTCAATACCATGTATCCAAACCCACTCGTCAATCCCTTCGATAGAAAATTTGAATGTATTAAAAAGCGGTATCTCGTTGGGGCGTTGTGGAAAACCAGTAAACACCCGATTTGCCCTGATTGTTTGGAATGTTTGTATTTGACTAAAGTTAAAATTCAATCCACTTGTTGAAGTGTAACAATCGTCAAGTATAACAAATCCAAATTCTTGAATATGTCCAATTACTGGGTAAAAACTATCAAGATTTGTGTATTGGCGTGCTATACTTTCCGGATCACTTATAAGAGATTCAGAAGCTTCCAGTTCAATCCCCCTTTCGTTCGATATTGAGAGTACTCCGGCCACTGGTTCAGAAGATTGAGGAATCCAAAATTTCCCGGACTTCTTGATTTCTTCTTTAATTTTCACTTGGAATTCTCCAGTTCCAGTTTTTCTTATCCCCCTGTGAAGGTGGGAGGATGGCAGAAACGGAAAAGGATTCCGATCTTCGCAGTGCCACCCAGACTGGTCTAAATAGTATAACACAAAAAAACAACAGTTGCCAAGCGCGTGTAAAAACAACTAAATCCTTGTCCAGTATTTGATTTAATTCTCTGATTTTGGTATCATAGTTGCTGGTATTTG
>CAZURU010000363.1:0-2915 GCA_964623585.1 uncultured bacterium
TCCGCGATAATCCGCGATTCTGACAAAAAAGGTGACAATAATTTTACACACCCAGTATGTAAGGGTGTGTCAAGGAAAATCTTGACTTTGTTAGAAATATTATTTATAATATCTACAGAATCCTCGACCTTTTAGGGTGTGAGCGGTAAGTGTAGGGAGCGATATTATGGTTACCAAGAAAGACATTCAGGCGACCTGTGATGACATTGTTCGTGAATTTGCTCCGTTACAGGTTATTCTGTTTGGTTCTCATGCGTATGGAACACCGACAGAAGACTCAGATGTAGATTTGTTGGTCGTGATGGATATTCCGGAATCGGAAACAACGCGTCAATCGGGAGAAATTTGGCAGCGAATTCCTCGACGCTTTAACATGGATCTGTTGGTGCGCTCTCCGAAGGAGATTGCATATCGGGTTTCTCATAACGATTGGTTCTTACGTGAAATCACAGAAAAGGGTGAAGTGCTTTATGAATCTATTCCGTGCGCGTACAATGTGGCAGGCAAAGGAGATGGAAACATCAAGGAAGAATCTCTAATGAATCCATTAACCGTTGAATGGACAGAGAAAGCTGAAAGAGACTATGCTGCGATATTGTTGCATCAAAAGGCTGAATCACCAGACTATGATTTTATCTGTTTCCATGCCCAACAGTGTATTGAAAAATACTTAAAAGCTTGGATTCAAGATGCAAATATTGATCTTCCGAAATTACATGATTTGAAAGGTCTGTTGGGTCTGATACTTCCTACTATACCGGATTGGCAAACTTGGCGAACAGATTTTGAGATTATCTCCCCTTATGCCGTGGAGTTTCGCTATCCCGGTAAATCAGCAACTGCTGAGAATGCGGCGCATGCAGTGAAGACCTGTAAAATGGTCCGTTCTGAAGTGAGAAGATCGTTGAAATTACCTCAAGTAGATTCAGACAATTAGCACAGTTTTCTTGTAGAACAGATTTCAGGTAAAAGTGTGAACAAGCAACCATACCTATTCAGTTGCCTTTTTGAATTCTTCCGTACTATTCTTTAACCAATTTTCATTTTTCTCTTTCAACTTTTCAAGATCAGCAGGATTCTTAATGTCAATGATATGTGGTGTAATAAGAAAAACAATCTCTGTATCTTGTACTTCTGTTTCAGTGCTCTTGAAGAGCCTACCCAATAAAGGAATGTCGCCAAGTATCGGCACCTTGTTCTCTACCTGTTTCTGCTTCTTTCGTATAATACCCCCCACGATCAACTGCTGTCCATCTTCTACATCAATATAAACACTAAGTGAATTGTCATCGGTTATAGGGGCGTTAAACTCAGTGAACTCGATGAAGTTACTGGCACTGATGTTTGTTATATCTAACCCAATTGTCCGTTTCCCATCTTCTCCCGCTTGAGATTTTGCGATGAATGGTGTAAGACTGATGTTGATACCAACGGGAGGATCAATAAAGTCGTAGTTGAAAAGCGGTTGTGTCGCTGTATCTCCAAGGATACTATTCGTGTCAACACTCTGAAGATATGGGATTCTCCGACCGCTGCTCCAGGTGGCAGGACGACTATCACGAGTCGTAATTGTAGGTGTTGACAATGTCTTTACTTTATTCTCACGAATCAGTGTGTGAAGCAGAGCCATATATTCTCTGGTTACCAGACTGTAGTTAAAACCAGATATTTCTTGTGTGAGACCGAGTTGTGCATTTGCCTCTCCAATGAGTGGATTATCTGGTGCAAGTTCAAGTCCTCCCAGTCTCCTTTCACTCACTGTAGCTTCAATACCCAGTTTTGTTGATTCATCAAGTGTTACTTCAAGGATTTTTATGTCTATGCGAACTTGTCCTCTGACGAAATCGAGCTGTTTTATAAGGAACTTTACCTGTTCCATATAGCGACGTCGCGTGGTAACAACAAGTGAGTTTGTATCTGGGTCAGCATAGACAGTTACCTTACCGTACAACGAATTGATGTCGGTCGGTTCGTCAGCTGTAGTCGATGATCTGAAGAATCTTCCAAAATTGAATCCATCATCTTCAGATTGTTGGTCTTGCCAGACTTGTGAAAGCAGTGTCGCAATTGCGTCTGCAGTTGCGTATTCCAGACGAATCGTTTCGGTTATCTCTACCTGATCCTCTGGGGTGGGAACGTCAATCTGCTTGATGAATTCTTCAATCATGTCAAAGTTTCGTTTTGTCCCGGTTGATACAATCACGGCATTTAGATTTACAAAAGGTTCAGCGGATACATTTCCTGCCAATGAACCTTGTGTCTGTGATTGCGTAGACGAACCACCTCGATTACGTATCCACCACCAGTCATCATCCCAACGGTTACTTGAACCCCCACTGCTTCCACCATAGTGGGAATTGAGTAAATTTGCAACGTTTTCTGCATCAGCATATTTTAGACTAAATATTTTGGTTCCCCATTCCTGTTCAGGCATGCTAACATCAAGCTCTTCAATAAGACCGTCTATCATCTCAAAGTTCTGTTTAGCTGTTGAAATGATAAGTGCATTCAACCTGGCATCAAAGACAATATTCACTTGTCCTTGGACACCAAATCCACCCTCAGATGAAGAGTCATCGCCTCTGCCTCTTTCCCACCATGGACGATCTTCGTCACTACCAGCTCCTGCTTCGAATAGGTCATCTAAAAGGGACTTGAGGCCTTCAGCGTTAGCATTTTTTAGCAGATATTTCTTATATTCTTGTTGGGACTGTTCCTGATCCAATTCGCTGATAATCTTGTCTATGAGCGTAAAATTACGTGAGTCTGACGAAACAATGACGAGGTTTAAACGGTCATCCCTCGTGATGTTAACCAGACCGACAATGCCTTGGAAGATGTTTTCAGGATTTCTTCTATCGCGTCTATAGGTCAGCATTTCCAAAATATCTTCACTGTCAAAAGAACTTCTACCG
>CAZURU010000363.1:2985-5379 GCA_964623585.1 uncultured bacterium
TATCAAGGTGACGAATTATTTCTTGAACAATAACGAGGTTATCCTCAGAAGCTTTTATAATAACAGAGTTTGAGTTCTCGTCTGCAAATACCTTAATATAGCCATCAGCTATATCTATACCTAAGCCTTCTTCTAAGGCTTGTTTAATTTCTTCAGGGTTGACACCTATTGGTACGCTTGCTTTTATATCTTCCTCATCATCATTTTCATCAAACAAGTTATCCATTGTGCTCTCTATTGATGTCGCGTCTGCATAAGCTAACGGCATAATAGCGATTTTTAAGGGGGTAGGATCCCCTTCATCAGCAAACTGTAGAATGGTAACAGCTCTCCTGACAGTTGAGGATACATCCGTTATGACCAAAGCGTTTGTTGTAGCATCCGCAAAAATATTTGCTTGTTTATTCAACAAAGGTTTCAGAGCATTGACCTGTTCAGAAGCATCAGCATTTTGTAGTTGGATGATATAGGTCTGAATCTCATCTGTCATTTCCACTAATTCGGGATTAGCTTCAATGATTTTTACTGGCACATTCATGGCAGTTGCTTTTTCAAAGGTCGTTACAAGCAACGTACTATCAACCCGGACAAATGTAAGGTTATACTGAGCAAGTGCGGTTTTTATTTTCTCTATCACTTCATCAAGCGTAACATCATTAAGGTTTATCAATGCAAACGGTTTACCTGAAATATCACCTTCATTAGCGATAATGGTTAGGTCGGTTTCTTGAGATAACCATTCAAGCACCCTTTTCAGGTCTTGACTTGTAAAGTTGAAGGTGAACCGAAGCGGTTCTCCAGTTTCTTCATCTCGTTCAGTAACTTCCATCTGCCCCTGATTCTGTGCATGTCCATCATCAGGGAATCCAGCTATCAAGCAGAAACCTATCAGCACTACTAAGCAGATTCTGTTTTTTTGTTCAAACATCAGGCAAAATAATTTCTTGCACATTTTCATCATTGATAAACCCTCGCAATCATAAGTACATCTACGTTGATTTTATTATCTTTATCGGCGGAAACTTTTAGGTCTCTTACCATCAACCACTTTGTTTTTGTTTCAATTAAACGATTTAATTTTACAAGCTTATCTAATTCGGTTTTAAACTTCACTTTGATGGTATAACTATCTGGCGAATAGGAGGTAGGAGCCAATTGCAGCTTCTGTGTAAGATCAGTAATCTGAGATTGAATCTTTTCAAGATATACAAGTAGATCCGATGTAAGTTGATCGCTATTTAGTTCTACCACATCATTATCCATTAGATTTGTAAATTTCAATAGGATATCGCTATTTGGTCGAAAGTTATATGTAACTGTAGCTTTCTTGGCACCTATACCGAAAAAACCTGGTGTAGCAACAGTTTCATGCTTGACATATTCATTTTCAAAAAGTTTTGTGTCAGCACCCACAAGATGCTGATCTATCTTCGTTAAGAGTAGTTCTATGATGTCAATCCTTATAGAACTTGGTATGGATTCCGGTAGAGAATCAAACTCCCAATTTGCTGGATCATCTTCCTGGACCTCAGACGCTACCTGTTCCTTCTCGGCAGTATCGAGGGTGTGAGTTGACTCATCCCCTTCATCTTCGTTACCTTCTTCTTCGTTACCTTCCTGTTCTACATTGTCCTGACCGTCATGGTCTTCGTCCTGAACGTCAGGATCTGCTTCATCAGGATGCGCTGTATCTTCGGTATCTTCTGTATCTTCTGCTTCTTCAAGGTCATCTTCTCCCAACCAAGCGTTCATCAACGTATCCATCATATCCTCTTCTGAGATCATATCCTCTTCTGAGAATGTATCATCGGCTATTTCATCTGCTGTTGTATCTTCTAATTCAGAGGAAAGTACTTCCCGTTCTGATTCTAATTTATTCTGGTAAAGCAGGACAATCAGGTTTCGTTTGGCTTGCGTCGTGAGAGATTCAGACTTTTTTCCAGGTACCGGTTCTATATTCAATTGATAATTACGGGGGATGCCAGCCTCTCTAAGAATCCCATTGATTGTCTTTCTAACAACCGTATTCGGAAAATCAACCGTAAAAATATTAGTACCTTCACTATTATCTGCAAGACCTACTTTTTGATAGAGTCCTGTCTGAATAGGTTTGAGCAATTCAGATGCCATTACCAAGTCTTTAGTAGATTGTAGGTTCGTCTGCTTAGTCTCAAAATCACGATTGGAAACCAATTTATACATGTCTGGTCCCCATTGCGTCGCTATCAAGATAATAAGGACGACACCTAAGATACCGATTAGTAGTTTTGTCGTATTTGTAATTTGGAGATTCAGGTCCATTTCTGTTTTATCCTTTTCTATGCATGCATGTTGGATAGCACACGGGTGTGCCGACTACTTTTAAGCACATATTATACCATTTCTAAATGAAAA
>CAZURU010000364.1:0-5373 GCA_964623585.1 uncultured bacterium
GCTGGAGCAAGGTTCAGCGATCCTTTTTTTAAGTGACAAAATCTTTACACACCCAGTGGCTCTACATTTTGAATCTGATTGCGTGATAAGTCCAATTCTTCTAACTGTATTAGATCTGTAAGGGGTTCTATATTTTGAATCTGATTGTGTGATAAGTTCAATAATCTTAATTGTGTTAATTCAGATAGTGGTGTTATATCTGTAATATTATTCTTCCCTAATTTTAACGACTTTAATTTTGTTAACATAATTAGTGGAGTAAGGTTATCAATTTGATTCTCCCCTATCCACAGTGTCGTCAACTCTGTCATTCCTGTTAGAGGTGTAATATCGTCGATCTGATTATTAATCAGGTTTATATATCTTAATTGTGTCAATTCAGATAGTGGTGTTATATCAGTTATCTTATTCTTTGAAAGTACTATATTTCTCAGATTAGGCATTCCTTTGAGTGGTGTGATGTCAGTAATCTGATTGTTAATAAGCGCAATAGTCTCTAACTGAGTCAGACCTGTAAGCGGCGAAATATCGCTGATTTGATTACCATTCTTGTATAATTTAGTAAGTTTCGTTAAATTTGCCAATGGCGTTAGGTCGCTGATAGACGCACAGTGTAGCCATAGCTCTGTGAGTTGTGTCAAATTTGCCAGCGGTTTTAGATCAGTAATTTTGTTCTCGTCAATATGCAGAATTTCTAAGTTCGTGGCATTTTGCAGACCTGTTAATTCTTTGATGTTTCTGTATTCACTTATATATAATTTCTTTAGTGTTTTCAACTTCTCTATCGGTATAGGATCGTTAAGTTCAATACTGAGTTTCACCCTTAAAAGGTCAGCTAAATTCACATCAGGAATTGTCGGATCCAATTCCGTTGAACTTGGACGTTGCGCGCTTATATCAGTTTCTAATTCTGGATTTTGTGCCAGTAATCTTTTAAGGGGTGCCACATCCTGAATTGGATTCCCGTGGAGGGATAAACTCTCCAAATGAGTCAAATTTTGAACAGACCTGATGTCTCTGATCTGATTGTTGTTTAGTAATAATTCTTTTAGTTCTGTTAGTTTATCCAGCGATGAGATAGCACTAATCCGATTGTGATCAAGCCATAAACTCTTCATTTTCGTTAACTCAGCAATTGGTGTAATGTCTCTAATTTGATTATTTGTTAGATACAATACGGTAAGTTTTGTTATTCCTGTAAGTGGTGTGATGTCATTGATATTGTTCTCATAGAGTGATAAGCGTGTCAAGTGTGTTAAGTTTGTGAGTGGGGTGAGATCACTGATTCTATTTCTGTTAAGAGCTAAAACCGTTAATCCTGTTGCTTTTTCCAGTCCCGTTAGGTCTCTTATCCCTTTTTCATTGGCGTGCAGCTGTTCCAATTTTTCCAATTCCTTTTGCGGAATAGGATCCGTTGCACCTAAACCGAGCGTTTTACGCACTGCGGCAGCTAAACTTGCATCCGGTATTGTCACAGTATGACTTGATGAAGAAGTAGTGTAATCTTCCATTATTTCGACTCCTTGTGTTTCCGAAAGTACTGCAGGAACATCATTCTGTTGCTGTTGAGGACTTTTTCGCTTATTCAATGTGAGGACACTTCCTATTTGTGTTCGTACATCAGGTTTATGTTCAAGGTTCGTTACTATAGGTGTATCAATCATCTCTATCGCCACCTCTGTAGTAGCATCGAAATTATAGGGTTTCTGAAGAAGTGTCAATAAATTGCTATTTCCAAAACCGAGCATGAGCAATCCCACTGCTAATGTGGAAGCAGCAACTGCCCATGGCACTAAAGGCTTGCTACTGGATGGTGCAGCGGGTTTGGTCCGCGAAATCTCACGCATCACATTCTCAGTAAGGTGTGGTGTGATTTTGAAATTGTCTAAAACTTCTCTTATCATCGTTTCCTCCTTTTGTAAACGCTGTCGTGCGCGGCGGAGTCTACTTTTTATGGTATTGGTAGATACCCCCATAAATTTGCCTATCTCTGAACACGACATATCTCCGAAGTAATGCAATGTCATGACAGTGCGTTCACATTCTTCAAGTTTCGCAAGCAGTTTTTTGACAACTTCGCGTTGTGTTTCAACGGTGATCTGGTTGTTTTCTTTTACGATGTGTTCAGAATAGGTTGCTCTTTCATCTACAGATTTATCTATATGCTCTTGCAGCTGCGTCCGTACATTCTTATTACGCAACCAAGTACCGCAAAGGTTTGAAGCAATTACATAGAGCCAACTTGCAAAACGTTGTGGCTTCTTCAACGTTCTGAGTTGCTGATGCGCTTTTATGAATGTATCCTGGGTTATCTCTTCGGCAAAATGAAAATCACCTATTTTTCTCCAGACGAGTGCATGAACCTGTTTCTGGTATTTCTCAACAAGTTCTGTGAAGGCGGCATCATCACCATCAAGTGTACGTTGGATTAATTGGACATCACTGTTTTTCATGGATTACCTCCGTTTTCGCTTATAGTGACAACACAAGGAGATCAAACGGGTGCATAATTCTGCAAATGAAAAAGTGTTCAGATATGGAGTTTAAAGATTCATGCCTATAAATGAAGTTAAAAAAATATTTGGGTAATTTGGCGAGGTTAGGAAACCTCGCCAGCAGAGTGGTGTAGTTGTATTATGCAAACAAGAAATTACCCGTTTAATTATTTGAACTTCATAAGTAGACTTATACTGTATATGCTGACACGCTCACTTACCAAGCTTCCATAAGATTACGGTCCCGTCAGAACTGCCACTTGCAAGCGTGTTTCCATCCGGACTGAACGCAACACTATTCACAGTACCCGTATGTCCTTTCAACGCTATCATGAAGTTACCAGTGCGCACATCCCACAGACGGATGATACTATCCCAACCACCACTTGCTAATAATCTCCCATCCGGACTGAACCCAACACAACAGTTATCTGAACCCTCTGTCTTTACCGTCAGAATAAATTTGCCCGTTTGTGGATTCCATAAACGTATTTCTCCTTCCCCATCCAAACTTGCTAATAAAGACCCATCCCGATTATACGTGACTGCATTCACAGCATGTTTATGACTTTCCATGCCATGGATTACCTTATTGGTGCTCACATCCCAAAGCAGTACAATTCTATCACGAGTTCCACAAGCCAATTGTGTCCCATCCGGACTAAACGTCATGCTATTGATGTGACTTTTATCGTTCATGACAATAGATTGATACGCTTTTGTCTGTAAGTCCCATAGATGTACTGTGTTGTTATCACTACTTGCACGCAACAGTGTCTTTCCATCTGGACTGAAAGCAAAACTTGTTATCGAAAAGCTGTCTTGTTCCAATGTCCACAAAATCTTCCCTGACTTGGTATCCCATAAGCGAATAGTTTCGTTATCATCTGCTGTGGCAATAGTGTCCCCATTTGGGTTGAATATAACAATTCTGACAGGCTGAGTATGTCCCTTCAATACTCGAATCAATTCCCCTGTCTGTGCGTCCCATAGATGTACGGTATTATCCGTGCTTCCGCTTGCAAGTGTTTTCCCATCTGGACTGAATACAACGGTATAAACACAGTCCGTATGACCAATTATTGTCCGCAGCTGTATTGCTGTGCTTGTGTCCCACAAACGTAAGGTTCCGTCACGACTGCCAGTTCGAACCGTCTTCCCATCCGGACAAAAAGCAATGTTATAGACCTCGAATGTATGTCCTTTCAGCACTCGGAGATGTGTCAATGTCTGCGCGTCCCATAGACGTGCTGTGTAGTCCTCGCTTGCAGTTGCCAACATTCTGCCATCTGGACTGAATATGATGGCACTGATATCTTGATTATGTCCCTTCAAACCAATACTGTCATTGCGTCCTTCCAAAATGTTGTGCAACTCACCTGTTCCTATATCCCACAAATGGGCATTGCTGTGATTGCTGGCACTGATGATCGTCTTACCATCCGGACTGAAAGCAACAGTTTTTATTTCATCAGTTTTATACCCTGACATAGTACGTAAAATTTTGCCTGTGTGCACCTCCCATAGGCGTAACGTTCTGTCCTCACTGGCACTGGCAATCATCTTGCCATCCGGACTAAAGGCGATACTTAGAACACCATGCGTATGTCCAGTCATTGTCTGCAAATGTGTTCCTGTTTGCACGTCCCAGAACCTGATAGTTTTATCATAACTCCCGCTTACTAAAAGCGTGGCATCTGGATTGAAGGTTACTGCTTCAATCCTATTTTCATGTCCCATCATTGCCAGTAATTCTGTACTGGTTCGTGCGTCCCACAAACGTATAGTCATATCATAACTTCCACTTGCCAACAAAGACCCATCTGGACTAAACGCGACGCTTAAAACTGAATCCGTATGTCCTGTAAGTAATTGCAGTGGTTTATCTGTGTGTGCGTCGTAGATCCAAACGCCAATGCTGCACGGGACTGCCATAAGTTTTCCATTAGGGGAATAGGCAATATTTCCTCTTATGCCGCCTTTACCCAACCGTGCTTTTGCACCTTCGGGTAAATCCTGCCGGGTATAATCTTGGGCAAAGGTGTTCTGGATAAAAACACCTATTACTAAGATCAGAAAAACTATTCTATACATGTGCGCCTTATTCTTTATTTTCCGATTCATTGAGAACTCTGTTCCAATCCCATAAAAGAATTGTACCATCTGCACCGCTTGTAGCAAGCGTTGTTCCATCTTCAGAAAATACTAACTCTGATATCCAACTTGCATGTCCTGCATGTTCAGAAATTATCTTACCAGTAGCTGAATCCCGTAGTCGAACTATGCCATCCCAATTACCACTGACAACGATTGACCCATCCGGAGAAAATATAATTGCAGTTGAAGGATCAGATATGGAAACATCTTCCAATGGCACTGTTTGGTCGTACTGGATAGTTTCCGGATTCCATGTATAAATGTGTGTACCACCGACAAAGGTGTTCCTGTCTGAAGCAAATGCTACTGCACCTTGGTCTGGAAAAGATGCAAGGAGCTCACCTGTCAGTGTATCCCACAACCTTATTGTTTCGTCCCTATGGGTCCAACCTGAGGTGACGACAATCTTGTTATCAGGAGAAAATGCCAAACTGTAAACATGCGTCGTATGCCCCTTAAGTCTACAGAGCGTTTTGCGGTTAGGGATATCCCATATTTGAACAGTATTGTCTCTACGTGCACTTACCGCAAGGCGTTGACCATCAGGTGAAAATACCACTTCATTTACAAAACCAGCATGTTCTTTACCACCTATTGTAGATAAAACATCTTTGGTATGCGTATCCCATAAGCGTACTACAAGATCGTTGGTAACAAATAGACTCCCGTCTGGTGATATGGCAAATTCATAACCTATAGTATTACGATATGCAAGCCTATC
>CAZURU010000365.1:0-5360 GCA_964623585.1 uncultured bacterium
CGTAGGGGCCACGGTACCTATGCCAATGACCGCCCACCGGTCGTTGGCACCCTGGAGCGTGAGAGTGGAGAGGTGCGATTATTTCAAAACTTGTTCAAACAACATAGAAATGCATTCGTTCTTGACATGAGCGAATGTTTTTAAGTGTTTTTTAAACGTAACGCCCTAAAATTTCGTTCTTTTAAAGACCATTGTGCGTGGACAATAACCAAAAGGGCAAAAAAGCCTTGTTTAAAATAGAGTTTTTATGATACCATATTTCTAAACAGTTAAATTTGACCTAAATTACAAACAAACGTGCTTTTAATCAATTAGGTTACAACATATTTGAGATATTTCCTTAGGATATATTGCCAAAGAATTAAAAAGTTTAGAAGGTGTACATATGGTTCTTACAAGTTTAGGCGAGATTCTTATAGATCCTGAAAGTATGCCTTTAACCCATTACTATTCCCATCAAAATTGTGAGTTGGGATATTTTGGTTGTGATTAATTAGTCCAATAGGACTAATCGCTTGTTTATTTGAAATATTATTTGATTTGTGATACACTTTTGAATGTTATATATTCTAAATTTAATTTTTGTAGTATATTATGATATAATTTAGGTTATGTTCTTTGAAGTTTATGAGAAAGGAGAAATTATTGGATACATTACGCCCTCTTGACCGACACACCAAGACTCACCTCAATCAATATATTACGAACATTGAGGATATTCTTAAATCAGATGTTCTTACAATATTTGGTCCTATAATTTATGGTTTGGAAAATGTTGTAAGTAACGCAATTGAGTTATTTCAAGAACCAAAAGATAAAATTACTATTATCTTAGATACAATTGGTGGAATTGTAGAAGTAGTTGAACGTATGGTTAGTGTTATACGTTACCATTATACTGAGGTTGATTTTGTAATTCCTGATCGTGCTATGTCTGCTGGCACAGTTTTCGCAATGTCTGGAGATAGTATATACATGAGTTATTTTTCTTGTTTAGGCCCTATTGATCCTCAAATTGAAAAGGATGAGAAACTTGTACCAGCATTATCATATCTAAATCAATATGAGCGACTAGTAAAAAAAGCTAACACTGGGGAATTGAATACAGCAGATATTACGCTACTTAACAAACTTGATCTTGGTGAGTTATACCAATTTGAACAAGCCCATGAGTTGTCAAAGGAACTTTTAATAAAGTGGTTATCTACCTACAAATTTAAGGATTTGACTACTAAAGATGGGAAACCTGCTAGTGATAAAGCAAAAAACTCTAAAGCAAAACAAATTGCTGAGACTTTAAGTGATCATAAACATTGGCATTCTCATGCCCGCATGATTCCGAGAGAGACTTTAATCTCATCAGAGAAATTAGGGATTGATATTAACAGAATTGAGGATATACCAAATCTTTCACTTGCTCTTAAAGAGTATATAGATTTACTAAAGGATTATATGAGTAGGGAAACATACCGAGTGTTTGTTCACACTAAACACTACTTCTAACCAAAGGAGAACCATAATGAAAGAAATGCATCAAACCTCAAATGATGTTAGCAGCAATACCATAATTCGCAAAGATTGGATTGACCTAGCTAACACAGAAGACAATCCTAAGATAGATACTAAAGTATTAATAGAGTTTAATAAATTGATTAAACCTTTAAAGGATGTTTTAAACATGCCTAACGGTGCAGATTACAATTTATCACATCCATTAGAGGCAAGTAATATCCGTATCGCTGCATGTCGCACTAGTAAGAGGATGAATAGTTAACCTTAATTATTTAGATAAATTCTAATATAATAACGGTTAATAACCGTTGATAAATGAGGGTAATGTGCTAACTCAAATTAGTATATTACCTTTATTTTGTCACAGAATCTAATGAGGGATATTTTTTAAAGGACTTCTAAAAGTCTTTACGCAAATTAGAAGATTGTATCTACTCATTGCTTATCTAATTTTTCAATTTAAAATTACTCTCTCACAATAAATATCATCATCACGGTGTAGAAGATGACTCCGATACCAGATTATACAAGGTCGCGATTCGGAGATCGCTCCTACAAATCCATGCAATATTTGATCGTGTTACGACGCACCCTTCGATACTCTGGAGCTGCCGGTCTTTGTGGTATCAATGTTATCTGTATACCTTTCGCTCCTCTGGAACTGCGGTTTTGACCAAGTTTGACTTATCCTGGTAATCTGTGAAATCCTGAAAATCCTGGTTCTGACAATCTTTACGGCACGCGGCATGTGCCTACTACTCTAAATCATGCACCCGCATCACCTCGTTACCACGCGGGTCGATGACCTTCACAGCGACGCATGCATGTTCTCCAGCAGGGAACGGTAGCGATTCTGTGCCGCTGAACATCTCAAAACTCTCCGGGTCAATTACGCCTTTCAAGTCACGGGCGATTTTATCCCACGCCTTTTTATCAGGAAAGAAGGCTTGGGTGATAAGAAATGTCCGACCATCATAATCTGAATCAATGAACCATGCCGCGACCTTGTCCGCACCAGCAGAACTTACTGTGTTATCCACAGGATTGTAGATGTCCACACCTTCCATCGTGATAATATATTCCCCATCGTCATTCTTGTCAAGCTTCGTGCGGGGTAATCCGAACACCGTAAACAACTGGCTGGTGGACGTCTTTTTGAGCAGGTCATCCATAACGACATCTGGACTGATATACGCCATGTGTATACGCACTCTCGGATTTGGGTCGTCTTGAATAATCGCTTGTGCAGCACCATCAAAACTGAATCCTGCAAATATCAACTCATCGTATCCACGGCGCGATGCCATCGGCAGACAATCTTCAACTTGCCTGACCGTTACAGGTCCGTGCTGTGGGCCGAATGCAACAGCAACATGTCTATCTGTATCGTCACTTTCCCACCTGCCTTCAGCGTGTAGAACTTCTGCTTCAATCGGTTCAAGTGTGGCGAATTTCTGTTTTTGGTCATCAGGAAACTTGACACCATCCTCACGTAGTAAATGAACCATCTTGTCAAGGTACGCCTCCGCATTGACAGTCTCGTGTTCCTCAGAATCAGAATCAAATGTGTCCTCCATCTCCTCAGGTTCACCACCGATAGGAGACTCAACGTCAAGAAATTCTTCCGGAGGTTGCACCGCTTCTACGGTGAACGGACCGCTAACACGTATCCGTTTTCTATCCACCTCTGGTTGGTCGACTAATTCTTCACCATCGGATGCAGCTGCGATACATTCATTTACCTCGTCCATCTTTGCACGCCATGCGTCGCGATAATCGGTCAATGCTTCTTGCAATGCTTCTGTCCAATCGGGATCTGTATCAAACGGAACTTCCCATTCCTGCCAAGCAGTCTCTGGCAGTTGCCAACGTCGTCTATCTACATCCGTGATAGATCTTTTCCCCTCACGTCTCTCCTTCTCTGCCAACTTCGCTTTGAGTTTCGTGCGGATGGCGACCGTGATGTCTGCTAATGCGTTGTTCAACGCCTCCAACTTTTCAGTGAGAATCGGTTCATGCCTTTCAAAGATAGAGTCAAGCGCGGTATTTTGAGCAATGCTTCTGAGCGTAATGTGGGGCACAGTTTTATTGACAAACCCACCTGCGACACCATCCTTTTCGTCCTTGAGTTTGTAATACTCAAAACTACTTGTCAAGAGACGTTGCCGTGTTAATGCAATAGAAACGCGGCTTGTGTCTATCGTTATCCATCGCCTTCCCCATTTTTCAGCAACGTAAGCAGTTGTGCCACCACCACAAGTAGGGTCGAGGACAAGGTCACCAGGATCTGTAGTCATCTGCAGGCAACGTGCAATTACTTTTACATTTGTTTCAACTACAAATCTCATGTTTGATGCACCCATCAGATCATTCCATATGTTTGAAAGAGGTAAAACAGGAAAACTCTCTTGATACATGACATATCGAAGAGTGTTTCCTGTAGTAAAAATCAGATTACTTTTTGCCAATCTTTTTAAACCAAGATGTGTTGTCTTCCAATGTGCATTGCTTCGAGGAATATAGTTTTCACCCTGAAAAACGAAAGGTTTTGATCCTTCATCACTCCAACCCAAAGATTCCAAAGATACTGAAGAATAGACTTTACTGTTATCTGGAAGGATGGACAGATCTTCCTTTTCTTGTATATTTAATCTACGTCTATGTCCGTTTTCTAATTCCAGATAATCATAACCTTTATGGGCAGAATTACCTTTTCCTTTTTCAAGAAAAATATGACGAACTTTAACATTATCTTTCTGCTTAGCATACCACAATAGAATGTCTGCAGTTGAAGCAATTGTATCAGAAGGAAGTGCCCCAGTCTTCCTAAAGAAGATTTCAGCGATAAAGTTCTCACACTTAAATACCTCGTCCATGATAGTCCTTACTCTATGCACATTTTCATCACTAATCTGCACAAAGATACTCCCACTATCTGCCAACAGATCCTTTGCAACAATCAGTCGGTCGCGAAGGTATGCAAGATAGGAATGGATGCCGAGTGTCCACGTATCACGGTATGCCTTTATCTGCTCAGCTTCACGCGTCAAATCTTGGTCTCTATCCTTTACATCGCGCTGAAAGACGGTCGGTTGAAAGTTAGATGAAAACTTGATACCGTAGGGTGGATCAATGTAAATCATCTGCACCTTCCCAGCAAGGTCTTCACGTTTCGCGAGGGAACTCATCACCATCAGGCTATCACCAAGAATAAGACGATTTGTCCAATCAACGTCGTGCTTGTAAAACTCAACGGCTTCGTTGTATTCTTGCTGTGGGTCCCCAAAGAGCTGCCGTTGGACGTTCTCGCGTTCTGCTACTTTGAGTATGGCTTTTGCACTGACGCGTTCATGCACGTGCAATGCAACAGGATCTACGGTGAATGATTTCGTTTCCTGTTTACCTGCCCATTCTAACCACGGTTCGTGATGTTTGAGAGCATCTCTGATCTTTTGTGTTTCTTCCGGTGTGAGTGTTTCGTGCTGTGCTTTATCAAGTAGTTCGTGGATTTTGTCAACATCTCCGTGCGGATCAGAACGTAATATGGGTGGCAAGTGAGGATTATATGCATATTCCTGTTTGGGAGTTTCGGGTGTTCTGCCTTGTCCTGCGATGCCCGCGGGTGGGTTATTCTTTCGTTTTGATCCGTCGTGTCGGTAATCTTTAACCTCTTTATCGGTGTTTCGTGGCATAAATAGCCTCCTTGATCATCATCTCTATTTCTTTCCTCAAAGTACTTTTAGAAATCCAGAAACGTGTATGCTTACTATAAAGGGGAGTTTGATAATTAAATGCAATATGCGTTGTAGGTTGGGTTGAGGCGCGCCAATCAAATATTAACTGGCAAC
>CAZURU010000366.1:0-5352 GCA_964623585.1 uncultured bacterium
CAACACACCGCAACACAAAATCGCAAGCCGTGTCGGTGAAGAAACAGATTTACCAGCAAGCACCGTCCGACGCTGGGCAAAGCTTGGGAATTGGATAGATTGATGGAACAAATGCTTTGACAAAGTTCCTATCCTCTCTATATTTAATTTTATTCCCATCAAATCATATTTTAGTTGCTACAAAATTTGTTTAATGCTAATGTTTAAAGAAAAATATAAACCTGCTAACTGTTGCTCAACTTGTGCTATCCGACAGATCGTCCCTTCTACCTTTGCTGGGAATAGATGAGACTGGAACTGGAACTCCAATTCAATACAGTAGATTATCTTTAGGTAAACATGAGTCAAGAACATTTAGATTTCAAAGATAGGGTCAACTTAGGAAGTTATTATACCCCGTCTAACTTTGTGAAATTAGCATGGGATATGATCACCCCTTATATTGATTCGGATACGACTATAATTGACACGGCCTGTGGATATGGTGATTTTCTACTAAATAGAGGACAATCGCTCACAATCGGATGTGATATAGATGAAACTGCACTTGAGATAGGGAGAGAGACAAAGAATAAAGCACACTTCTTTCATAAAAACTCTTTATGTGGCGTTTCAAGAGAGCAATTCAGCATACCTGACAAATCAAGGACTTTGATTGCCGTAGGAAATCCACCTTATAATGATAGGACATCACTGATTCGCCAAAAGATAAAAAACATTGATTTTAGCATTGATGAAGATTTGGCAAGTAGAGATGTAGGAATATCATTTCTACGTTCCTATAATAAATTGGAAGCGGACTTTGTGTGTGTGTTGCATCCATTATCCTATTTGATAAAGCCTGCCAATTTTAGACAATTAAAAGAGTTTACGGCATATTATAAATTAAAAGAAGGGTTACTTATAAGTAGTTCTGAATTTCCCGAATCATCTAAATACACACCTTTTCCCATTGTCATTACTTTGTATCAACGTGACAATGTGGGTATGGTATATGACTTCATACGATCATTCCCTTTTAGAACAGAAGACGGACGACGTTTCTGTCTTAATGATTTAGACTATATCACAACGTATATTCACAAATATCCGAGTAAGAGACATCCACCAATAAATGATGATACTCTATTGTTTTGGACAATGAGGGACATTAACGCACTAAAAAGGAATCGGACTTTTGTCAAAAACTACAGTAATAATGCTATTGTAATTAACAAGAATAAACTGGATTATTACGTTTATGTGGACGTGTTCAAAAGAAACCTTCATAGGCTTCCTTTCTATTTTGGGAACTGTGATGTTCCTATAGACGATGAACTTTTCAACCAATATAAAGATTGTTTCATTAGCGATACAGTTAAACATCACCCACACCTTAAAAGACACTACCAGTCATTTCCAACAGATGCGGAACAAGTAGAGTCCAAGTTAGATTTATATTTCAAAATGCTGTTAGGAGAACACCATGTTTGATGAAGAAAACAAGAGAATACTCATAGATATTCCGCTTACAACACCCAGTGGAAAAATAAGGATTAAGTCAAGAAGTATGTTCTATGAGTACGGTATTCCACATGCTGCAGGAAGTGTTCCTATGCTTCAAAACAATTATATTGAGTGGCAAATAGGATATGATGTAGAAAAAAAGCTTATAGACAAGTCCAGTTTGCCTCATACATCTTTTATTGCATATAACCGTAAGAAGAAAGTGCTTTATGAGTTATCAGAATATTTATATTACTTCTATTCTTGGAATATGATTACGACTTCAGAATTACAGACGACTTTTGAGTTTTTATCTCAACTTCAGGAGAAACACTTGCTCTCGAATCATCCAGATTGCCAGATCTCAAGAACACATCCTGCAGAGACAGAAATCAATAACACCAATTTCTACAAGATGGTGTTGAACTATCCACAACTCGTGCATAAATTTGGAAAATATGAAATCATTGCAGAGATTACTATAAGAGAGAAACAGAAGGCAATTGGCATACAACCCATGCTTTATTTATGTTTTCCAATAACAGAACTTCAGGAAAGTGAATACTTAATTGGTCGTACAGCGAAAACAAAAGAAACAGCAGTATTTATAATAGATGAAAACAACTACCAAATAGTGCTGCAGTTGGTCAGAATATTTGGAATGCTTAGTCCATCACACCATAAAGATATACTTGAAATAATAAAAGTTGTTTTAGATCACTATGTGGAACAATGAATTTAAAAATCAACAAACACATTTTACGCCGTCGGTGAAGAAACAGATTTACCACCCAGCACAGTCAAACGATGGGCAAAGCTAGGGAATTGGGTAGATTGACATAAGCCGCCTCACTATTATCTGTCACGTCAACTAATAATCCTAACGCTAACTGTGCTGCTCCCGAAAGTAAATCTATTGTCCATTAGGTCGAATTGATTTATTTGTTAGCAGGATGTGCTGGATAAGTCCATATCTGTATGGTAGCATCTGTTTTTTCCAGTATTACTTGAGGTGCTACATCCTCAGTTGTATAAGATTCAACGGTATAAACCCCTAATCTTAAGGACTTAGCGAGTTCTTCTGCAAATTCGTAATCAATATTTGATATAACTAAACTACGTCCTTCGCCCGCAGATATTTCAAGTGTCCGCTTATTTGTTTCGTATGTAAGAACATCCGTATCAAACTTTCCTTTAATAAATGTTTCCCCAGTTTCACGTAACGCCTTCCACACGGCTTCAATGATTACCATTGAGGCATCAGCAGCATTGTCTTTACCAAGTTCCTTCAACAATGTCTTATCATGCATGAGGTTATAACTATTCCGAATACCAGTCCCCCACCCGTGATGAAATGTTATTAGATCCTCTTCCGATGTTTCTACAACACTAGCTTTATCTGCTTCACTCATATTCTCAATAATATCCTCAACTATTGTATCAAGCGTATTTGGCTTAGAACGAAAACTCATGATAATATGTTCCTTTATTGTGTAAGTTTACAAAACCTGAAAGCCTCAGAATATTGATAGTATAGCGAAAAGAAAAAACTTTACAAGTATATACGAAAATATGAAAATATCACAAAAGAAACTTCATGGGAATGAATACTCATTTCTGTAAGGTCGTTACCTAATGTTTAGGGTTAATGTTATTTATTATATCACTTAAGTGTTTGTCAATACTTAGCAGTGAATTTGCAATACTTACAGTTGATTGATCTCCCGTTCGAGTATAGCTTGCAATATGTTTAAAGTTAAGACGGAATGTTTCGGTATATTTATTCTTTGTTATGTCCGTATAAGTGATAGTTCCGGTAAGTATTTCTACAGGTAAATCATCACTTGTACTTGTATGCCACATATACATAGGTCTTTCCCAATGTCCATTAGGACCTAAATGGCTAATTCCATTTTTTAGTATATCCCATTCTGCTAATGTCAGGTTGGTAAGTGGTGAAGAAAAAGAAGAAAAGTTACCTGAAAACTTTACATCAAGAGCTGTACCTGTACCCATATTAATAATACATACGTTAACAGTTTTCGAGTCAGCTGACAGTATACCGTATGTAAGAAATACTTGGACATTTGGGATATTAGATATGTTCAGCATTGCTTGATTTATTTGAACCAATTTTCTTGTTTGCCAAACATACAAGCCTGTGATAGCAGCAAGAATTATACTAGAAATGAACAGGAACCATTCTACCATATATTTTATTCTCCCTTCTGAATTTGGATAGATTGACACAAACCGTGATATTATCCATCTATTTCAGTTTAGGTTTAAAGGCATCTAACACCTTATCCCATTTGTCGTAGTTAGCTACTGCTGCTGAAAGTTCTGCAATTTGCTTTAGTGCCGGTTGGGTATTTTCATCTCCTGTGAAGTATTCACACACAAACTCCGACGCTATCCCTTTTTGTTTGGGAGGTGAAACAGGGTCTTTGAACACAAGAAGGTTTATTCGCGGTATGTATTCAGGTATGTTTTCACTCCACTCTTCCTCAAGTTGTCCTATCTTTTGGAAAATCCCCCCTAAAATGTTCTTTGATAAGTGAGGTCCTGTGTTTATATCAAGCAGGTTGGCAAGTTCTTTATAAGTGGACATCTTTTCCCTAACGAGATGTAGCATTACCACATAGCGTTGTATTTCTGTTCTTGAGCTTCTCTCTGTGGTATATTCTGCAGTGTCTTCCATAAGAATTTATCCTCTAATTTAGTTGTTATGGTTTGGAACTTTCCTGTGTTTTTAAATTATAATATAAAACAGTAGAAATATTAAATGTATTTTACAAATATGGGTAGATTGACACAAGTTGTGTCCCCTGTTATATAACAGTCCTTTAGGAAACATTATGAAAAGAATCATTTTGGGAATAAGAACGTTCATCGTTGCCACCGCGTGTGTGGTCATGATCAAGAACTTCATAGACTTACAGAAGATGGGGGGAGTGGAGACCTCTATAATTATTGTTTTTCTTGCAGCTATAGTAATTATGATAGTACTTCTCTTTGAACCAGTCATTCGTCATTTTGTTTCTAAAGAACATTATATAATTGTTCTGGGCATTTTTGCGTTCGTTTTAATGTTGGTCATGCTTTTTCTTTTCTAACAAAAAGGGCAATGCACTCTGGCATTGCCCTTGTCTATTTTGCACCCTTCACACTTAGATTACGATCGCAGTTTCCGAACAATCTTCACCGTCAACTCACACACCCCACAAACCGAAGCAAAAATAACAACCGCTACACATATCCCTAAAAACATATTGACACCTCCAGTTGCCATTCTATCTGTCTTCTGTTGTCCATTTGCATTCCAATAAAATGTAACGTATCCGATATAAGTTGGTGACACATCCGTTTCAGAATATCTTTGGCAATTTAGACACTCAAAAGATGGCACAAGAAGTTTTGCCGATACTTGTTTCGCATGCACAAAATGAAGATGTTATCCTTATTCGGGATTTAGCTATAGATAATCGGTTTCTTATCCATAGTATTTAAACCTTGTTAACGTTTCTGTTTTATGCCAAGGTTTACGACACTAAAGGTTGTTCCCAATAGCGACCGATGAAAAATTCAAAGTTGTGAGTATCGGGATCATCTTCTTTTTTCTCGTAAGGTAGTACGCGATAGTCTAACCGAATCACGAAGATAAAATCTCCGTCTTTCAATTCTGTCTTTTCCCAATTCGCCTCTCCTAAACTCTTGCCTATCAAATGCTCCACATACGTTAATGTGGACGGATAACCTATGTATTGCTGGAAGTCGATGCCATCGTTGATCGCCGCTTTGAGTTCAGCTTTCCACGTATCTTTCTCGTATTTTCTTAATGAGTAGGTGCCTGCTTGGGGCATCACT
>CAZURU010000367.1:0-3152 GCA_964623585.1 uncultured bacterium
GATAAGGAACTCAAAGCAAAGGCTGAACATTTCCTAATGAATACGCAAGCGGCACTCAGGTATTATCACCTTTGGAATAAAAAACTTATTTACGATGCGATTTATCTCTTTGGTGATGGATTTCAAATTGAAGTTGACAATGCTTTGGGTGGGGAGAACCAAGAGAATGCACCGCACTTCATTGAACTTTATGCTGCCTTAGCAGCCATTGATTTCTTCGGGAAAAATTTTGGACCAAATCAAGTATCCCAATATTTCAGAATAGATCGAGACAGCAAGCAACTTCAATGGACAGATCTGCCCGATAACAATAACGGTAGTGAAATTCGTTCAAAAATAGAACATTTGGCACGTTTTGCTTTCGCATACTTAAGCATTTATCAACCGATGCTTAACAATAATATTCGAGAGAACGGTTCAAGTTATCGTGCCCCGTGGTACATCGATTTCTTTGAACGGAACGGGACTTCGCTTAACGACGATACGATAACACGGCTCGAGGAGGTTCAAAGCTATTGTGAAGATTTTCTGCTCTGGCTCGCTAACGTTCAAAATTCTGCGGGTGCTCAGGAGGTCGGGCTTGTTAAATACGATGCCTACACCCAAAAAAGTGATCAGAACCGTCTTGCCCTTAGTCCTGTTGACAGTTTCGATCTAAAAAAATTCGGTAATCTTATTTCATCAAACACAGCAGAGACTTTGCGTCCAGTGAATAAACTCTGGGAAAATATGTGTCTTGCCAAGGGGAAAAGTGATGGCACCGGCGATATCGGAAGGTTTTTGAGTGCTTTATACCGAAACTGCGGAAGGATTTAATAGGTTTCTAAACTCAATATTATGCATAACACAATTTACATGCATTACATGCAAAAACGGATAGGAGATTGTTGAATGCCGAACTACCCACTTCTTCCTCCATTGAAAGACGACAAAGCAGTAGGTCCACTGCCTAACACTGGACATTGGCATTCAGTGAATGCCGTTGCTCTTGATAACATCAGTAGAAGCCTTAAATTTACAACTGCTGCTGCTAAGTTCACTGACATTGACAGTATTCCGAGCATGTGGGCACGTCCACTGCTGTTTGAAATGGCACTCTATGATACCGCCCATCCGATGCATAAATGCATTTTAGGCGAATGGCGCGGCCTTTTGGCGATGTTAGCACTCAAGGAGCAGCAGAATTTTTCGTTGACAACCAAGATAATTGAGATCCCTGATGCGGACAGTGAAGATATCCCAGAGTTTCTCCGAGCATTACGTAAGTTGTTGCCAGAACATACATTAGAAGCAAGTACGACATGGGATAAACTCTATCTCATACTCTTCAACGGCAAACCAATTGGTATGACTTCACCAACGACCATTATCTGTACGTCTATTGACTATAAGGATTACATTTCAGGTGTGCCTTGGTTTGATGGACAATTCCTTTGCGATCCGCTAACATCTTTAGAGAAAGAAAAAAGCGCATTAGACAAAGAAAAAAGCGCAGCGGTTGCTGGTTGGCTTAACCACTTTCATGAAACACAGATTGCTCTTCTTCCTGATGCTAATTCTAATCTCAACGAAGAGCTCAATGATCGAATAAAGTTTATAAAAGACCACCTTAACGGACAGATTCTCGATTTCATAGATGCATTAGGCGGAGTGCCTCAGAACATGCCGGATCTTTCTGATACAGGTCTTGGTATGGAACAGGGATTCTTCGTCGGTATGAATAAACCTATAGCGAAAAAGGAATACCTGACCGAAAATCTCTTTGTAATTAAGGATCCAGATGCCTTTTGTGGCTCTCTCCCACCAAAGATTAATGGTGAACTTACTGTTAAAGAGAAACGTGTTACCCCTATTCTTCCAATTAAGAGTGAAGTGCTATCAGAACTGGATGTAACGGACTTAAATGAGCGAATTACCTTTGAGAAAACGGGAAAAGGTATCAAGGTTACCTTACACCTCCCCTCGGGGCTTGAAGTCACTCAAGAATATACCGAAAGAGAAGAAGGGATTGCGCCTCTTTATGAAAGCCGAGAAATTATTGAAATGGACGAGGTGCCTGTCCTGGAAATCTGGCCCAATTTCAAAAAATCAGATTGGCAAGTTTACTATACCTATTTTTCAGATCCCGTTCTAGGAACATTCTATGCTGAACCCTATGGCACCCTTGATGATCAACAAAAAGTTGCTGTCCCTCAGTCTTCCGGTGTTGACGTTGAAAAAGCGATTACAAAAACATCTCATTTTCCAGAAATAATGGTTTGTAAGTATAAAGATGAAGAAGCAGGTGTTTTGCTTATTTCGGTTCCGGACACTTTATCAGATGATGGAAAAACCTGGAACATCGGTATTGATTTTGGGACCAGCGGCACTACCGTTTACAGAAATGATATAGACGATCCACAAAGTTCTCCCGACAAAATGGAATTAGCGAGCCGTCTGCTCCAGGTTACAAAATCAAGGGAATACCACCGTGATCGTTTATACGATGATTTCCTTTCGATTGAATCTGAAAAAACGCCATTTCTTAGCCTCTTTCAGCGTTTCTCAGACAATAACGGATTAAGGCCGTTGTTAGACGGTCATATCCATTTTGTTTCTAACTATGAAAAATTTCCATCTGCGAAAGAAATTTTCACTGATCTCAAATGGTCTCCGCATGCAGTTGACCGAATTCGCGCTCAGGTTTTTCTTGAACAGTTATGTCTCCAGTGTGCTGCCGAGGCTGCTGCTGAACGTGTTGGGAAAACCAATTGGCATTTCTCTTATCCGATTGCATTTTCAGAAGATGATAGAGAAGATTTCAGACAAATTTGGCAACGTATTACAGAAGCGTGTAGTACAGTAACCGGTCTACAACGTGATGAAGTGAATTATGAACCAGAAAGTATTGCTGCCGCAAAATTTTTTGCAAGCACGAGACAAAGTAAAGATGCCATTGGCGCATTTGCTACCGGTGCTGTCTGTATAGATATTGGCGGCGAAACTTCAGACATTTCTATATGGCAGGACGGCAAACTGCATTGGCACGGATCTCTCAGATTGGCAGGTAGGCGTTTCCTTTTAGATATACTTAGGGAAAACCCTGATTTTCTGGGAAATTTTCATGTCAAACAGTCGGATATCGACTTATTAAAAGAGGCATCAAAAAAGAA
>CAZURU010000367.1:3172-5341 GCA_964623585.1 uncultured bacterium
GCCGCGTCGATTAATTCTGGTACACAGAATTGGTGGCAGGAGCTTGGAACATATACCGGCGAATCAAAGGTCAAGCCGTTTGTTCAACTTATCGCTCTGGGTATTTCAGGGCTTTTATATTACATAGGATTAATACTTAAACACCTTAGCCAAAATGAAAATTTTAAAAGAAGAATGCCAAGTGTGTACATCGGTGGAAATGGAGCGCGTATCTTACATTGGCTGGCAAATGGTAAATTTGATAGCAATAAAACAAGCAAAAAGCGTCTCAAGCTGATCCTCCTTGATGCATCAGGATTTGACACAGGTATTGATAGCTTTGACCTCGAAATTAGCAAATCACCTAAAGAAGAAGCCTCGTACGGCTTAGTCCAAGCGGAAACTGATCTTGAGTGGACTCAGGATCAGTTAGGTAAAACTGATGTTTTAGTAGGTGAAACGTTTATAGAAAACGGTGAAACGAGAGCATGGACAGAAGATCTTACTCCTAAACGACTGGCATCCGGCCTTGATACTACAGAGGAATTAGAGCAAATTAGAAATTTCGTAGAGAGTTTCAATAAGAGCGGGTGGTCTGGTGAAAAAATTGTGCTAGATCAGAGGACGCATGATTTTATCTTAGCACAGTTACAAAATACGTTTCAAAAATTTAAAAAACCTGAAAATCTTCATAACGACACGCCCGAAAATTTTCATATTGAACCTTTGTTTATCTTAGCATTGAAACTTTTATTGCAATGGAAAACGGAGCAATGGACACCATGAATACGTTTTGCAGACTGTTAGATATTTCTGCCGAAGAATATCGAAAAGTTCGTTCCGTACACGCGAATTTCTTGTGTGGTATTTTGCTCCTGACCGTACTAGTTTTTCCATTTGGTTTAATGGCAGACGAGCATAGCGATATATCTGATTCCTCTCAAAGGGCAGCCGAAGGACAAAATCAAGTTCAAACTCCGCCTGTACAACAGAGCATTGATGGTGCAACCGATAATTTGAACGAAGGACAGCAGAAGTTTCTACACACTATGTTTACGCCTATTCTTGGTGTTCTCTTATTTAGTATTCTAATTTTGCTGATTGTAATCTTCCGGATGGACAGATCTTTCAGAAAACAGGTAAATAACAGATTAGGATACCTTGAAGAGAAGGTAAATGCCTTGGGGAAAGCTCACGTTAAGAACTCTTCCCAAAATTTTGAAGACACTGCTGATTATTTAAAGGATCTTACATCCGACTTCAAACGTTTGCTTGAACTATTGATAAACGAGGACAGAAATATTCAACGAAGTTTAGAGCGCATCGCAAACGCTCTTGAAGATCACAGTCTATCTCAAGTTGAAAATTATACAAACCCGTCTCTCGAAAACACGACTACTTCAACGGATACTCAGGATTTCCAAAACGAACATGAGAAACCGCTACCTCAAGCCCTCCAAACATTCTGTAACGTTTACAATTGTAGAAATGAAGATCAATTGAAGATGAACTATCATTTGTACCCTCAAATTGAGATTATAAATACTTTAAAGCGTCGTGAGGATTCAAATGAGCCTCCGATCTTTGAAACGAACGAACGTGGCGAATTTTGGGCATTTTATATTGAAGATGAAGAACAGTATGCAGTTGTTCCAATTTACAGTTTCACTTTAGAACATTCTGTTTATGGAGCTGGCCGTTTTAGTGAAGTTTTTGAATGTCCAGATTTTGATTATCATTTTCGTTATAAAAATTTGAAGATTGTTAAGCCAGCAATATGTGAATTCGATTCCATCCAAAAACAATGGACACTTATTGAAAAAGGTAAGATAGACTTGGAATCCAGCGAATAAGAAAACACTTATGCTATCATTCTTTAGCGAATACCTATCTCCAGCCAACTCAATTGCTTTAGTCATAGTAATATGCCTATTCTGTTTCTTTATCGCTTGGCTTGTCGGCTTGATAATGTATTGGGTTAGACTGTCAAAAAAAAAGGTACAGATCGAAAATAATAAAGATATCCAGCTGCTCGTTACTGCCAGACAAAAACGGGATGATAATGACGCAGAAACGGATGCTAATCCGGTTTTCCAAAACTTTTGCGCGGAACGCTCCCTTAGCGAAAATTCGTTTATCTCAAAACATCTCAAAGCGATTTTCTTAGCAGGTTGGAATGAGAGTCGACTT
>CAZURU010000368.1:0-5340 GCA_964623585.1 uncultured bacterium
AGCAATGCCAATTTACCAATGTTACGAATTGTACGAAATTCGTAACATTTTTAAGTAAGGAGATTTACTATAAGGTTAAAATAAGGACATAGTAAATTTAATAAAATACGTAAAATAAACGGGACAATTAAGACGGCACTCGGAGAGTGCCTACTACTATTAAATAGACTGCACTTGGATGAAGATTAAGGACTATACACCTTTCGCCTCTCTGAGGCTTTGGATAATCACATATCAGCATTACCGGTTTTGCAACCGCAGCTTCACCAAAATAGTGCTTGATTATATCTGAATTTACATATAGAATGATATGGAGAACAACCTGTTACTACGATGTTGCTCGCTCCGCAATTTTACTGAATTAATCTATACGAATGCATCCTACATTGAATCATAATCAGAATAAAGGAGATTTTGCTGCATGTCTAAAAAACCGAATATCCTATTTCTTCAAAGTGATGAGCACAGTCCACACGCTATCGGGTGTGAGGGCAACGAGATTGTTCAGACGCCACACCTCGATCAACTTGCCGAATCTGGTAACTACTTTAATGCCGCTTACTGTCAATTTCCCCTATGTACACCCTCAAGGATGTGTATGCTGACCGGTAAATATGCGCATCGCTGTTCTGCCTGGACGAACGGTTCAATCCTATACCCAGAACATACGACGATGCCTGGGCATTTTGCTGAACACGGTTATTCCACTGCTCTTGTTGGAAAAATGCACTTTGGTGGGAAAGAACAGCACAACGGTTTCCAATCGCGTCCTTACGGTGACTTGCGAGGACAGGCAGGACATCAACGAGACCCTCTCAGGCGTAACCGCAACCGCACAAAAGATGCAGGTGTGACAGAAATCCCAACGAGCCTACTACAGGAACGGGTTGTCAATGAGGAAACAATTGAATACATTAGGTCGCATCCCGATGACCAACCGTGGTTCCTTCTGGCAAGTTATAGTCGTCCACACTTTCCACTGACTGCCCCAAAAAGACTTTTAGATAAATACTATCCTGACAATGTAGACATGCCGAATATCCCTCCGGGCCATTTAGAACAGACGCATCGCTTTGCAAAAGGACTACGAAAGACTTTCAATACTGCAGCAATTGATGAAGAAGAAACAAGGAAAGCACGGGCTGCATATTACGCTTGCTGTGAATTCCTAGATGAATGCCTCGGTGACTTATTTACTATTCTAAACCGTGATGGCCTGTTAGAGAATACGATTATTGTCTATACCACAGACCACGGTGAGATGGCAGGTGAACACGGACAGTGGTGGAAATCCAGTTACTATGAAGCTGCTGCGCGAGTGCCTCTGATTATATATGATACAAGAGCGGATGAGACACATGGGATTGGCGTAAATGCACCTGTCGAATTGAACGATCTATTCCCGACACTCTGTTCAAGAGCAGGTATTCCTATTCCAGATGGGTTGGACGGTTCAGACTTATCGGATCTTATGGCTGGAGATACAGACGGATGGAGAAATACAGCAATCAGCGAATACTGGGCAAATCAAACAACCGGTCCCATGCGTATGTTGAGAACACCTCGCTATAAATATGTCGCCTTCCCTGAAGATGAATCCATCTTGTTTGATTTAGAAAGTGACCCTGAAGAATTTGAGAATCTTGCTGGAAAACCTAAACATCGTGAAGTAGAATCATCCTTACACAGTCAGCTCATGGATGGTTTCTCTTGGGAAGCTGTTCAACAAAAGAAGGAAGATGAAAAGGAACGCAGCAAGTCCTGGAATGCCCCTTGGGGTGGTGGTACGCCGAACCAGTACACATTACCTGATGGCAGAATTGTGGACGCAGAACTCTGTCTCTATAATCCTGTGTTACGTGATGGGAGTGAGTAGTTTTACCAAAAGGGATTGTAGGATGACGAATCGGATAACAGTAAGATGTCGTATAACAGAACATTCTACCGAATATTCTGTTATACGACATCTATGAGATAGGTTTTGAACAAATGTTTATGACATGAAAACTTCATCATTAAAAAGTCACCCTAAAATCCGATTCACTGCGATCTTTGTAGGACTGTTATTAGTAGGGGTTTTATGTGCTATAACCCCTTACAACAACTATTTCATTGAGAATTCAAGGATCGCGGGTAATCACCTTCCTGTCGGTTCAATCTTCAGCCTCCTTTTACTTGTTTTTCTTGTTAATGTTCCATTACGATTATTGACGCGGCAGAGCAGATACGCATTCTCCGCCCCAGAATTAACAGTCATCTGGATGATGTTGATTGTTGCTGTCGGTATCCCATCTATGGGTTTACTACAGTTTCTTATTCCGTGTCTTGTAGCACTCCGATATTTTACCACTACTGAAAACGATTGGGCAGAAACGCTTCTACCGCACATTCCAGATTGGATGGTGGTCACAGATTCACACGCTGTGACCGATTTCTATGAAGGACTTTCTTCGGGTGGCGGAGTCCCTTGGCAACCGTGGATCAAACCACTACTCATCTGGACACTCTTTGTCATCGTTTTCTACTTCACGATTCTCTGTCTGTCTACAATCCTTCGCAAACAGTGGGTTGAACGCGAACGATTTTCATTCCCGTTGATCCAAATTCCAGTTCAACTTGCTGGAGAACCCGAACGCGGCTCTATTCTGAATACCTTTTTCAAGAATAAGTTGTTGTGGGTTGGCATGGCATTACCCGTGCTGATACATTTTATCAACGGATTAAATGCACATTTTCCAAACGTCCCAGAAATCCCTCTGATCTATAATATTAGTCGCGCTTTTACCGAGAAACCGTGGCACACACTGAGGATGTGGCCAGGGATGAATATCGCCATCTATTTTTCGGTTATAGGCGTTGCTGTGTTGTTAACACTTGAGGTATCCTTTAGTCTATGGTTCTTTTTTCTCTTTTTTAAACTCCAATATATCATCATGAATGTAACTGGTGTTGGTATCGGTCCGTGGTTGAGCTGCAGTCGTCAGGTTATGGGGGGTTATCTCGTGTTTGTGCCAGCTGTGTTCTGGGGAGGACGTGAACATATCAAGAGTATCGTTAGGAAGACAATCGGTTTCAAACAGCGTCATACGAATGCATTAACGGATCAGAGTCATATAGACGATGCTGATGAACCTTTACCCTATCGCTTAGCATTACTCGGCTTTATATTGGGATTTATAACTCTGATTGCATTTCTAATGCTTGCTGGTATTACAGGTTGGGTGGCAGTTGTCACATTGTTCTCCATCTTTGTCACCTCTGTTGTTCTATCTTGGATGGTAGTTAATGGCGGGGTGCTGCTGGTGCAGGCACCGTTTTTCCCATCAGATTATTTGAATTTTACAGTAGGGTCAGCTGCTATTGGTCAAAAAAGTCTTGCTGTTCTAAGTTTTCAACGGACTTTTCTACGAGATTGGGGAGAATTCATGATGCCTAATTTTCTGCATAGTTTTAAAGCATCGGATGAAGTCAGTCTTACGCGTCGCAAAATCGTTCCTTTACTTGCTATCTCTATAGTCGTTGCGCTTGTCATATCAGTCTATGTTACATTGAATCTTGTCTACGATAAAGGAGCACTTTTTCTTCAGAATTGGCCCTTTATCAATGCACCGCGTGGCTATTTCAATAGGATGAATAAATTGATTCAATTTCCTGTTGAAACAAAATGGGATGAAGTTTATAGTATGATAGCTGGAGCAGGATTCACAGGTTTTATGCTGTGGATGCGTCAGAGCTTCGTCTGGTGGTCACTGCATCCGATCGGATATCTGTTAGGTGCAACCTACCCTTCGTTTCACTTGTGGTCATCAATCTTTTTTGGTTGGTTAATTAAATATATTACATTGAAGTTTGGGGGACCCATGATGTATAGACGGATACGTCCTGTGGCTTTTGGTCTAATATTTGGCGAGTATGTTATGGTGGGTATATGGATGGTAGTTGGATTCTTCAGCGGTATCGGTTATCATGCTTTACCACGGTAAAAATGAGTCAACATGGGTTGCTTTTGGTTGATCTACGCAGATCAAGCATAAATGAAATGAGGTTCTTTGTTGACACCTGATTCATCTATATAAATACACCATTGTTTGTATCTTTGATTCAAAGTCATTGCATTAATTTAATAGAGGAGGTAGAGTCGGTACTCTTGAAGCATTATAAATGCACCCTCATTTTTTGAGGACTCAATGATCCTCTGGTGAATAGAGTCGGCACTCTCTAAAGATCAATGACCTACTCCACCAAAATGTGAATCAGATAATCACTTAGAACATGATTCAGTCAGACCTTACGTAATGCACAATGAATCACTGTACTCAAAACACTTTGCTTTAGTGAAATACGCAAGTGAAACTGTTTAACAATATTTTACGTAAGTGCAAATATATCATACCATACTTCTGGATAAAAAGTCAAATCTTTTTTCTATTCAGGGTGTGTAAAGTTATTGTCATTTTTTTGTCTGAATCGCGGATTACGCGGAGGGCACAGAAGGGATTTTAATGTCTCAAGACATCTCAGCATTAGACATTAGAGATGAGAATCTGTTACTCTATTTTTCATTTGACGGTGAGGCCATGGGAACTGTTAAAGATCTTTCAACCCACGGAAAAGATGGGACTGTCTCAGGAAGCATTGACTATGTAGATGGTAAAGTTGGAAAAGCACTTAAACTTAGTGCATCTGGTGAGGTAAGGGCACCCTATATTCCGATTTAACAATAAGAGCTTTACGGTTACGATGTGGGTAAAACCAACGCTGACAGGTGGTGAACAACAATGTGTATTTACCCAGAAACAAGAAAATAAGAGTAACACTTAGACTTTCTGTGATCTGCTATTAATCTGGTATAAAACGGTAAAAACAACGAACTATGAATACAAATCAGACGAAACTGTCTGCAGCATGGAAAACAAGAGCTAAGACCCGTCATGCTATTATAGGTATACAAACATGGCATGTCAATTTGAACCCTCGAGCAATGCCAACCCTCGGTTTTGCCAAAGGGGAAATACCCAAACAGGCTCATCCAAAAAATGTACATGTCGATTGGCGTGGTCCTTTTGCAGCACAGGCAGGGGCACTCATCGTAGAGATTACAACTGATAAAGGACTAAAAGGATATGGACTTGGTGGTGGTGGACTCGCAGGTGCAATGATTATTGAACACCATCTCCAGCACTTCGTTCTCAACAAAGACCCGCTTGATGTTGAAGACATTTGGGAACATCTCTACCATATTACATCAATATATGGACGCCGCGGACTGGTTATCTACGCATTGAGTGGAATTGAGCTTGCACTTGTTGACCTCTGTGGAAAGATACTGAACACACCAGT
>CAZURU010000369.1:0-5306 GCA_964623585.1 uncultured bacterium
AACTAAAAGTTTATGCTACAAAAATGAAACATTATCAATTAGAAATGGTATTACTCCGCATCCAACTTAACCTTCAACTTTTTCCTTCCGTTTCTTGCCTCCATGAATGCTCGGCTCCTGACATAACATTTTCCGAAGCAGAGCAAGCCCTTCATGCACATCTGGACGTTCCGATTCCGTAATACCCAGCACATCTGATAACAACAACCGATCAAGCTCATGGCGTACTGGGTCCTCATCCATCTGATTAAAAGGCAACATCTGCTTATGTTTCAGTTGGTTGAAAATCTGTTCTGCATTTGCAAGTGCCTCATTAGAGAGTTCGCGGACATCCAGCGTTGGCATCGCATCGAAAGTAGCTCGACTTAGAACACCTCTTCCTTGTTGTTGTTTGCCGCTTTGATACCAGTGACAAAGCAAACCAAACGTTGAATTACACCATAACGTCCATGCATATTCATGGGTTTTGTTTTCAAAAACGACATTCGGAAGTTTATTTACACCAATAACATCTTGCTCAGTAAACATCACGGTTAATGAATTCGCATTAAATCGTAATTCCACGTTGTAGTGTACTCGTCCATTTAACCTCATGATTTTTTGCACTTTTTCAGTGGAATTTGCGCGAGGTAAAGCATGTGCATCCGGGGGAACAAGCATTGCCTGCTGAGTTCCTGAATCCGAGTCTAAATGCCACAAGCATGGATATATCGCAGTGTCAGGACACCCTTTTTTCACATCAAAAGCTCCTCTACCACCACCTCCTCTTATGTCTTTAGTGCCAATCCCCAGCGTTGCGATTTCTGAAACTGGACGTATAGAAAGTTGAATATCTGAGGTTTGTCGGGGGATACGCATTAGTCCGTTAGTGAGATAGTGGACAGTTTGGACAACACTCATATCTTTAACACGTGACAAAGGCCATCCCGCTTCACCTTGAACAATAGGAGCGGAAATAACATGTCCAATAACCTCATCACCTATTTGCAGCCTATCACCACCGCTAAGCGTTTCGTCATCCAATTGACGGATAGTTTGAAATCTGCGGAGCCCTTTCGCTATTTCCAACGCTTCTAATTCTCCATGTGGACATCGCGTGAGACAGATAAATGTAGCGCGTCCAGTGTTTTTACGTTTCCCTTTTGTAGCAGTAACGAGACATTCAGCCATGGCAGTATCCGCCGAGAATGCACATTTTTCAGTATCTTCATGTGCGATTGTGACAACAAGAACATCGTAATATTCTTGTGCCCACAGTTTTCTCACCTTCTGCCAGCTACTTCCAGTGATCGCTGTGACTGGTAGCACAAATGCCATTTTACCATTACGTTTTAGCATTCTATCTGCAAGATCAACAAAGTCCGGTCCTTGTCCAGGATTGTTTCCAGTGAGTCGTCTCCCTTGTGCTTTGCGAGATATCCGCATTGCCGCTGCTTCCTTTTTATCAGCGAAAATACTCTTGGATATATTAGTGTTTCCATCAGCTCCGCTTCGCGTATAAGGTGGATTCTGAATAACAATGTCAAATTCACTATGTCTGAAAGCATCTCTCATGTCAGTGGTTTCTGTGCCTTGTCCGGTGGCGGTTGCTGTTGTGTCAAGGGTCAACGGGAGCGTACCTGACGGATCGCTGAGTAGGTTGAGGGCACCGATAGCATAGAGTCCATCCTTGCGCGGTGTGCCGTAGGGCATTGTGTGAATACGTGTGCCGCCGATTCTGACATCAGGATAAGTGCTGGCAATGATAGATGCAGTCAGGTGAGCAGCGTTAGGCAGAATGTCACATCCGACAAGATTATTCTCCATCATGTGCTGATGGATGGTTTCCCCGTTGCCGCCTGCTTGTTCATAAAGCATCAGCAATCTCTGATATACTCCGTTGAGGAGTGAACCTGTGCCACAGGCAAAATCTGCAATTTTAAGTTTTTTTGGATCGCGGTTGAGTTCTGGTAAAGCGAGGGCACAAAGCAGTGCAGAAGATTCGGGTCGGGTATAGTTTGCCTTGAGTATTTTACGATTGTCAATGAGTTTCTGAAACACAATTCCTGCAAGTTCGTGTTCTTGTGCCAGTCCCATCTTTTCTAATTCTCGTGAGGTATCGCGCAGCACACTCAAAATCTCACCGACAAGTTTATCATCGGCGGCAAGCGTTTCAACGAGATTGTAGGCGACGTTAAAGATCGGGGCATAGTTAACCTTTTGGATTTCTCGCCATGCGCGGAGAATTTCGTCTGAATCAAGTTGTCCATATTCTGCAGTGAGTTCACTGAGCGATGGCACGTTTTCTAAATCTGGTTTACGTGCAAGGGAACTCTGAAATACAAGGGCATTGCTGATGATAAGCATAGCCATCTGTGTTGCTTGGTTACCGGGTTCTTGTACGAGGAGTTCTCCTATTCTTTTGCCGATATGCGGTCGGTGTTCAATCGAGCTGTTGACGATAACGGCGGCACGATGTATGCCGTTTTCCAGCACTTTGGCAGCTTGTTCAATTTTGGTGATAGGTGTAGCACCAATGCGGATAGCGGTTGCGATGTCGGCGATGCTGCCGTGAAGCCACCCTTTTTTCGGGAATCTGTGGGGTTCATCAAGATTAAGAAGGGTATATGGAAAGTCTTTGCAGTCTCTCAAATTTTCGCTAATTTCATCGCGTGGCATTGTCCGAAATCTGTGTGGAATGCGGATTACCATTGCACTGGTAAGTTTTTCCTGTGTCATCGCGAGTGTCTTACCTAAGTACTGATCATGTGCCTGTTTTTCACCTGTTTCGTTGGGACCGCGCTTGTAGTCAATTTTTACCTCAACTGCCATTGGGTAGCGTTCAACTGTCCGAATAATCGCATCAGGTTTCTTTTTATTTTCAACGAGTGGCTGCGTTGTCTGCTCATAGATTTTCCATTTTGCACTCATTGGCAACAAGATTTCTATGAATAACGTTGTTATGGTATCTTCGCTGTTTGATGGTTGATTTTGCATATATTTCTCATAAATTAAAACTTTTGAGCATCTTCAGTTATACAATAACGTTAGGATTTACATATAATAACGGAAAGACGGATGGGGTTTTTCATTTTCTCCTACCTCTGCCATGATGCCCCCGACACGCCGTGAAAAGAATAGCGTTACAGGATGGGAACTACTCATGCTTGCCGTATTCCAGTTCATTCGGGCAAGACCTAAAATATCTGAGGCAACCTGATGCATGTCAACATCATCGTTGCTCCTTAGTCGCATAGGAGCAGGAATGTGAGGTCCAGGATATGTCCGCCATTCGGGCATGTAACCAGTGGTGAATAGATATGTGGCATCTTTATTCACTGTGCAAAGTGTGCCTCTTCTTGGGGGATATGATCCATACGTCAAAAGCCGAAATTGTGTCGGCATAATGTTAATTAATTCGACTATGGGAATATCACGGAAACCGTATCGGAACCCTTCTTGTTCAGAGTCATCAAATCTTGATGTCTTATGGAGGACAATACGTTTCGGGTTACCACCTGTCTGTTCGCTGTACTCTTGAAGAACTTGGATTGCAAGTTTAGCTGCCTGATCTTCCGTTAGATGTACATTTCTTCCCTGTTTTTCATCCCACGGAATAGCTTCTCCACGGAGCGCGAAACCTTCGCCGCGGCTTGAAAATGCTTGTGCTAAACTTGAATACACAAGATGTTGTGATGGTGTGCGTAAGTGATGAAAACTAATGCCGACAAAGCAGGTTTCTGGACCTGATGTCTTAAAACGCCACGGTATTCCTCCCGCTTTGTAATAGAGTGCTACGCTCATGTTCCATGCCCGTGTAGCAGCATCTTGGTTGGTATCCAAATCTTCAAACATTCTATTTGTACCAATCTGGATTGGCACTCGAAATTTCATTGCTTGAGCTTTTAAAGCACGCCTAAAATCCCGGTTCAGTAGGTCTTCTTCAGTTTCTTCTATATCTTTAAATAAAGAAAGTTGTTCATCCTCATGCTCAGTCTTACGTTTCTTGATAGATTTGCGTTGCTGAGACGTCAAATTACTTGAAATGCTCCAACATGTTTGAACGACCTCATTTGTCATTATAGTTTTCAACTGAACCGTGAAGATAAACAACCTGTGTATACTGAGGACTCGTTGATAAAACTCTATATTCAGAGGGGGTCTGGATGACATCAACATGGTGAATACGACGATTTGTTTTGCATAAGTCAGACAAAATTGTATCAAAATTCGTCGTGAGTACAGTACAGACACGTTTACGCGCCATAAGTTCCACCATACATTTATATCCTTCACTCGGTTGCACTTGTGTATTCAGAATCTCAAGAAAGAATTGTCTTCTCCCTTCTCGCGGTTGAAGAATGTTTTCAATGGCGAAAGGATAATTCTCCGCTTGTTCCCAATCTGATCGATACCAATTCTGTTTTTCTAACCATGGATACCAGTCACTGCGCCGTATGCGGGGATCTTCAGTAGAACGATTAGTTTCCTTACAGTATCCCCATCTTGCTATTTTTTCAACCATTTCACCTGCAAGAGGAATACCTGAACTGTAGGAAGCACCAGCACCGAGTAAGAAGATCGGTTCCGGTCCATCTGTAAAGAGAGAACGTAAACGTCCAATAGTTTTTATCTGAATTTGCAAATTATTACCTATTTAATTTCCAAGCCAGAACGAAGTGCAATTTCTTAAAGGTAGTATAGCGAAATCTATACAATAAATTATAACACAACTCAACAATATTCGCACTTAAATTAACGTGAGTTTGATTAATCATTTCGGTTGCGTTCACTCACACCATTTCGTATCCGAGAGGTGTGAATTGTAGCACAAACTTTCAATTTGTGACACATCTTTGCAAACTGGAAAGTTTGCGCTACATATATCAAACCCACTTTAAGTTAATACATGAACCAAGGTCTTTTGTCACCGTCCCTAATTTCAATCGTTATATTACATACAGTTACGCTTATAATCGAGATCAATTGCCTAAAATATAAAAAAAATTGTAACTATTATCTGAATTATTGCGTAATATTTTAATTTGCACTTTTTTGATTTCTTTGTTATACTACTCAAATCAGTTTTGGATGAGTAGATCGTCAAACGGGGTATGCCGTATTTACTAATTTCCTTTATCGCAGGGGTATTGGCTGGTTGGAGATTGAAACGTCATTAAACTTATGTAAATTGAAATGTTTAGCGATAAGCGTTTATATGTATACGCACGCTTTATATTTTCTGCCTAATGTCAACAAAATAAGGTGAGGACCAGGGTTTTTTAGTTTTAGACATTTTAGTTATATTTTATTACAAACGTTAATAT
>CAZURU010000370.1:0-1274 GCA_964623585.1 uncultured bacterium
CACGCATCAAACTAAAAAGACTATACCCACAAAATCAAAGCGGATAGACTACTAGTACTAATACTGCAAAATCGGCTTCTTGAACCAGTTTCTCAAGTTCAGCTATTGTAAATCGTGAAGGACCGAAAACTCTATCTGTCCATAATTTTACTATAAAATCGTCGTGATCGAAATTAGAACGAATTGCCCGCGCAATAGGAAGTGATTCTTTTGATGAACCTATGAACACAACAGGACGTGGATTTTTAGATACAACCAACCTATTTCTTTGCTGCAACCTTTTGGCAAGTTCTGTAGCAATTAGCTGCCAGACTCTGGAATATTTATTTGCTAATGGACGGAAGTCTTCTTCGGAGATTTTCGCAACAACCGTTTGTTCAATTGCAATAACTGACGCTGAACGTCTGGCAGACGGGTCGATTAACGCTATTTCGCCGACATGTTCTCCAGAGTTTCTTATTGCAACTTCCCGTCCGTTAACAACAATGGAAAGGCGCCCTACTAAAATAAAATAGATGTCATTGTCTACGCCATTTTGAGTGATTAATTCATCCCCGGACTCAAACGCAAGAATTTCGGCTTGGCCAGCGAGTTCTGTGGATAAATTTTCGTCCCCTTGAACGATAATTTGTTTGCGTAACACCGAAATGAGCCGTTTATGTCCTTCGGCATCACGAAACCTGTTAATCATTTCCATTTTTTATGACTTTCCAATAAGACAGTTTTCCCTTACGCTGCTATGCCTGCAATGGTGTCAGTAGAGCAGCAATGTCTGCGGGCAATTGGATACCTGTTGTTTTTTCAAAGTTTGCAATGCTTTCAAAGAGGTCACGAAACCATATAGTGATGTTTACTCCCATGTTTCTAGCGGTTCTCATATCTACTATAGCCTTTTCCCACTCTTGCAAGTGTAACCAAGCAATGCTCCGATTACAGTAAGCTATGAAATCATAGGGGTTTAACTGTATTGATGTGCTAAAGTCCTCAACGGCACTTTCATGTCTACCTATTTTCATATAAGCAGTGCCGCGATTGGTATGGGTATGGGCACGCGTAGGATCGATTTCTATTGTTTTGGTATAGTCTTCAATGGCTAGATCCACCTCGTCTTTTACGAAATAAGCATTGCCGCGATTATAGTAGGCAATAGCATTATCCGGTTCCAGTTCTATTGCCTTAGTAAAGTCTTTGATAGCCATATCTACCTCGCCTTTGTTAAAGTAAACATCGCCGCGGTCATAATAGACATCAGCAAGTTTAGGATTGAGTTCTAT
>CAZURU010000370.1:1374-5300 GCA_964623585.1 uncultured bacterium
TGCCTTGGTAAAGTCTTTGATAGCCATATCCATCTCGCCTTTTTTAGCGTAAGTATTGCCGCGGTTACAATAGACATCAGCAAGTTTAGGATTGAGTTCTATTGCCTTGGTAAAGTCTTTGATAGCCATATCCATCTCGCCTTTTTTAGCGTAAGTACTGCCGCGGTTACAATAGGCTTCGGCAAGTTTAGGGTTGAGTTCTATTGCTTTGTCAAGGTCTTTGATAGCTAAATCTACCTCGCCTTTTTTCCCGTAAATAGCCCCTCGGTTACTATAAGGATCAGCATAACTAGGCGTAAGTTGTATCGCTTGGGTATAGTTTCCAATAGCCTCTTCCTGTTCACCTTTTTCTTCGTAAGCGACACCGCGATTGTTGTAGGCAATGGCAAGTTTGGGATCAAGTTGTATAGCTTTGGTATGATTTTTTATCGCACAATCAAGTTCACCTTTTTTGGCATAAGCAACACCAAGATTATTATAGGCTAAGGCGTTCTTGGGATCTAGTTTTATCGCTATGTTATAATTCTCAATAGCGCGGTCATGTTTACCATTGTCGTTGTAAATATTACCACGATTGCTATAGGCATTAGTATTATTAGCATTCAGTTCTATGGCTTTGTTATAATTTTTTATCGCACGATCAAATTCACCTTTTTCCCGGTAAGCAACACCACGATTGTTATAGGCCTCAGCATAACCCGGTTTGAGCTCTGTCGCCAGTGAGTAAGCCGCTATCGCCATGTCCATTTTTTCTAACTTCAGCAGGAAATTGCCATGCTGGAACACTACTTCAGCCTCTCGTTCTTTTTCGGAGACATCGGAGGCAGGCTCCGATTGAGACAGCATGTTTTGAACAGTTTTTCGGATGCCTTTTACCGCATTTTGCCATCCCTTGTCTTCCGGATCCCATTCGTTAATGGGTGTGCCATCGTCCGGAAAAACTTGGAAGTCACTGAGTTGTTGATCGCTTTTCCAATCACAATCCGAAAAGATAATCGGAATGACCCTTATCTTTTTTTCTAAGGCAACTTCAAATTCCTCGTAGCAGTTTTCGGAGGCAAGACTATCAATAGAAACGAGATAGAGCAGCAAGTCTGAAGTGGGAAGATGTTTAGAGAAAATTTCTTGCTGCCACCTGTCACCACCGAGCATTTCGGTATCGTGCCAGATGTCTATTAAGCCACTGCGTATCATCACAGTGAGAGCCTTTATTAGTTTATCCTTTGCTGTTTTGTCTGTACGAGCATAGGTAATAAAAACTTTTAACGGTTTGTTCATTCTTTGCCCTCCGCTATAACAATTTATTCCGAAACTCTCGCACAATTAGGTGTCAACTAACTATGTGGTTTTCGGGTCCTCTACCTGATCCAGTGTTGCAGAAAGTGGGCCAATACGTTCTTTAAGCTTCTGTGCCAACTCATTGTCACGCCGAATTTGAGCAATAACCATACGCTCATAGTCATTTTTGTGTCGGCATTTCAGTGCTTTCGCAATGGTTGCAAAAACAGAACTCTCGCGGACTGGATAACGAGCAACGAGTTGATCCAGTTCTTTGTTTTCAACGAACTCATTGAAAAGATTAAGCTCCTCCAGATAAGGCGAATCCGCTGATACGCAAATTTGTTGCACTGGATTATCTTTAATTGACTCCCAATTCGGAGCTTGCTGTAATAACAATTGATGTATTTTACGTTCGCACCTGCGAGCTGCCATTCTTTTTACATGTTCCTTCAATATTTCAATTGCCTCTTGCTTAGCTGATTCAATGAATCTACTTTCATCTTCACCGAGTGACTCCGCTTGTCGGCGAGCAACAGCAGCAATAGCGTCTGAGCAATAGTAAAGAGCTTCTGCCGAGTAAACTTCTAAGGCAAATACACCTTTTGCGGCAAGTTTTTCTACATCGTCCATCCGATCATCTCGGTCAATGAGTCCAAATGCTTCAACGTGGTGTTTGTCTTGAGATCCTCGCAACCCAAGTACTGCTTTTTGGACTTCCTCACAGCTGCCCTTTGGAACCACGGAAAGGTTAGGGAAAAGAGCAGTATATAACGGAAAGTCCAGACTGCCAGTGGGATCCCCTTCCACGAAGAGGATTCTATCCCTAGACCCAAGGATTGCCAATTTGAGATCCTCAGGTAATTGAGAGTTTGGTTCCAGAATTTCGGCATCCCAAGCCATGCACTCTTTGTCTTTCCATTGGCATGATCGGAGCATGAGAGCCCTTGCCTCGGGGTTAGTAACCGGCAGAGTTATCTCATGAGTTGAAACAATAAATATACAATCATCTCTTCTGAGGTCGAATAGCGCAGAGAGAAATGGTTGGATGATGGATCGATGGAGATGTCTCTCCGGTTCATCTATTAGGAGTACCTTGCCAGATTCAGCCGTAATAACGTGCGCTGCAATAATCGCGGCATTCCGTTCTCCATCTGACATTTCAGCAATGCTGAAAGAGTTTCCCACCGGATGCCTTGCAACCAGGTCCCGGTCGCCGGAGTTTTCGATTGTAACCGTCAGAGTCCCGAGAGCAAGCAACTTGTTCATTTCACTGAAAGGCGATGGTGATTGAGAAGAAATATCTTCTGCTTTTTCCCTTTCATGATTATCAACATGATGAGCAATAGCGCGGGCCCGGGTATTTTCTTTAGCGACTAAGTCGAATAAAACAGCGGATAAGTGCCATCCTGGATTAAAATCTTTCCAACGCGCTTCATGACTTCTATCATAGTTGAGATTTTGCCGTTCATGTTGTTGGCGATTTGCAGGAGTAAGATCAATGCTCCCGGAGTTAAACCATGTTTGCCTATGGGCAGTTATCCGCTTAATCCTGTCGGGTGGCAGCTGCGAAACGAATCTCTGTATTAACGCGGATTTGCCTGAACCATTAGGTCCGACTATGAATAGTTGGTCCCCATTTTTTAGAGGTATATCTATTGGATTTGAACCATTCGGTATTTTAGGTATTTTCAAATTTATTGTTTCCATTAGAAGTCCTTTTCTCCTATTATTCCTGAGTTTGATATTTGAATTTTAATACGATCCGAACTCCTTTAAAAAAATAAGCGAAGTCTGCACAATCCGAGATTCAGGCAATTTATCCCGTTGCCTTTTCCACAATGCACACTTCTTCTGGTGTTAAATTATACAATTCATACACCAGATTATCAATCTCATTTTATCCCGTTGCCTTTTCCACAATGCACACTTCTTCTGGTGTTAAATTATACAATTCATACACCAGATTATCAATCTCATTTTCAAGGGAGGTCGTGTCGGCATCAGAGGCGGTGCTTTTAGTATCAAGTATCTTGTCGACGAGCTCTTCTATTTGTGTGACGATGTGTTGGTTCGCGTCGGTGATAGGTGGAACATGTATCAACTCAACGTACTGCTTTTTCCATTCAAAAGCATAACCTAATGGAATTCCTAAATTTACAAACCCCCAATTAAAAATTTTTGAGTTCATACATGCCAATAGATACTTAATATCGTCTGATTCTGAGGTTAAAAGATTTGCTGGTGCAGTGATAAATTCTCCTGGAGCCGCATAACAAAAAGTGCTGTGATATGCGATATTTCCCCAAACCACTCTATCTTCATCAAATTCAGAGTAGTAAGCACAAGCCCTGAGATTCCACCAATTTTCACCTTGATCGTCTCTATTGAAAACACCTTTACCTTTTACTTTTAGTTCGCCTAATTCTATTCGTTCCCCTATAGTCTCAAGGTGTTCGTAGATTGCTGGATACCTTCTTGGAATATCCAGATCGTAATCGGTTGCAAGCAAGTACAATCCCGCTTGCTTAGCATGGTAGCGCTCAATATCACGTCCGCGCAGGAGTGGTTTAATGATTTCTGCTGACTTCGAGTCTTGCGCTATGAGTTGTTCGCGCTTAGCTTCATCTATGATAAATGCTTCGTTA
>CAZURU010000371.1:0-5295 GCA_964623585.1 uncultured bacterium
TGTAGACACTATGCACAGGTGTTTCAGAGTTTTTTGCTTCCTTTTCATCACTTCCCATCAGAAATTCACCTGCGGGGATGTAAACCATGTCATTAGGTACATCATGTGAAACAGCCTGATGAGCTGTTTGTTGAAACGATGTCCTCTCAATATCGGCATACTGTTCTGCGACTTCACTTTGCAGAATCGCAATATGTTCCTCTCTCCTCTTTGGATCAAGCAAGACTTCGTGTGCTTGGTTTAGGAGCATTCGCCACTGTTCTTCTGTTTTACCATCAGTACGCGGGCGTCCTCCCGCACTTAGCGAAGTACGATAACGCTCTTTGTGTGCCGCATTGATGTGATGCTTGATTTCATCCTCGTTCTGATTTTCAATGTCTGAGATGGACAGACCTAACACTTCTAAGTAATTAACCTGTTCTCCGATGATTAAGCCTGATGTGTCAAGTATTTCAACAGCTTCATCAACAGAGAGACCGTGTTCTTCTATACCTCTTCGGAGGAGCCCTTTGCGTTGCGCCTCAGAAATAGTGGACGAAACTGCTTTAAACGCATTGATGAGATCTAAATAGTCCTGGTGCTTAGAATTCAATGTTCTATTTCTCATAATCGTCTATTGAAACAGGTTTAACACAGCGAAACCCGATGTTGTATGATGTATACTGAGGAGAGCAGCTAAAACGAGCTGCAAACCGTTCATTTTTGGGCAAAGAGCCCCCTCTTAACACACTCGTTTACTTAATGTTTTTATAATTGTTGATTAAATCCGGAATATTGCCATCTGAAAGAGGATTTTTCTGTGGTGAGTTCCTATAGAAATCTTGATCCCACTTGTCAAGACACCACTCAAACACATTACCTATGACATCATACAATCCGTAGTCATTTGCTGGATATAAACCAACGGGTCTTGTTTTATTGAGATTGCGTAATTTGTCAAAAAATGCCATATCTAAAGCATCTCCCCACGGGTACTTTTTCCCCACTAAACCACCACGTGCAGCTTTCTCCCATTCCGCTTCAGTCGGCAATCGCTTACCTTTCCACTGTGAGTATGCCATTGCAGCATACCAACTTACCCAAGTTGCAGGATGGTCTACTTTCCCAGGTGGATAATCTTCCCACTTCCACTCGTGTAAGTAGTCTCCATCGTGAAATTGTTTATGAATAGCATCACTTATTTTACTTCGCGCGTACCACTTTGCCGGTTTTTGCCATTGTGGATTTGCATCAATGAACTCCTTGTATTCCTCATTTGTCACCGGATATTTGTCCATATAAAAGGAATCAATATATACAGTATGTATCGGATGTTCGTTGTTATACGCTATAAACTCTTCACTACCCATCTGAAAATTGCCGGTAGGAATGAGTACCATACCATCCTTTTCTAAGGGGGGTGAAGTAGTTGGATCTGTGTGAGAGAGTTCTTCATCAGAGATAGAGTCCGTTGGGAGTGAAGGTGTCTGTTCTGGTATTGTAGGAATTTCTCTTGAAAAAGTTTCAATATCAAGCGGAATATCATCCTTCATCGATACGATATGTGCGTTTCGTTTTTCTACATCTATGAGTGTATCTCTTGCTTGGTTCAGAAGTGTTCGCCATTCGTTTTCAGTTCGACCGTCTGGACGCGGGCGACCACCAGCGTTCAAAGACTCTCGGTAAAGTTTCTTGTGTGCTGTCTCAACACGACCCACGATTGTGGTTTCATCTAAGCCTTGTATTGCATCAATAGAGATTCCTAACACATCAAAATAGTCTATCTCTTTGCCAACGACTAATCCCAAAAACTGTAGGATTTCTGTTGCTTCTTCAACAGAGAGTCCGTAGTTGTGTACTGCTTGGCGTAGCAGACCTTTGCGTTGTTCATCCGAAATAGTTGAGGACGCTGCTCTGAATGCTGTGATAATAGTAATGAATTCGTCACGTTTTGACATGCGTTTACCCGTATTTCAGCAGTAGTGCTGGAAAATAATCAAGGAAGATGCGCCTCAGGATCCAGGGATGAAACGTCCATTACACAACGGAACCCGTTTAGAGGACTGGTGAACGCTGGTTTATATCTGTACCGCGCAGCGACTCTGATATTCGCTGCTGCATTCAACCATGAACCTCCACGGAACACACGGGCTGTTGACACCTCTTTATAATATCTCAAGATTTTATCTTTACTTTCACCTGAGATTGGGTTTTCACGTGAGGAAATTTGATAGTATTTTCTGTCATATTGGTCAAGACACCACTCTAAGACGTTCCCCGCCATATCATATAATCCGTAGTCGTTTGCGGGATAATTTCCAATAGGTGTTGTTCCTTTCATATTCTCGTCGTAGTTTGCATTCTGTGGTTTAATCGCGTTTCCCCAGGGATAGATGCTACCACTCCTACCGCCTCGTGCAGCTTTTTCCCATTCCGCTTCAGTTGGCAATCGTTTTCCTACCCATTCTGCGTAAGCCATTGCTGCATACCAACTTACGTGGACAACTGGATGGTCCGCTTTGTCTGCTGGGAAGTCGTTTTTATGCCAATGCTGTAGATAAAACCCGTTGTGAAATGCTTTTGAGATGTTCATTTTGAATAAAGGTGATTTACACCAATCTGGATTAGCATTTAGGAATTTCTTGAACTCTGCATTGGTTACAGGGTTTTTATCCATATAAAATGCGTCCAGATAGACGGTATGCACAGGTTGTTCGTCATCGCTTGCGTCTTTGTCGTTGCTTCCCATCTGAAATTCCCCGGCGGGAATAAGTACCATGTCTTGAATAGTTGAAGGTAGGGGTGTATTAGTATTCTGTTCCGTTTCTGGTGTGAGCGTAGCAATATGTTCGTTCCGTTTCTGTGGGTCTGTCAATGTATCCCGTGCTTGATTTAGCGTTCTTCGCCACTGTTCCTCAGTTTTACCATCAGGACGTATGCGTCCCCCTGCCTTCAAAGACTCGCTATATAATTTTTTGTGTTGCGTTTTAACGCGATTGACAATTGAAGTTTCATCTAAATTCTGAATATCTTGATATGCAAATCCTAACACCTCAAAAAAGTTTAGATGTTCACCGATTAAGATACCCGAAGTTTCAAAAATCTCACTTGCTTCATCAACGGTGAGACCGTATTGTTGAACAGCGACTCGGAGGGAACCTTTTCTTTGTTCATCGGTAATCGTTGGAGAGGCAGCCTTAAGGGTATTGACAAATGTAATGAATTCATCACGTCTGGCTTCACGTCTGTACATGTATTGTTCCTATTATATTGATAAATCCAATATACACTATTCTACAACAAGGTCTTGTAGATCGGTTTGTGCTTGTGCGACTTCTTCTTCATTGAGAGTGGGTCTGTCGATAATTGAGAAGATATCGTATACAGCAGTAGGCGAATCGTCGTTGAGTGATTTTGCTGTCACCTCAAGGTTTTGGTCTATGTTGTAACTGTAGTGCACCTCAATTGGAGAACCTTGCGGCAGACCGGGTGGGAGTTCCAAAGTACATTCACCCAATTTGTATTCCTCAAAAAACTCAATGTCGTCTCTTGGTTGGTCCTGTTCGAGACCTTGCACGACCTCAATTAGTACGGAAGGTTGATTTTGGTCTACCGTTAGGAATCTATCTGATATTTCGCACGGAACAGGTGTCATTTTTGGGATCATAACGTGTATGATATACTCTCGAAGCGCGTTCAGTACGACGAGTCCGAGGTTGTGTGTTGCTCCATCCGTGACGGTCACCTTCGGTGCACCGTCTGGTCCAATGAACCGTTCAATGACTGCTTCGGGTATATCTTCTGCCTCGGTGTTGCCTTCGGATATTTGGCGGAGTGTTCCCTGAATTGCTGCGCCTATTGCGACGACCTCATCGGGATTGACTTCATGAGGGTTTATCTCCTTTCCACTAATTGTAGCGATCATATTTTGCACCATAGGCATACGCGTAGAACCGCCGACTAGTAATATCTTGTCAATGTTTTCCCAGGTCATTTCTGCTTCTGATAGGACAACTTCACATAAAGTGCGACATCTTTCAAGAAGGTCGGTTGTGAGTTCCTCAAATTTCCCCCGTTCCAGTTCCACGCGAGTTGTCTTTCCATTATATCCGCAAACGATTAACGCCCTCTGTCGCAATGACAGAGATTCTTTTGCACCGATCGCATCCAATTGCAGGTCTTGATATGTGTGTAGGTCTTCTAAAGGATTTTCTCCGTGTTCAATTTCAAACATCTCAGCAATGTGTGTGATGATTTTATCGTCCCAGTCCTTTCCGCCGAGTCTATGGTCTCCGTTCGTTGCCAGCATCTGTATTTCGGAGTCTGACACCTGCATAATCGTTACATCAAATGTTCCGCCACCAAGGTCAAAAACGAACACATTCTGGTTTCTACCTAATTGGTCTATGCCGTAAGCGAGTGCTGCTGCAGTTGGTTCATTCATGACGTGTAGCACAGTGAGTCCAGCGATTTTACCTGCGTTTCGTGTAGCTTCTCTTTCAGCATCGTGAAAATATGCAGGCACAGTGATAACCGCATCCGTAACCTCTTCATTCAGATAGGTTTCAGCGTCTTGTTTGAGCTTCCTCAAGACAAGGGCGGAGAGTTCCTCAGGGGAATACTCCTTTTGATTGAATGCGCGAAAGAATTCTGCTTTTGATTTACCCATCTCGCGTTTGACAAATTCTACAATTTGTTCAGGAACCGCCCTTGCGCTCTGTTTGGCAATTTTACCGACAGTCACGAGGTTGTCCTCAAACAGGATGACCGATGGTGTGATGCGTTCACTTTCTAAATTGGGGATAATCTCAGGTTGACCGTGTGCGTTGACATGTGCGATTACTGAAAATGTTGTACCAAAATCAATTCCGATAACTTTACCCATTTGTATTTCCTTTTTGCCACGGCACACTACCCGCTTGTTGTATCTCTTCCTGCAATGAACGGCTCATCTCTTTATAGGCTTTTTTGTTTGTCTGTGAAATATCAGTTGCTTCTAATGAATCGCTGGAAAGATCATATAGTTCCAGGGGTTGAAAAGGTCTATTGTGCAATAGTTTTATATCCCCGCGCCGGACAGCGTGTTGGCATTCTCCAATCCACTGGTTTCCGCCTTCTCTACGTAGCCAGTAAAGAAGTCGGTCAGAGAGGTCTTGTTTTTCACCTTGTAACGTATGCCAAATTGAGTGTCCCTCAATTTCGTGATTGATGGGTATATCAGCAATATCGCATAGCGTCGGATAAACGTCCATCAGCATTGCGACCTGATCCGTAACATGTCCTTGTGGGATGTGTCCTTGCCACATAGCACATGTA
>CAZURU010000372.1:0-5286 GCA_964623585.1 uncultured bacterium
CAGAGGCATTCAGTTGTCGAAATAAGATTAGATTATATCAGATATAGCGTGACTTTGTACGCTATATCTGATATACTTCACCTTAAAAACATTTAACGCAAGTTTTATGAGGTGAATAATGACAAGAACAGAATCTCGCCATCTACTTGATATGTTAGCAGATATTCCAGATTCTCGCAAGGCACGCGGTAAGCGGCATCCATTATCGGCTATTTTAGGGCTTGCGGTGGTGGCTATGCTATGCGGGTACCGGAGTTATAGTGCTATTGCACAATGGGGACGCACCTATCATCCTGATTTAGCCAAAGCACTTGGGTTCACACACACAAAAACACCTTGTGCTTCAACACTGCACTATTGTTTCAAAGACCTTGACATAGACGCTTTGGAAAAAACATTGAGTGAGTGGGCCTCCGGTGTGTTAGAGGCATTACCTGACACAATGGATAAAGATGCTGTAGCGATAGATGGTAAAGTCTTACGCGGAAGTCTCGCTCAAGATGCTCAAATCACACATTTGTTATCTGCTGTGACACATCAACTCGGTATCACACTCACACAGCACTCCGTGTCTGACAAAACAAATGAAATTCCTATTGCTTCACGCATCCTTGCAGCGTTTGATGTCGCAGGAAAAGTGGTGACAACAGATGCGCTTCTTACACAACGCTCGTTCTGTCAAGACTTATGTGATGCAGATGCGGATTATGTTATGCCTGTGAAAAACAACCAACCCAACCTATCAGAAGATATTCGATCCGTTTTTGAACTCGGACAATCGGACACCCATACAGCACCACATCACACAAAAACATTTGAACAGATACATAAGGATCTCGGTGCACATACAGATACTTGCACTACTATTGAAAAAGGTAATGGTTGGCTCCAAACGCGCACGATGACGACAAGCACAATCCTGGTTGATACAGAATATGTGTCGTGGCCGGGACTGGCACAAGTTTATCAATATAAGGCAGAACGGGAAAACACTCGCAATGGGGAAAAAGAGACTATGACACAATATGGCATAACAAGTTTACCACCTGAGCAGGGGACAGCAGAACGGATTTTAAGGATCCGTCGTGGGCATTGGGCAATAGAGAACCTATCTCACCGCACGCGGGATGTGCTCTATGATGAGGACGCATCTCAAGTCCGGTGTGGCAACATACCTCAAGTGATGAGTGCATTACGAAATGCAACCATTAGTCTATTGCGCACTTCTGGAAACACAGAAATAGCTTATGCATTCCGATATTTTGCGGCAAGACCTGAAGAAGCATTAACTCTTCTGGGAGCAAACATCGACAATTGAATGCCTCTGATAATTATACTTGACAACCTATAATTTTCTATAGTACAATGTAATCAACTGAATCCTGTCATTTGAATATGAAAGTGCTATGCAGCTATCTTTTATAGCCATTTATATTTTTAGCAAAGAATATTAAGTTTATGATGGATAATGGTATGTCAACTTGAACGAATTTTCAACTAATAGGAGGAGAAACATAGTGAAAAATGAAAAAGAACGAATGACCATAGATCAGATGTATGAAAAATTCCCTAATCAATGGTTATTTGTTGTGGAACCAGAGATTAGTGAAAATACTGAATTGTTGTCTGGAGTTGTAGATCTTGTAACAGATTCAAGAGAAGAAATAATGAAAGCATCAGCGATATATGATGGAGATGCAGCAATAAGGTATATAGGTGATATACCTGAAGGGATAGTGTTTATAGTTTAATGGGTTCAGTAAAGTTTCAAAAATATCATAAACACATTATTGTTGGTGCTACAATATTGGATGTATCAAAATTGAAGTTCAGGAATACTAAGTTACTATTAGATACTGGAGCATCTAACACAGTAATAGATACAGATTTCATTGTAAGTTTGGGTTATCAACTTAATGAATCTGAGAACGGAGAGGTTATTCATACTGGATCAGGTGCTTTGGATTATAAAACTACCAAATTAGGTTCCATATCTGCTATAGGCGAATTTATACCTGCAATGAATATTATAGTTACCAGTATTCCTAATGTGCTATTAGACAATGGTATTATGGGTTTATTAGGAATGGATTTTTTGAGTCAGTTCGATATAAGAATATTTAATTCATCAGGTATTATAGAGATTGAATAGGGATAGATCCCAATTTGTCATAATTATTAAAAAATCTCTTGCATCAAGCAAAACAAGATGCAAGAGATTTTTGTTTTCGGTTGGTGTTTCTTTGGTATCGTAAATGCTTAAGCCATCAGTTTTGTTTATTCTCTGCAATTCTCCGACCCGGCATTTGTACCCTTAAATGTTCTTTACACGTTAAACTTATAGGTAAAAACACCTTCAGATTGGAATATGTCAAATTCAATGGAGAAAAAAGATGCAATTGAAAACTCTCGTACTGATGAGTATTGTAACGATGATGTTAGGAAATGTAATGATAGCGGGTGGTTCTTCCGGTATAGACCATCGTGATATTTTTGTAGGTGCAAGTGCACGCGCTGTTGGCATGGGAAGCGCATTCACAGCAGGTCCATCAACAAATAACGGTTTTTTATGGAATCCATCTTCACTCGGGTACCTGAATGGTATGGAACTGAATCTGGGGAGTATCCCTTTTTCGAATGCCGCTTCAGGACCGGATCAGACGTTTTCGTTAGCCGTAAGTCCTTATACACTCGGCATAATCGATAAGAATGTGGGAAACTTGTCTGTCGCAGCTTGGTTTAATGGATTAAATGGCAATAACAATGTTTCTACTCAGATTGCCCTCTTAGGGTATGGGTTAGCAATAGGTGATTATGTATCGGCAGGTGCCAATGTGCGATACTATCAGCGACATATAGCGGACGAAACGCGATTCCTTTGGAGCACAGATGTCGGCATGCAGTTTACCTATCCTTTTGAAAAGCTCGGAGAATCTATTACGTTTGGGATGAATCTGGCTGAGCTAAGCAACGGTATCCGATATAGTGATGGCAAGTTGATTGAACCTTTAGAAGAGAGTTTACCATTAGCAACACGTTTTGGGATGACGTATCGTCCAGACAAGGCAACATTGCTTTCTACCGATTTCGCTATTCGAGGGCAAAATGATAGAAAATGGGGTGAACGTGTTCGGTTGCACTTTGGAGCAGAAAGATGGGTTTTCAATAACCATTTTGGGATACGACTCGGATATACCACATTAACCTCGTCTGATGAATTTCGAAACGGTCAATGGACACAAGGTATAAGTTTCCGTAATTCTTCTGGACAGTTGGATTATGCACATGTAAGTGGCGGCGAATTAGAACAGAATCTGCATTGGATTTCTGCAACGTTACGCTGGGGCAGTAGTAAAAAGGGGCACAACCCAACAAAAGAGTTGCAAAATCCAGCTAAAACTAAAGAAATTGAACTAAAGCATGCTTATGATGCGACTACGACACAAAAGATTGTGATGCCGAAGACGCTTGATGCTAATACAGAGATCGGATCAAGCACAGGAGAATTGCAGGTAACTGAACAAGCAATATCGCCAAACAGTGATGGATTTGCTGATTCCACTACGTTCAATTTTGATGTTAAAGCAAACGATAAATGGGAATTGACACTGAGTGATACATATACCGAACAGGTATGGAAGCAAACCGGCACCGGTTCACCAAAACATGGTGTGATATGGAACGGCATGCAAAGCGACGGCAAATTGGTTTCCGATGGAGAATACCTAGCACAACTTCACATCGTTGATGAGAACGGAACATTATATCTCAAAAGCAGTAGTAAGATTATTGTAGACCTAATTCCGGCAACAATAGACCTATCTAAGAAAGCACAGAGAACTGTCGAAGTACAGACATGGGATATTAACCCCATAGCCAATTGGAAACTTGAGGTATTTGACGCGAATAACGTGCTTGTTGAGGAAAGCAATGGTAAAGGCAAACCACCAGAAACTGTCGTCCTGAGCAAAGTATCGCAGTTACCGGAAAGAGCATACAAATGTGTGCTGAGTGTTCAAGATATAGCTGGAAATAAGAACACCAAACAAACTAAGCTGATATTTGGTAGTGCAACTACTGAAAGTGGAAATCAGAATGTAGTGCCAAAAACTAAATTCACATTGATGGTTGGGTCTTTCTCAGAACGTAGAAATGCCAATTTGTTGGCTGATAACCTGCAAAATCTACATCCTGATGAGAAGGTGAAAATCTACACTGTGACATTGAATGGAAATACGATGCATCGAGTGACGATCGGAGAATTCACAGCACGGGAGAACGCAAAAACCCTCAAACAACAGATTCACGAATCGCAAGGTGTTGAACCCATATTGATTACACCGAAATAGGTTCTCACTTCTGGATCAGAGAGGTCGTATTACATCTTATAGAAATCCAAAGCGTTCTGGTAAAAGAGTCGGTTTTTTTCAGTATCGGAGGCATCATCAACTACCGAGAGGAGTGCTTCAAACCACTCAGAATAATTAGCAGCTAAGGTGCATACGGGCCAATCACTACCAAACATCAGTCGGTTATATCCGAATATTTCAACAAGATGTTGAATGTAACCTGTGAGTTCTGCAGTTGTCCAATTTTCGCTGGCAGTTGACACAATACCAGATACTTTGCAATGTACATTCTCATAAGCGGCGAGTTTTTTCATGTGGGTTGCCCACGGTTCAAACTCGCCGTCTTTTATATTTGGACCACCACAGTGATTGACAGCATGCATGATGTTAGGGGTTGCTTCGACTAACGTTATGGCAGCTGGAAGCTGATCATGTTTAGCACAGAGTTCAAATGAGAGGTTATACTTTCCTAACAATCTCACACCGTTAATCAGTTCGGGGGATGCATAGAATTCGTTGTCAGGGTTATGCCAGGCCATCCTGCGGATACCTACGACGAGGTTATATGTTGCAAGTTCTTCAAGTGTTGCATCTACATCAGGTTTTTCGAGTGGTGCAGCAGCTGCAATTGCACCTATCATCCCATCTGATTCTGCAATCTGTGTTAACCATGCCACCTCCTTGATAACATCTGTCTCAGCAGGATCACCCTCAACGTGAACCGATTTTACAACGTTAATGTCCCCTATAGCGTTCCGATAGTCTTCTGAAGTGTATTTCTGTTGCAGAAGATCAAATCCATCTAACCAAGGATACTCTAAATTTGATGTATCCCAAAGGTGTTGGTGTGTATCAATGATTTTTTGCATCCGTGTCCTTCCATCTTATACCATTTCAATTAATTTTTCTCTCATTACCGACTGTTTAGAATGAAGCA
>CAZURU010000373.1:0-5262 GCA_964623585.1 uncultured bacterium
CCTAAACTCGCAGTTAACTTGATAACCGATGTTTTCTAAAACTAAAAAACCCTGGTTGCCTTGCGAGAATCTGGAATATCTGCTAACATATCAAGTAGATGGCGGGATTCTGTTCTTGTCATTATTCACCTCATAAAACTTGCGTTAAATGTTTTTAAGGTGAAGTATATCAGATATAGCGTACAAAGTCATGCTATATCTGATATAATCTAATCTTATTTCGACAATTGAATGCCTCTGGGGTCAATATAGATACACTTGACACGATTTTTATAGCGTGGCAGTAATGCTTTTAAGGCATGTAGGTTGTCGCCGTGGATAATGAGGTTATCGTCTTATCCAGTTGGCTTTGCAGGATCGACTTTCGTCTGTTTAAAGGGGTCGGTATGGTACGGTGAGGTGGTGGCAGTAGATGTGTTGTTTTCCTTTGATTTCAAGTGTGGGCATGGGGGATTCATTGAAAAAGTTTGCAAGTGTATTTTTCACAAATGAACATCAATTCTAACTTCCTCAAACCCGCTTTCAGTTTGGTCTAATGCTCCCGGCACACCGAATTCCAAAACGTCTGAAATCTTTACCGCTTCGGACTCGCTTTCTGTTCGGTGAGAAACTTCATTCGGTTCATATTCAAGGATTTCGCGAAGCGTGATTTGTAGACTATTTAATAATTCATTTTTCGTTCGTTCCTGACACGTAACACCACGAACTTCCAATATCCACCCAATCCACCATCCTTCACTTTCTCGAATAAGTGCCGTATAGGTTTGCGTTGTTTCTTTAGATTCAAGTTCAGCGTTCAGTCGTTTCTGAAACAATAAAAGGTCCGATTCGTAACTGCCATCGGCACGACTGCGTTCCCTGATAATCAAAGAATGTTTCTCAATTAAATGAGGGTAAGATGTAACACAGATGACAGGCACCTTAATGGGCAAATTAGCAAATTCACGGACAATTTTGTTTCCCCCGTCAGAATCATCACCCAACAACATGTTGATAATCGCGCCATTGTAGGAATTATCTATTATGTCCAAGGCACTCCAAGTATCCTCTACTATGTCAGCTTCAACGGTCAGATGGTATTTCTGATTGAAATCGTCTACTACCTCATTAAAAATCTGTTGTTCAACTTTTGCGTCTTCAACAAGCAAGATTTTCATCGTATTCATTTTTCATCCTCCATGAAATCTAAAAGTCGCGATCCCATGATTGTCTTTCTGGCTTGATATAAGCGTCAATTTCTTCAACGGTCCTCCCCCATGTTCCTTTCATTGAGCCGTTCATCTTGTGGATCAATTCTTTTTTTGCTTCGCGCGAAAGGTCATGAGAACATTTTGAAGGGAGTCTGAGTTCGATCTCAATCTCTTGTCCTTCAGGAAGGTTAATCTTATTTAACGGTTCAATCACGCCATTTCTGTATGTCGCTTTTATCTTTTTTGTATTCATTACCATTTTACTCCGACCTCTGCAATAATTTCATCTATTGTTTTGCCTCTGAGCTCTGCTAAAGCGATAATTGCTTCAAGACGTTTCAGATTCCGAGTGTCTAATTTGTTGACCAATGTCTGATATTCTGCAAGTTCGATTTCGGTTAAAGTTCCATATTCACATTCTTGCCATAACTCTTCATACCGCTGCTGTTCTTTTTCCGGCAGTTGCGAATTAACTTGGATAGTCGCTAAAAGGCAAACTTCTTCTTCGTCCATGAGTTCTTGTGCCCAGTCGTAGTTCTGATATTGTACGTTGTTTTGTGCCATCATGTTCCTTCCCGATATCATCTTCTCGTTATCTCAGTGATTATAAGATAGCATATTTTAAAACTAAATTTCAAGATTGAACTGTTGAATTTTACTGACTATCATCATTATACTATATGAAGGGATAGGTATAGTTGTGAGTAGCTTTTTACGCATGTGTCGCCAACATTCTCAGGGATTGGGTCACATTGCACATCAGCAAAAAGTTAATTTGCCCTTTGTTCAAGGTCTTGTCTCCTTTTCCCCGCAGGAAGCCTGCGAATTCCGAACAGAATTTCACCCTTAACGATGGGACAAGTAAAATGGTAGTCCGACTCAGTTAGAGAATCCAAACGCCCTCTTACTCTGGGATTATCCTTCATCAACAAACTACATGTTGATGTGTCCAAGAGATACTTATACCATTTCTACTTTATAATATACCATTTGCGTAGGTCGTGTAGATGCACGCCAATAAAATATTAACTGGCGACCTGTATTGCTCTATAATGGGTCAAGATGTTGGGTTTCGTTCCTCAACCCAACCTACGGAAGAATGGAATAAAAATAATTCAAATTGGTATTACTTGATGTATAGCGTCTGCATAGCGCATTATCTTTGTTTCCCAACACAGAATTTGGAGGCGTCAAATTAAGGTTCATTTGATCAAGTATGATTTAACACAGTGATAACTAAAATTATATCACACAGAAGATAAAAAATCAAGGACATTGCAAACTAAGGGGTGTGTAAAGTTTTTGCACAGAAGATTCAGGAGCATATCTGCCTCCTCCGTGCTTTCCGAGATTCAGACAGATAACGCGTCAGAATCGCGGAAGGCACGGAAAACACAGAGAACACAGAAAAAGAGGGTTTTGCTAAAATCAAAGCTAACTTGCGAAAGTATACTTGAAATGCATAAGAAACCCCTTCTGCGTCTTCCGTGTCCTCCGCGTAATCCGCGATTCAGACAAATAGAGTGACAAGAATTTTACACACCTACTAAACTAATGTCTTCAGAGCGTGCAGGTTGTCGCCGTGGATGATAAGGTTGTCGTTTTCACAGGTCAGGTTGCAGGGGCGGGTTTCGTCAGTTTTAAGGGTTCGGTAGGCAGGTTGAGGTGGTGGGTGAAGATGTGTTGTTTTCCTTTGTTCAACTTTTGCGTCTTCGACTGCAGACGGATTTTCTGGCACATCAGGTTCTGAACGATGATCCAACCACCAACTAAACGCAACAACCATAGACGATAACACAATAGCTACCAATGCAATTATTACACCACCAGTCTTCCCCGTATCCCCTTCACGTGCCTCTTGATTACGTCTCCTAAACAGCGTCCTGACAACAAATAAAACTGCACATAAGGTAAGACCAATATTGACTAACCACGGAACACGGAATAACACAGTGATCACAGAAACTACAGAAAACAGTATACTCAATTGTATAAAAGAATCATTAGACACTGTCTCCTCAAGATAGTCTTGGTCCGTCGTATCACTGTATCCCTGTCTTGGCACAGGAATAGGTGGACCATCCTGATACGTCATCTCTATCAGACGTATGAATTCTGCTAACAGTTTTTCCCCATGTATCCAATCATAGAGTTCAGGGTATTCATGTCTGAGAAGCATAACAAACTCCTGCCGTTGTGCACTAAAATCTGTAAATTCTACCCAGTCATTTTCGGTAACTGTGCAATACGGCTCAGGTCCAACCCGTAACTCATAACCGTGTCCAGCAACATATACGACGCTACCGAAGTCCTCATGTTGTGCCAGCACCATCTCTCCATCCTCTCCAGTTACTGCTTGTTGACTGTTCCCAACGACAGCCAAATCTCGCCTTCTGAGTGCAGCTGACTTTTCTTCCGACAGTGTTTCAATTTTGCTGTTTGTAACGACAACGTCAATTTGACTTACCAATTCCAAAGCCGTCACCTGATGTTCGGTAGAGACGAATAATGCGGTTTGTCGCTTCTTTTTTAATTGCACAGGTCGACACCGAATCTGCTGTGCATTCAAAGTAGCCAAAATAAGTTTCACTTCCCACTCATCATCAGTGCGGTAAATCTCAACCCAATTTGAAGTTTCACCCGTATCCTCACCGATGAACTCAGAAACTTGGTTTAGTCTACCTTCTCCCACCTGTCCGCCAGGTATAGCATCACGCGTTTTTCCTCTATCACTATTCATAGTCATCCTTATCTCATGATGGCAGCTGTTCTATTTTTATCGAACGTGAGTTCTCATCTTCCCACGTTATGTGAACCATAATACAGGTGTCCGGTAAATCGTCTTGCATCCTATCTGCCCACTCAATAATGCAAATACCAAGACCATCAACATATTCACCCAACCCAAGTTCAGCAATCTCTTCAGACGTCTCTATCCTATACAGATCAATATGATAGATTGGAATTTTCCCGGTATATTCGTTGATGAGAATATAGGAAGGACTACTGACCACCTCATGAGGTGCAATGCCAACACCCCGTGCGATACCTTGCGTTAGACAGGTCTTACCTGAGCCAAGGTCCCCAATTAATGCGATGACACTACCGGGTTTAAGCTTCTTACCAAGTTCTTCGCCGAGAGATTGTGTTTCCTCTGGATTCTCTGTCCTAAAAACCTTATCCATTATGCTCCTGCTGCACAACGCAAGATCTCCTCCTGCGTTAAGTCTTCGTTGATAAATTCTCCTGTAATTCTGCCTTCATGTAAAACAATAACCCGATCGCTCATTCCCAAAACTTCAGGTAGTTCGGATGATACTAAAACGATAGCGACCCCTTCATCGGCGAGTTCTGCAACTAATGTGTGGATTTCTGCCTTTGCCCCAACATCAATCCCTCGTGTTGGTTCATCAAGAAATAGAACTGCAGGACGCGTCATCAGCCATTTAGCTAAGACAACTTTCTGTTGATTCCCACCGCTCAGCTGCTTAACGGGTATATCAAGCGATGTCGTTCTGATACGGAGTGAATCTACTGATTCGTTGCTTTTCTGGTACTCCAAATCACGGTTGACAATGTTGTATGAGGTAAGTTCTTTTAATAAACCAATGCTCACAAGCGTTATATTACGGACGACAACACTGTCCAATATGAGTCCATATCTTTTTCGGTCCTCACTAACCAACGCCATACCATGCTTAATTGCATCTCGTGGGTTTCGAATCTTGATTAACTTGCCATCTCTATAAACCTTACCTTGCCATTTACCTGTGTATGCACCAAAAACTGCGGAGATAAGCTCGGTTCTACCTGCACCCATGAGACCAGCGATACCAAGAATCTCACCTCTGCGAACTGAGAAATTAATTTGCACAAGATTTGGCGGTTCAGGTGAATATGTGCACAAGTCCTCAACCTTTAGGACAATCTCTATATCATCATAAGAATCTAAAGTTCTATCTCTCACTGGATAAAACGTCGTCAACTCCCGACCAACCATCTGGGAGATCAGTAGGACCTCTGAGCACGCATCTATAGAGTGCGTTGCAATTGACCTACCATCTCGCAACAC
>CAZURU010000374.1:0-5237 GCA_964623585.1 uncultured bacterium
AGGATTTACCCCCCTTTATCCCCCCGCAAGCGAGGGGAATGCGTAAGTCCTGAGTCCTTCAAACATTGCTGGACAAACCTCCATAACGATGCACGAAGAATACATCGTCATTTGTCAGAGAACGGATCAAACATGTCCGTAGGTCAGATTAAACTTTCATCTATTACAAAGAAGTTTGGAGATACAGTCGCAGTTGATGACATCTCGCTGCAGATTGAGGATGGTGAGTTCTTCTCTTTACTCGGACCGAGCGGTTGCGGGAAAACGACAACACTTCGCATTATCGGTGGTTTTGATTTCCCTACTACTGGTGATGTCTATATTAATGATGAACTGATGGGTGAAACGCCGCCATATCGTCGTCCTGTCAACACTGTTTTTCAAAACTACGCACTCTTTCCTCACAAGACAGTAGCACAGAATATTGCATTCGGACTCCAGATGAAGAAACTTTCAAAATCTGAAATAAAAGACGCGATCGATCGTTCCCTTGATTTAATTCAGTTACCCAATTACGGTAAACGCAAACCGAACGAACTCTCAGGAGGTGAACGACAGCGAGTCGCTCTTGCTCGCGCATTGGTTAATGAACCCTCTATTCTGCTTTTAGATGAACCGCTCTCTGCACTCGATCAAAAACTTAGAAAACAGATGCAAGTGGAGCTCAAGGTATTACAACGAAAGGTTGGCATAACGTTTGTTTATGTTACACATGATCAGGGTGAGGCATTGGCACTGTCCGATAGGATTGCTGTAATGAATCACGGAAAGATTTTGCAGGTCGGATCGCCATCTGAAATATACGATGCACCACAGAACAGTTTTGTGGCAGATTTCATAGGAACATCAAACTTTTTTGAAGGCACAATCGCAAAACTTGGTAATGACACAGCAGAAGTTGTTACGGATTCTGATCCTGCTTTTACGTTTGTTTGTTTATGTGATGATGACATTTCAATGGATACACGTGTTACATTAGCTATCCGACCTGAGAGAATTGATATTGCAACAGAACAGAATGTTGATTTACCCAATACCCTGTGCGGTGTGATTCAAGACGAAAGTTATCTGGGAACGAGTGTGCAATTTACGGTACAGACCGATTATCCAACACCTATTATCGTAAATCAGCAATGGAGAGGAAATACAGGTAGACCGACAGATGGTGAAAATAGCGGAACGGAAGGGAAAGATCCATCTAAATTCACGCGCGGCGATACCGTGTATGTTCAATGGGCAGCTGAGAATGTAATTGTCTTGAGAAATGATCGCGCTTGACGACATGTTAACTTAATTAAAGCATAACTTTCCCATTGTTTTCTTGCTGTGATTTCAAGAAACCGATGATTATCTGAACTACCTTATATCCTTCAGAACCAGGCGAGACAGGTTCTCCACCTTCAGCAACAAGTTTCACTAACTCTTGAACACCGGCAGGTATACCGACAACATCCCATGTAGGTGCTTCAACAGCCTCCCCCGAATCTCCCTGATGGATGGTTGCCCGTTTATCGTTGATAAGCACATATCCATCTGTGCCTACTATCTCTGCCCGGAATCCTGATTGTGTGGTCTTTGGTCCGCCTGCATAATAGCCTCGGACGCCATTTGCAAAGTGAATATAACCGTGTGCTGAGGGTTCAGTTGATGGGTTGTGTCCACCATCACCTTTATATTCATCATAATCTTCGTATCCTTCCTCTAATTCAGCGGAGACCCATACGGGTTCTGAGTCTGCGTAATAGCAGATAGCGTCAACACAATGCGTTCCATTACGGAATAGCATCGCGCGTCCACCACTTAATGTGCCGATAACATATTTCACATCCCCGATTCTTCCACTATTGACGATTTCTTCTCTGGTGTATCGCCACAAAGGTTGCCATCTTCGGGTGTGGTCAATTGAGAGGATAGTGTTGTTTTTCTCTGTCGCTTCCAGCATCCTGTCAGCGTCTTCAAGGCTTGTAGCCATCGGTTTTTCACAGAAAATTCCTTTGACTCCTGCGTTTGCTGCGTCCACAACAAGGTCTGCATGCCGATGGTCAGAAGTCGCAACTGTGATGATATCTAAATCCTCGTTTGCAAGCATCTCCTTGTGATTTGTGTATAGAGACATGTTCCCCCAATTATCTTTGTATTTTGTTTTGAAGGCATCCAGAGTGCTTTGCCCAAAATCACATCCAGCGGCTAATTCCACATTCGGCAATCCGACTAACCCGGATGCGTGGATTGTCCCAATGCCGCTACACCCTATAACACCTACACGTAGTTTTGCCATGTTTCTATTCTCCTCTATTCTGAAATCTCCTACCGGTTACTTTTGAAAAGATTGTATGCTGTAGCGGAATAGATGTCAAGTTTTTTGTGAAATTAAAACGATTAAAACTTAATTGTCAACTCACTGAGAAACTGCCGTGCTTGATTTCGACTCCCGAAGACTTCATAGAGATCCCCCCCGACATCGTAAAACCTACGGACATAGTTCCGACTGGTTTCAGCAGGATTTAGGTCAGCATAACGGAACCAGAAATTGGTGCGTGTCCACAGGTCCCAATTAATCTCAAATACCGTAGCGTCTGCATCCCCTGTATCAACTCTTCGCTGTTTATTCTGTTCAGGAAATAAGGCGTTCTGGGACAGGTCAGAAGTGCCATCTATTCGTCCAATTGATAAGTTAAATTCCTTGTACCGATAAGGATTCGAGTTTGTTATATACTTCAGATTTGCAACGAAGGCGTTTTCTAAGGCTTGTGTATCAAAATTAAAACTATCCTCTAATTTCGGTGGGGTGACGTATCTTTCATCCTGTTCACTGTAGGTTAATTCATCAAGAAAATTAAAGTGCCATCGTTCAGATAGACTATAGGTCCATCCTACGAGATTCTTAAGTTCTAATTGGTTGAGTTCATCTTGAACATCTGTTGAGAAGTCAATGTCTTCATAGTCCTCCAAGTAGTTATTTGAGAAATTCGCAACACGTGCACTATAAAAACCGTTCATGTGTGAAGGTTTTATTGTAAACCCGGTTATCGAATACTGTGCAATGGTGAAGTCACTTGTATCTCTCAGATAAAGATATCCTGATGCGTCGAAATCAAGAAAGGTTAGATCGTGCTTTTCTTCACTCAACTGATCGGTTTCGTAGATGATCCTGTCAACATAATTACCGTTGTTATCAAATTTTTGAATGCGTGAGATGATGTTGTGGGAGAGTGTTAGTCGTATGTCAGCACGTTTAAGTTCTTCGGCAAGTTCTTCGTCATCTTCGGTATTTTCATCATAGTCATAATGTCTGAGATATTCCGCCTCTTCAAGCAGACGCAGGCGGCGGTTGAGAGAAGCAGTGTCAATCGCTTCTAAAGGATTCTGTGCAAAAGGTCCATATCGGGGACGTGTTGCATTTGTGATAGTATCGGCAAGGTTAGCTTGCGTTGGCGTATTTTCGGTCAGTCGTGTCAAAGTCGGTGAAAGCGCGATGACTTCTGGTAAGCCGCCGATTTTTCTACGGAAACGACTTGCATCCTTGACTAAGATCTCACCTGTAGGTAACGTGACAAGTGTCATCGGTTTTACAAATTCATTTTTGTTTCGTCCTCTCTTACCGAAACTCAGCAGAAATTTCCCATCACCACTAAATTTCACAATACGGTGGTTACCTGTATCTGCGATGAACACATTGTCTCTGGCATCAACAGCAATATCGGCTGCATCCTTATCAAATTCACCATTACCTGCCCCATATCTGCCAAAAGTTAGTGTTTTTTTACCTTCTGTGTTGAATTTGTGAATACGTCCGCGTTTAGCATCTAAGACATAGAGATGGTTTTCTGCGTTAACTGCGACCCGTAATGCACGGTCGTGTTCGGTGGGTTGTATTGCCAATGCTGGTTTGCCGTTTTCATCAATTATGACTTTGGCAGGTAATACGACACCCGGCCGTTCATCAACAGGATCCACAAAAATTGTGTGTAAGAGTTCACCTGTTGGACTTAGTTTATGCACACATGGTGCGAAAACATAGATTCTCGGATCTGACGTATCAGCGATGTGATGGGTGGTGACATCTGCAACATAGATATTCCCAAGGTCATCAACTGTGAGGTGTCCCGGTTTACGCAGGATATTATCAGGAGATTCTGGGTTAGTTGGAATTTGAAGTAGAAAGGCTCCTGTTGGAGATAGTTTCTGGATAAGTCTGTTTTCAGTATCACTGACATATATATTCGTCTTAAATGCCAGATGAATATCTTTGCTAAAAGCACCTTCCGATGAACCTTTCCCTGAGAATTCTCGCTCTAATTGGATGAATTCAACTGCCGTAGCAGTGTTACTAAAGATACATAGCAGAATTGTAAAGAGGGTAACAGGTAGTGTCAGTTGTAGATATGTGCACTTTATTTGAGGTTTTGTATTCATTATGTTCCTTTGCTTTTTTGTTTTAAATAATATCTGTTTTTGTCTTATATGTCAAGGAGATTTAAAGCAAACATCTTGACTTTCAAGGAACAAAATGTTAATATTACGTGTATAAATCAGCGTGATAAACTCATCTGAAAATCTAAAAACCAGGAGATAAGTATGACAACTATAGATTTTAACCTAAAAGAATACTTGGAAAAAGAATTTAACAATCTTAACCAAGAACTAAATGAAATTAAAACCGAACTCAAAGAACATAGAGAAACAGAAAAAGATATACTCATAGATATCGGTAAACTAAAAACCCATTTCAAATGGTTGTCTGTTATTGGAGTAGCAATAATGGGTATACTCGTAAAACAATTTTTCTTCACATCATAAAATCCAAACCCAAAAAAACTAATCCAAAATAAATCATTTTGGATTAGAGAAATTAACTCAAATCACTATACAGTCTAACTCAAAAATAGACCAAAACCTGAAACTACTTGATGCTTTATGTTCACTCATGTATAAATTGAGTGTAAAGATTTTCAACGAAGTCAATGAACATAAGGGTTTAAGTATTTTATTGGCACTCATTCTATACAGGAGTCAATCCGTTCATCCATGAGAAATAGACAATAAGAGGAAAGTTATGCCACAAGCAACACAATTGCCTTTACTTATCGGAAACGGAAGCGAACAAACAGATAACGACTTCTACGACGCACTCAATTTCATCCGACAAAACGCCAATACACAATTCGGAAAAGGCAGACTTTTCGAACGACTCATAAGAGCATATCTCCTTGAAGACCCCTTCTACAACAAACGAT
>CAZURU010000375.1:0-5202 GCA_964623585.1 uncultured bacterium
TTATTTGGTGAATATGCGGGGTTGACCAAAATCATTTACGCAGCCTCTCCCGTTCCTCAATAATGGCACTGCTAAAAAGATTCTCCTCCGGATCTATTCCATCCTCCAGAGAAAGTCGTTGAAGTTCTTCAGCAGTGAGTGTTTCAGTTTCGGGGTCGGGCTTTCTGCGTAGCGAACGTCGTCTTTTATTTTGTGCCCGGACTCTCGCAGACCGCGCAGCTGCGCGCTCCTCAGGGGTAAGTGATTTCATGAATGGGGACTGAAGTGCTTCTAACTCTTTCTTGACCTCTGCTAAGTCCCATTCAAGTTGTTCAATTTTTATGAGCAATTTTGTGATAGGGGGTATCATAAACTTTTTTCCTCTCTATTCACGACTTATGTAAACTATAGGTTTTTCCGTTGTAGTCCCAGCAAATCCATTTGCCAATACCGTTTTACAATATTTTAACCTATGTCAAAGTGAGTGTCAAATCGTTTTTGATTCCTTAGGTGATTTGTTGAATCTGCTGAATTTCTGTGACGTACTATTTGTGACAATCTTCATCGGTTTGATTGTTCAAAACCTTCAAGGCAGTTTCAACTTCAGTGGCTAATTCCTCAGCACTTAGCTCAGCAAAAAGTGAGATTCCAGTAGTAGACATCAAGTCTGAGAGATCCCAACGGGAAATGTTAAGGAATGCTGCAGCTCTACCCGCACTGATATCCCCGTGCCGCAGTAGCTCAAGCACAAACGCCTCTTTTGCCTTACGCTCCGCATCAGTGTTGTGTTGTAAAAAACTTTCGTCAACCGGGAGTGTGAATGTGAATTGGACTTCAACTTCTGTCTTTGCCATAAATGAAAACATCCAGAGTAATTTGGAGGTCAGTTTCAGGATCAAAGGTACGTAATGTCTCCTTTTTCGCTGCGTTGAGAAGACGTTTATCGGAACTGACGAAAATCAGATCGTGGTTATCTTCGCGGAGTTCGTTCGCTTTGTCAAGTGCACACTGCAGGATGTATGCATCCGTACTGTTAATGGAATGATTATCAATCAATTCCCTCGCAGCAACTTTTTGGTTGACAGTTGCATGCACTTGTAGCACTTCGGTACTATTGACGACTTCCATCTCAAACTGTTGAATTGCTTGATTGAATTCCGATAGGGTAATCTCGCCTCTATTCCTTTTCCTTACTATGACAGAGCGAGTTTCGTCCATACTATCAAATAAACAAATTATTCGCTCTGCAGAAACATTATGAAAAAAATAGTTGATTAAAGGTGTTCCTTTTTCTACGACGTATCGTTTAGCGATAGCGTTCGCATCTAACCAGAAATAAATCACGCAGGCTGCTCCTTACCATCTCAATTCTGATTTTCATCATAAAGAGACCTTAAGAAGTCAAATCCTGCTTCACCGTATAGATTGCAAATCCGGTCGGCAACCTCCTTGTGTTCTGTGTTGTAAAGCACACGGACAATTTCCTGAATATGTTCCTGATCATGGTATGGATAGATGTTGTGCATTAGCATTCCGAGATAAATCTCCCCAACCTCTCTTGGCGTTTTGCGAGCGTGTGGCAGCAGCCCCTCAACGAAAAATGCAGAATCGGTAAGTCCTCTAATGTGCTGCGTAGACATTTTCAGCCATTTTAGCACTTCTGTGTCTATTTCATCAACGAGTGCCACCCATCCCGATAAACGAGATAAAACTTCCGCATATTTCTCTACATCGTCTTTTTGGGAAAGAGATTCATATAAAGCATGCCATGTCGGTAAAACTTTCGCTTTCACTTTTGGGGAGAGGTTATTTCTTTGTCTCGAAAAAAAATGAACTAAGTGCGAGAGATGATTTGGATCTTCACTGTTTATCAACTGATAAATGAGACTGGTTTCGTTATTCAAAGTTTCGCTTTCCTCTATCCAACCCGTACAGATGTGTTGAACAAGCCCGCGAGGGATCTCCGTATCAGCAAAATCAGTATTTAGTGCCTTCTGATAATGTCCATGTTCCTTAAGTAAGCAATAGAGAGTCTCATAGACTTGAGAATTGTACAGATAACCGGAAAACGCCGTTCGCCAATGATATTCATCCGATTGGGGGAAAATTCGGTTTATATTACCAGTGACCCATTCCTTATCAAGGTACAACAAATTTGGCAAATAAGCACCAAGAGTAAATGAAAATTCAAAAGAGGATTCAAGGTTCCGGTCAAGTCTCTTGGTAAAATCTGCCTTGATGGTTTGTGGCCATCGGCTCGCGTTTTCGGTCGTGTTCGTCCGGGCAAACCGTAAAGCATAGTCTATCATCGCTGAGAATACCTTTTCTGGAGTCGAATTCAGAACGGTGATAGACGCATCTGAAATAGCAGTCCTGTCTGATTCAACCTTCTGCACCAGAACCAAAAGAATTTTCTCTGCAAGAGGCAGAAGTTGAACATCAAATGCATGCTCATCATCTGCTATTCCTGCTTTTATCAATTCTGCTATGGCAGAAAGGATCCAATCCCTATAGTCAAAACGTGTCTCTTGCTGTTTTGACCAGAACTGCTCTGACGAGAAAATTCGATCTATAAAGTTAAGCAATTTTGACCAATTGAATTCCTTCTCATCACGCAAAGCTTTTAGAAACCCTTGGAATAGTGCATATTGATATTGGAATTTGACCATGAAAAAGGGTTGCAGGTCATCCGTAAACCGTTGTGGGTTCTTTGCCACGCTTTCCTCAAGCGTTTCTCTTAATCCCTCTTCACTTGGATCTGAAGGTCCCACGACTCCGTCTTGTTTAAAATCGTTAAGGCACTCAGCAATTTGTGCGTTTGACATATCAGATAAGGCATCGGCCGTTATAGGACTAGTGTATCCCCAGCCAACTTCTGTCCATCGCGAAAGGCCAGGATGTTCAATTTTTGCTGAGTTAATCTGCTCATACTTCTGATAGGTGGAGACAACCTTTTCATTGCCCGTCTCCATTAGTGTAGATAACCATTCTCGTTTCTTGAGAGCCTCAATTTTAAGCAGTTCTTCATCGTCTTTCCGATTTTTACTGTACTGGTAGGATTCTATCCAATGTAAGATCTGATCAAACTCTCCTTCGTCAAAAGTAAAACAGTGAGTGTGGATCAACTGATAAATTGAAGATTTCAACCAAAACTCTTCAAGTGGATTATCTTCCCATCGCCAAAATAGATGTTTCAAATCCTCATAATGGTGAGTGATAGCATTGAGTGCAATCCGCCCGAAAATCGCTTGTGCTTCCTTTTTTATCGGGTCATTGCAAGTTACAGCTAATCCTTCCTGTAACAAATCCTTTACTATATCTTCAATGCTATTATCAAATTCAACAGAACGTAATAAACCAGAGGTAAAGCCAACCAACAATTCAGCATAACGTCGGTCAGGATAGTCAGAAGGGGCACTGTCTATCTCGACCACAACATTAAATGAATACGCTCCTTCATCAATAAGTGCTCGGATTTGTGCACATGCAATCTTCGCAGCTTCAACGCCACATAATTCTGCGATAACTTGTCTGTGTTTCTGGAGGGCATCCCATAGCCAGTACTCCTCCATAACAGCCCTTATGTCATGATGGATGACTTCGGCATCAAGCATATATTTAAGCAAAACGAGGGTTAATTCCTTGGCACCCCCATTAAGAAGTTTCGGTAACATTGTTTCACCGATTGCACTGCCTATTAAGCTGGCTCCTGCTCTAGATCTCAGGGAAATACCAATGAACGTTATGTGTCGAGGTTCTATTTTTTCTATAGGAAGGGCACAAATAATTTTGATGATTCGCCAATCTGTGTGATCGCTTGCTATACTTTGCTGAACATTGTTTGTGTAATCAACTATGGTATTAACAATGTCAGTGAGGACCCTGAAAGTCTCCTCACAAGGTGCCCCTTGAGTGTGATCAGCAATCTTTCCTACGTACCCCAAAGCAGCCCAAAAATGGACAGGTTGATCAGGTATTTCCTCGGAAATCGGTTGACGATCTGGAAGGAACCATCCTTCATCTTTTAGAGGTCCCAGCCAGCCCGGGAAGTCCAGTTTATTGAAGAAATAGTTGTATCTAACTTTGGATGCTAATAGATTGGGCAGCGTTTTTAATATTTCTTCCGATGGTTGTTTGCGATCCAAAATCCGGTCTAACCTGTCAAGGAGCTTAAAATGGGTGCCTACCAATTCTACTAAGACATTCTCAAACTCGCGCCACAGTGGGACAAACACATCTTTGCTCCGAGGCGACTCCCATGCCCCGTGGCGATGAGCAAACCGATGAAATTCAGTAGCAACACCTATCCATCTCCTGGCAATTGGTGCCTGTAAGTCCTCAATACCTAATGCATCAAGAATTGAGGCAATATGCCCGATACGATCTTCAAGGTCACCTAATTCCTCTTTTCTCAGCTGTTTCTGTATTTTCCGTTTGTTTTGAGGGCTTGATAGTATATCCCTTAAACCACCTTCAATTTCCCGAGCAACATGTGCTAAAAGATAGGAAGAAGATTCTAAGTCATCGTTTTTTAGCAGTTTTACAGCGGATAGATAAAAAGTAGCTATTTCAGGCCCGATCGCCTCTAAGTTCCGGTAAATCTCAGACTGCCGTGGGGATAATTCAAAACCGTGATCTTTGACACTCACAGATGGCAGGGATAAGTTATGTTCTTGGTCAAATCCATTTTTCATATTTCAGCCCTCCTCTCCTTCATGTTTCATGGCAATATTTTAGCACATCTCCTCTCAAATCTCAACCCCATTTCCGCGCTTCTGCTTCCAAATCACATCGCGATTTTTTGCCTCCGTGAATGCTTGGCTCTGCACATAACTTTTCACGGAGACGATGCATTGCACTATGCACATCCTCAGAAGTGATGCCCAAAACTTCTGTCAAGAAACGTCGATCTAACTCGTGACGCATCTCATCCCTATCCGACTCATTAAAGGGCAACATCCGCTTGTGCTTCATCTCATCAAAAATCTGGTCAGCATTCGCTAACGCTCCCGCAGAAAGACACCGCACATCCAGCATCGGTAAGGTGTTCTGCTGCTTGTGCCTCGCCACGAGTGTTAGGACTTTTGCCATCAAGTTTCACTTCAATAGCAACAGGTTCACGTCCGAGTTCGGTCACAAAAATATCAGGGCATTTATGATTGTTCTTGAACGGACGTGTCTGCTCTGCAAGGGACCAAGTGCTACGCATCCCGTTCAGGATGT
>CAZURU010000376.1:0-5195 GCA_964623585.1 uncultured bacterium
TTAGGATACCATATTTTTTATACATTCGTCAATATAAACTTGACCAAGCACTAGTCTCTAAGGCACGATTTGCTGAACGTTGAATCCTATCCGTAAGCCAACCTAAGTCTTCCATTTCACTGACATATTCATCTACAAGCGAACGGAAAAATTCCAACGACTGATCGTAGGAAGACAAACCCCTCCAGATTGGAAGAATACCCTTACCAATTAATTTATCCCTCTGTTCAACGATTGTTTTATAAGCTAAACTGCTTTTGCCGATGCGATGTACACCAACAATAGCTAAGTTCCCTGGATTTGTAGGTTGAATAATTCGACTTTCTACAACTCCTCTAATTTGCCCACGTCCAATAAAACGTTCGCCGCGAACAATTTTACCGTAATCAGAAAATGGATTTTCAAAATTCATTCTATTCTTCCGTTATCCGTTAACGATAAGCCATTCCTTGAAGAGCCCAACTTGAATTTGATAAGATTGCTCAAGTCGTTTAACAACATCCCGTTTTTCAAGATCGTCTAGAATCGTGTCAACTGGTGAACTTGTTTCGCAATCAATTCTATCACGATGACAAGGGTCTGTCCTGCTACTGTTATCAGCAATTACTTTCAGGACTTTTAGAGCATCTTCATCTGAAATAGCATCTGCTGACGTATCTCCCGAATTGATAAGGTTATCAAATTTATCTAAACCAAGTGCATTTACGTCGCGTATCAGTTCGTTCTTGACCTGCTCTACATCCGCCTCTGTTACCAGTCCAGCATGTTTAACATTCATGTATTCAACAAGACGGTTGCATAACATTTGAATGTAGAATGGACTCCCAGCAGTGAGTTCTAAAATCCGTTCGATCGCTTGTTCTCGATAGCGACTTTCGCCTTGCCTTCCACCAATCCGTATTGGTTCATCAATAAGTTTCCGGGCATCGTCTGGCTTGAGATAAGTGACTCGTTCGTCTTGGGTCGTACCAAACTCGTTGGGAAAACTCGCTTTAAACTTTGGCATCACATCCTGACCGACTAACACAGCATGGAAATAGTTTGCCTGCAACAAAGCTTTCCAGCTTTGCATAAAGGAAACAGGAATCTTACCATCAACGATTCGGGCATAAATATACTGAAATTCATCAATTAAGAGAACTACCCTCACACCACGCCAATCCTCTTGTTTAGAGATATGACGTTTAAAACTCTTAAATATATCTACAAAACGTTGCTGTGGATTAGGATGAGAATAGAATTCCTGATCGCACGAGATAGGAAGATCCAATGGGCTGAAACCCTTATCAACCCGATCTTCGACTGCATATTCTAACTCTGTTAAAATACTTTTGAGAATTTGGTTTAAGAGAGAGATTTTGGAGTTCTCATCCTGATCGGAATCCTCTCCGAGAATAGCCGCAATGTTTTCCAAATCAAGAATAAGTAAATCTTCAGCTTCCTGGAGTGCCTCTTTCAGATGATACAAAACTGAAGATTTGCCAGAGCGTTTTTGACCAAACACAAGAACACACTTACTCTGTGTGCGAGATTCCCGGATCGCCTGCGCGATATTTTGGATCAACTCTTCACGACCATAGAACATCGCCGCATCGCCGACAATTCCCCCCTCAGCATAGGCAGCATAAGGATTATCAATTTTCTCAAATTCGTCTTCCAAGTAAAGGCGGATTGAGAGATTCTGAACAGGGGTTTGATCTTGTTCTTCCGCCCGGGTACGATACCGAGCATAAAGGGGTAAAGAAAATGTCCGGGATTGTAAAGCACTAAGAGTTACGCGCAAAGGGACAGTAAGAATTGACTGTTCACCTCCACGTAATGATTCGTTCTGTTTAATATCGGGTTCGGTAGCAGTAAAGAATGCTTTGTCTTCCTGAATAATTAATTCCAATGACTCAGCAGGACTACGTCCTCTTTCGTTCTCCAATACAAGTTGAACCTCAATTTTCCGGTCTCTATCTGGGACATAGGATTCCACAGGTAACCTAAGTGTCAATTGCGGTTTTGAAGTCTCGTAGAGTTCTTCGAGATACACGTTCACTTTCCCCTGAATGACTTGAATAATCGGATAAACATCTTCTACAGATAATTTTGTAGGACTTTCTTCAATTTCCCTGCATAGAGTCTGACAGGAATCATCAAGTTGAAAACCCAAACGTTCTCGTTCCTCGAAGGTCACCTGTCTGCAAAGTTCCAATGCACTTTCAAGTATCCTTTGTAATTCTTCAACTTGTTGTTGATCCAATTCAAAGAACAAACTTGAGCGAATACCCTCTGCGAATCTAATATTATCTTCTAACCATGACGTAGTAAGATCAAAGTTATTCAATAATCGCAATTTGTCTGACGTGTTACGAGCTGCATTGGATTTTCTATTTCGTAGCTCATTCCAGGGACGGACAAAATCAACAAGCCGCTCCATAACATCAGGAACTTCTATACCCATTCCTTTTAAATAATCAATAGCCATTGTCCGTAAGGTTTCATTATCGTATAGACGGTTCAAAACCCTATCAGCAGCAAATCGACTGTGTAAAATGAGATATACGATAGCATCAAAAACTTTTTTCTTGTCTGGATGATTGTTAATCACATCTCTAACTACTTTGTTGAAAGTTTGGGTATTTGGTGCTAGATCAATATGGGCATATCCCAATGTGGAATATAGATACCTAACAAGGGAATTAACTGCATCTTGCTCATCCCTCCTACGCCGTGTCTTGTCTCCGTCATAAGCAGTTAATGCCTCACAATACCATTCGCGAACAGTATCCAAATGCTTGTTTTCACTCACGGCAGCATCGCCCCTTGAGGCAAAGCTGCGACAGAGATATCTATAAAAAAAGTTTCGATCATCTCCTACATCTACATAGATACGAGAAGCTGAAAGGTAATAATTGCTACGATCGCGCGGGCTTTTAGTTCCAAGTTGTCTAGCTATATCATCGAGCCTTCCTGTATCATATTGAACATCTTTTTTTGAACCTGTATATTTTCCATCTTTCACCCTTCCCGTTGGTATGCCTTCAAATGTACAGCGCTCCAAGAAGAATTGAGCAAATTTGCTTAATTCACCTGAAAAATATGAAAGTGTTGTTTCAATCTCAATGATACTGCCATCATCAAGAGTAAATTCGCCTGTCCTTTGAGCACTTTCAACCGCTTCTAATAACGCTGCCGTTTTCCGATCTGGGGAAGTTTTCTGAATTTGATTCAACATCTTTTGGGCTTCATCGTAGCGGTTCTGTTTTGAGAGACAAAGTGCAAGATTCCGTTGCACAGTAATGTTGTGCGGACGTAGTTTTTGCATTAGGTGGAATTGGCTTTCGGCACTTGCATAATCTTCCAAATTAATATAAGCATTTGCGATTGACAAACGAATCTGCAATCTTTGCTCCTGGTCTTGTGCTTGTTTGAGAGAATTTTTGAGCAGTTCAATCGCTTTTTTATATAGCCCGGCATTCTGGTATATAGTGATGAGAGTATTATCTAAAGACTGTTTATCTTCTATATCTGGCCGCTTCTTTTCAAGGATCTCAACGGCTTCTCCCGGACGGCCTAGTCGGACAAGCACCATTGCTAAATCTTTAATTGCACTGTCATGTTTAATATCCTGATTAATGCATTCTCGATAAAGGCGTTCCGCTTTATCAAGGTCTTTTTCCATTACGTCGGCACGCTTCGCACTAGCATAAAGATCTTCCTCGTGAGTTCGTAGATACTGTTTTTGCGATGGTATATGATGAATAGAGTGTTTCAGGGTGCCGATATGCCCAAGAGATTCAGGAGTTATTGGGAGTGTTTTTTTCTCCGACGCGATCCTCGTTTGCATAAACTCGGCTAAGAATTGACGGTAGGATTCAGCAGATTGCCCACCAAGTTTTTGACAAACTTCTCTAAGCAGAGATTCTCCAGGTTTGCTTTTCATTCGTTTTTCTACAATTTCTGTTGCCAATTCTGCGGTGCCCTTTTTCTTAAAAAGGTATATAGCCGCATCAAGTAAAACCTCAATTTCATTCTCTGCAACATTGTTTTTGTCTTTTTTACACAATTCACGGAAAGCTGGGAGGTTGTTGAATTTTTCTACGAGATTAACATAACTATACCAGGCCTTTGGTGCATCAACCACAGAAACTTCGTAGAAAAATTTCTCTAAACTATAGCAGGCGAGTTCTTCATTATTCAGATTCAATGCTGACACCGCCAGATTAAACCAATCGTTGACATCCTCTGAAGTAATTGCTACCTCTTGATAAGTTTGAATGGCCTCTTGCCAATCGTCTGAGATCGCGTAAAAATAGGCATAAGTCCGTTTTAGTGATGCCGAATTTGGAAAACGTCTGACTAAAGATTTGATTTCAGGAACGAGTGGTTGAATTCTGCCAAATTTGGCACTTAATTCATTAATTTTTTCAGCATTTTCATACTTATTTTTAATTTGCAACCATTTGGCGACAACATCTGTATTTTGCCAACCTTTCAACTCGGCCGCTGGGAAGGTTAAATCTGGTGGTTTCAATTCAATTTTAGTGTATTCAGTTTCGGCATTAAACTGCTTCTCAATTTCAGTTAGTTTCTCGGAAGCTTGTTCTTCAAAATTAACTGAAGTAGTTGAATCTGTGTTAGCATCTACAACTTCAGCCTCTTCAATCTGATCTGAAACCGAAACTACTGGTTCTGCGTCAACATCTGAAGAATTAGGGGGCTTAACCTCGCTTGAAGGGATATTTTCAGAGTCCAACACCTCAACCTTATTCGGTTCGGAATTTGAAAATTCAGATGTATCAACTTGACTATCCAGATCTGGAACATTAGACAGAGATTCAGAATCATTAGTATTGTCTAAGCTCTGAACAGCGATTATTGACTCTACCAAAATTGTCATTTCGCCCTTAGCTGCATCCAATGTAACATGTTCAAGACTAATCTCTTTGAGAAGACCCGATACCTGATTGCCGGTCACCAACGTAAACTCAACTTGACTGCCAATCTGAGCCTTTTTTTGAATTAATTGCGTCTGCATAATTACTTTTATCCCCAACACCCTGCACACAAACAGGAAGCAATGTAACCAAACAACTTAAACGTTGATCTCACAGATTCTAACATGATTAAAACTAATTTTACCATACTTTAAGTATTCAGTCAAAGTTTAACTGTTCAAAACGCAGAGGCATTCAATTTTAACGACTTGT
>CAZURU010000377.1:0-5163 GCA_964623585.1 uncultured bacterium
TCATTGAGAACAGTGTCTGACTTCTCAGCGAACCGATACCTTACTATTTTGAGAACGTCTGTACGTTTCTCGTTGATTCTACCTTGTTCAAGTCCTTGTTCAAGACCTACGGCTTTTCCTTGTTCAATAAGAGCTTCTGCACCTGTCATAATAATTCTTTTAACCTCCTCATCTTCTGTGCAAGTGTCTATCATTCTGAGCAATGGAGTTTGCTCGCTTTCATGCCGTCTACACCTTACGATCAGTGATAAGTATATCATCGCGTTTCGGTGGAGTATCGGGTCTTCATCTTTTACTGTATCCAGTTGTGTTAGAGCCGTATCTAACGTCTCTTGCATGGATTTTTCATCGTCAGATTCCTTCTGAAGGACGGTCATTAACCATACGAAAGGATGATCGGTCTGTGTCAACTCGTCCGTGTCAATGTGTTTAACACTGAGAATGTGGGTCTTAAATGAGGGCACATAAGGTGCCATCTCCTCTGGAACATCCATTACTGCGTTGAGAGTTACTGGGGTCTTCCACTGTCTGCCTCCAGTATAAAAAACGATTGGGATGATAGGGCGCAAACGCTGTTGACTTGACTTCACTCCTTTGTCCATTTCGCAAGTTTGTCGGAAAAATGACCAATGTTCTTATCGAGTATGTTCAGGATTTCTTCTAAATCATGTATTTGCTGATCTTCAGACATTGTTCCTCCAAAAGATTTATTTCAAAATATATGTTAGCAGAAACAGATGGAATTGTCAATGGAATTGTTTTCTAGGGTGTGTAAAGTGTTTGTCACTATAGGGTCAATTTAGTGAAAAACGTTAGTGCGTTGCTACACGTTTCACCCCTCTGGGGCTTGCTATTGGTTGGATCAATGCGGACTATACACCTTTCGCCTCTCCGAGGCTTTTGTAAATCACATATCAACACCTACGGTGCAAAAGGTGGTTGTAGAAGAAGCACAATCAAGGATGAATGTGCTACGAGGAAGTATTACATTTTTGGCTACAATGAGGCACAATCTGGAAGAATGGCCTACAACTGGTATAATCTAAGAGAATGTCTATTATTGGTGAAGGTATTGAATGTGGAGGTTAGGAAACCTTGACAGCGGCGGTGGGAAGGGTTTGATACTTGGCGAGGTTAGGAAACTTCGTAAGCAGTGACAAAAACTTTACACACCCCCACCCCTCATAACACCTTGACTACGGTAGATTTCTATTATATACTATAATGAAAAGAATGACTGAAATAGGAGATGACACGATGCCGAAAAGAATAAAATCTGCACCGACGATATTCTATCCGGAATCGGATGGAAAACCAATGGCAGAAACTGAAAGACACCGCGACTTGATGATTGACTTCATCCAAATGCTAAAACACCATTTTCGTAATGTGGACGATGTCTGTATTTCAGGAAACATGTTTATGTATTACGAGGAGGGAAACAGAAATAAATCTGTCGCACCAGATGTGTTCGTTGCATTTGGTGTAGGGAAAAAACAACGCAGGACTTATAGAATCTGGGAAGAAGGTCGCGCGCCGGATTTTGTGTTGGAAGTTGCAAGCCCCAATACATTCAGGGACGATATGAGAAAGAAAAAGGATCTATATGAAACTGAGCTAAAAGTAAAAGAATACTTCATCTACGACCCACTCGGTGAGATCGTCCCAAGTTTTGTAGGATACAGATTAAATGACGGTCGTTATCAAGAAATCCCCTTTGCTAACGACAGACTTACCTCAGAAGTCTTAGGATTAGAATTAGGTGAAAATGATGGAATCCTACGGTTATTCGACCCAACAAAATCTGAATGGCTACCAACTGTGACAGAACGAGCTGAAGACGCTGAAACACGGGCGGAAAACGCTGAAGCAAGAATCCAACAACTTTTAGCGGAGATTGATACTCTAAAATCACAGAACAAAGACTAATCCTAGTGTATTAGCCGTTACATGTGTCTCTTTTGATACAATAAAGAAACTGCACAATTCACCCAATACTTATATTTGTAACATGTTCACTTTTGGCATCGTATATGCATGATACGGTATAGCCTGAAACATATAGCTTTAAACATATAGCCTTAAACTTATAGCCTTAAACATATATACATATAATACATCAAACATACTAATCTCATAATAAGGGTGAACAAAATGCAAAAATTTGTAATCAACGGTGGGAACAGACTTGAAGGTAAAGTTAAAGTCAGTGGGTCAAAAAATGCTGTACTACCAATCGCAGTCGCCGCAGCAATTCTCGGAGACAATGTCAGTGTACTTCACAATGTCCCAAACCTAACAGATGTAAATACACTTAGTGCCGTACTTGAAGGACTCGGCGCATCCATAACACACAAAAATGGTTCACTCTATATTGAACCCATAAACAGAATGGAATATGAGGCACCTTACGACCTTGTGCGAAAAATGCGCGCTTCAATTTATGTATTAGGTCCACTCGTAGCAAAACTTGGTAGAGCAAAAGTCTCTTTTCCCGGTGGATGTGCAATCGGTCCCAGACCTGTCGATTTACATATTAAAGGATTAGAGCATTTAGGCGCAAATGTTGAAGTCAAAAAAGGATATATATACGCACAATCCGAAAGATTAAAAGGCGCAAAAATTGACCTACTCGGACAACACGGACCCAGTGTCGGGGCTACAGCTAACGTAATGATGGCAGCAACATTAGCAGAAGGCACAACCATCATTAAAGGCGCAGCACAAGAACCACACGTCTACGACTTGGCACAATTCCTAATCGCAATGGGGGCAGATATTAAGGGTATCGGCACTTCAACACTGACGATAAATGGAGTCAAACAACTATACGGTACTGAACACACCGTCATCTCTGATGATATTGAAGCTGGAACCTTCATGGTCGCCGCTGCAATGACAAACGGAGATGTGTCCGTTGAAGGAATTAAACCGCAACAAGTCACAGCAGTAGCAAAAAAACTAATTGACGCAGGTATAAAATTAGATTGGTATGATACAGGTGTGCGGGTCACAAATCCTAAAGAACTCAAAGCAATTGATGTAACAACCGCACCCTTCCCAGGCTTCCCAACGGATATGCAAGCACAATTCATGGGATTGCTCAGTATCGCATCAGGTAAAAGCACTATCACAGAAAATGTACATACAGACCGTTTCATACATGCAGCTGAACTAAACCGGATGGGGGCAAATATCAAACTTAAGGGTAGTAAATCTTTCATAAAAGGTGTACCTTATCTGAGTGGCGCACCTGTAATGGCTTCCGACCTAAGGGCTGGCGCAGTACTTGTCGTCGCAGGATTAGCAGCAACTGGTGAAACCACTGTCTCACGTATATATCACATCGACAGAGGTTATGAAGAAATTGAAAAAAAACTCAATAACATCGGTGCGGATATACAAAGAGTCAATACCTAAGTCTGATTATTACCAAAAATTCTAAAATACACTTTACTCACGTATCTAATCACGACTATGATTCAAATTATAGAAACACAAACACCAGAGTGTACAGCATTTCTTAGCAAACTAAACGAACGCGGTAAACTCAAGGATGAAAACATCCTTAGAACAGTACGAAGGACAATTAGCGATGTTCAGGATCAAGGTGACAAAGCTATTGCACGCTATACGCGCAAATACGACGCACCGCGCATATCCGCAAAAGGTCTACGAGTTCAGCAGAAGGAATTTAAACAAGCTTACGGAGATGTATCCAACGATTTTGTTGATGCATTAATAAAAGCTAAAGCAAACATTGAATCGTTTCATCAAAAACAGATACAATCTTCATGGTTCTCAACAGAGGCAGATGGTGTATTATTAGGACATCTAATTCGTCCATTGAAACGAGTAGGCGTCTGTGTGCCTTCCGTAAGTCAACTATTAGTATCTTCATTGGTAATGAGTGTGGTACCAGCGAAGGTAGCAGGTGTAGAAGAGATAGTCGTCTGTATGGGACCGATGCGGAATCGACAGATTAACCCACACATGCTTGTTGCTGCAGCTGAATGCGGTGTTGACGAAATATACAAATGCGGCGGGGCACAAGCTGTCGCCGGGATGGCTTATGGAACCGAATCCATCAAGCCTGTTGACAAAATCGTCGGCCCAGGAAATCTCTATGTTCAACTCGCTAAAAAAGAGGTATATGGACAAGTAGACATAGACAAATTGGCGGGGCCCAGTGAAATTCTTGTAATCGCAGACGGGGCAGCAGACCCAGATTTTGTCGCAGCTGACCTAATCTCACAAGCAGAACACGGTCCAGAATGCTCAACCATACTGCTAACACCTTCCCTCGGTTTTGCTGAACAGGTAAAGGCAGCTATAGAACTCCAAGCACAAACACTCCCACGCCAATATGAACTTGTTAAGGCATTCGAAAACTACGGGGCAGCAATAGTCGTTGAAGATATTACTGAAGCAGTAAAATATGCAAATCAAATTGCACCTGAACACGTTGAACTGCACATTGAAAACCCTTTTAATTGGCTGAGTGAAATTCATAATGCTGGTGCTATCTTCATCGGTCCTTATTCTCCCGAAGCAGTTGGTGATTACATCGCAGGACCTAACCACATACTACCAACCGGAACAGCAGCAAGATACGCATCTCCATTGAGTGTTCAGGACTTCCTAAAAAAGACAAGCCTTATATCATATACCAAAACCGCATTGGAGAAGGTAACACCTGCTGTCGTTAAACTTGCTGAAGTAGAAGGATTAGAAGGACACGCAGAAGCCATGAAAATCCGGTTTGAAGACGATTAACCCCTATTCAGTAGCACAATGTACGGAAGAACGGAGTATATAGCGGTTTCAATGACCGATATGTAGACTTACGGGTTGACGATCATCAGAAGCCAATTCAAGAACTCAAGAGACTCTTAGACATTCACAAGAAGTTCTTTCCCAGACAATAATTCACGCCTTGATTACGTTTCTTCTAACTCCAAGGGTAGTCGCTTAAAAAACAGACGTATCTTATTCGCAGCCAAGTATACCGTCCGAATGCGAATAATGCGGCGTGCCAAACGTTTCTTACCGGGGAAATCGCTAATAATCAAACCCGCTAATATAGTCAATAATCCTTTTCCAGGCACACCTGGCACAGACATTAATGCCCCTACTACAATGAGAAAAAAACCGACCACGTTT
>CAZURU010000378.1:0-946 GCA_964623585.1 uncultured bacterium
ATGGTTTTTGAGGTTCGACGGAGTTCGGGATTGTACGAACGGTTTCCCAGAGATCTTGAAGAATTTATGATCGCATATGGATTATCAGAAGAGGAAAAAGCCGCATGGCGCGAGGAAAATATCGGTAAATTGGCTGAACTGGGGGTGCATCCGTATTTCCTGCCGCAGATTAGCCGTTTGTTCCATGGTGTTGCTGACAACCACAATGAGAGCGAAGCCTGCCAGGCTTATGCCAAGCACATTAAAGACCTGAAATGAGTAAGGCTAAGACAACTCGTCTGAATTTTTAAAAATATGGAAGTTATATATTGGAGAACCAAAAAGTGGCTGAAATAGTTGCGACATGTGCCCTAAGTCACGCCCCGTCTTTGACAGGATGGTTATACAAAGCGCCAAAAGATAAGCAAAAAAAGATCCTTGAAGGCTTTCAGGAATTGGGTGCCCTGGTACGTGCGAAGAAGCCAGATTACATAATCGGCATTGCTAATGACCATGCGCTGAATATGCCTTTTGACAATACGTGGGACTTTTGTGTCGGTACTGCCTCTGAGTGGACCGGGCCGGCGGAATGGTTTAAAGATTGGGTTGCCTTGCCTGAGTATAAGGTTAAGGGTAACGCGGAGCATGCGCGGACTCTGGCTGCGGAGATAAACCGAGCCGGAATTCGTATGGCGTTTTCTGATGACCTTTTGTTTGATGACAACTGGTCGGTGCCTCTGCATTTTGTCACGCCGGAGCATGATGTTCCCCTTATCCCTATCCATATGAACTGTATTGTTCCTCCTGTACCGAGTACTGATCTGTGCCATCAGCTGGGTGTGACGCTGGCGGACATCGTGCGCCGTGCACTACCAAAGGGTGACCGTGTGGTAATTATGGCAACCGGCGGACTGTCTCATGATCCGGGCGGCCCTAAATATTTTTTGGTTGATGAAGAGTACGACCG
>CAZURU010000378.1:956-5148 GCA_964623585.1 uncultured bacterium
ACCGCTGGTTCATGTCATTGCTGGAAGAAGGAAATCCGGAAAAGGTTTTGAAGGAAGCGACTATCGAAAGCATGCTAGGTGCCGGCGACGGTGGTACGGTAGAATTATTAGCCTGGATATCTGCAATGGGTGCAGCCGGAGACCGTCCAGCAAGATCAATTTGTTATGAAGCAGTAGACGCATTGCGGTGCGGTCTGGGCTGTTCATTCTGGGATATGGAGTGAGCAGCCAGGCAAATTTGATCCAATCAATGAAATTGGCGATGGACATATCACCTGCAGATACAGCGTTGCTGGTCATTGATATGCAGAACGATTTCTGTGCCAGGGATGGCTATATCCATCGCGTGCTGGGCAAGGATGTCAGTCAGTGTGTCGATGTGGCTAATGCGATAAATCAACTCGTTGAAGTTGCACGTGATAAAGACGTCTCAGTTATATGGATAAAAGCGGCATATGACCCCCATTATATTCCGGATAGTATGCTGAGAAAATTGCGGCAGACGGGCTCTTCTGAAGAGATTTTGTGTGAAGAGGGTAGCTGGGGAGGTGAATTCTTTGGTGTTTCGCCACTGGATGGGGAACTAATCATAACGAAGCATTGCTATAACGCCTTTTTTGAGACGGAATTGAATGCTGTTTTACAGCAAAAAGGCGTTAAGAATCTTGTTGTTACGGGTGTAGCCACTAACGTATGCATTGACTCAACCATTCGTGACGGTTTTATGCGTGGTTATAATATTGTTGTTCCTGAAGAGTGTGTTGGCTCTCCGGCGGCAGAATTGCATAAGGCGGCACTACTGAACATTCGTTTAATGTTAGGTACTGTTTGCCACAGTGCGGCGCTTATGAATTCCTGGGGTTCCTGACAGGGTCACAGTAGAAGTGTTGGTGGGCTTTGAGTTTCCAGCCCACCATGGCAGCGCTATTTTTCAAAAATGTCACCAATTTTCTTTTCTGGATCATCAAACACTTCATTGATAATTTGTGCACCCAGATTGAAGGCGGGCAGTCCACGGAAAAGAAAAGCGAGTGCACTGACATCGTGTAATTCATTCTTCGTTGCACCGGCACGCATTGCACCTCGGGCGTGAAACTCGGATGCAGGTGCGACATGGGACAGTAGAATGCCAAACAATATCATCTGTGCCGTTTTGGTATCTATGGTGTCCGGGTACATGGCTTTTTCACGGATTTTTTCCACCATGTCAAGAATTTCAGGGTTACATTCCAGACCTGCACGAATACGGTGCTGAATTTTGGGCGGTGTAAAACCTATCAACTCTTCGTAAATTTTTTTGTAATCATCGCTTTTAGTCATTGCAGTGAATCTCAAGTTTTTGAAATATTGAACTTTTATTTGTGTCTTTTCTAGCATAGAGGAGACGATATCCCTTTTCCAGTATTCTTCACATTGACAATACATTCTATCGATGGCACCTATCCTTTTGTACAGTAGCGCACGTTAGCATTATCGAGAATACTTATCTTCAATACAGCTTTTTGTGCTGTCAATATTATCAATTTTCATCATGGGGAAATAACGTGAAAATGAAACTAAATCTGGGCGCCAGCAATACAAACTCCTCTCAGAACACGCAATTAAAGCCTTTTACTGTGACGCTGATGCTTGCATGCATGGTCTGTGTTTTTTCACCTCCGGCTTTGGCGCAATCAGTACTTGAAGAAGTATTAGTCACAGCCCAGCGTCGAGAGCAGAGTGTCCAGGATATTCCCTATAATATTTCAGCATATTCAGATGAATATATTAATTCCGCCCGAGCCTTTAGTCTAAGTGATGTCTCTCGTCTGGTACCGGGACTCTCGTATAAGGAGCAGGGCGGAGCATTTCGCTCAAGTCGAAATACTTTTGTACTCCGTGGTCTTAATGCCAATGATTCCAGGCTACTGTTTGGTTCTGATGTGAGTTCCGGTGCGGTGTCAATGTATTTCGGCGAATCACCAGTATTTTTTCCTATGATTATGAAAGATATTGAACGGGTGGAGGTATTGCGCGGCCCACAGGGAACTCTATACGGCTCCGGCTCACTTGGTGGAACAATCCGCTTTATACCAAAAGCAGCCGACTTTGATGGGTTTTCAATGGAAGCCAACATGCATCTTGATTCCATGTGGGAGTCTGATGAACTTGGTTATGGCGGTGACGTCGTGTTCAATATTCCCCTGTTAGAAGATACCCTGGCCTTAAGGCTGGTGGGGAGCTGGGATGATTTAGGGGGCTTTGTTGATGGAGTGGGTCTTGTTCAACATGATAGTAACGGTGTAGCTATTCCAAGGGTAGCTGGGGACCTGGCAAGCGGGTATGTACTCGCGCCGGAAGAAGATACCAATGATAGTCAATCACATATGATTCGCGCCAACCTGCATTGGGTACCGACAGATAAGATCGATGTCCAGTTATCTTACACCAACCAGAAGACTGAAGTAGATGATTTTTCCGGGGTAAATCCCGACTATGAAGGGGGGCTATTTGACAGTAGTCTCGCTAATCCTCCCGGTTCAACAGTTCCAAGTCCTAATGGTTGCAATGGGGGCGTCGCATACTCAGCTTCGTTTTTTGCCAATCAGCCCTGTCTCGGACCAGGTGGGAATACCCTCTATCCAAACAGTGGCGCAATATTTCCTGATGTCGGTAACTGGGAACACAGTATTTTTAGAAAATCACCTAGCGAAAGCAAGGCTGATATTTTTAGTGCTGAAGTAAATATTGATCTTGGTTTTGCTGAAGTTTCATCTTCGACCTCCTATTCAGAGGTCAACTTTTTTAGTACCCCCGATCTCTCCGGGTTTGATTTTACTGTTAGAGCACCGGGTGGCACCAGTTTTGCGGCACTTAATGGATTTTATCCACGAGCTTCATCTCTCACAAGTATCACTGATGATACCGAGCGGTTTACGCAGGAAATTCGGCTGGTTTCATCTGGAGATAACAAGATTGACTACGCTGTGGGTGCCTACTATGAAGACAGGGAAACATACAACCTCTCACGCAATACGAACCCGGGTATAAGTGAGTTTGATATGACCGTCAATGTAGCAAGCTTTGGATTTCCTTTAGGGCGGAATAACGCTACTCATCCAGATTTTACGTTTCAAGAAGAGAGAGTTTTTGAGTTTGAAGATATTGCACTTTTTGGCGAGATGACCTGGCACGTAAATGAAAAATGGCAGATTACCGGTGGCATAAGAGCGTTTTGGCAGGAATTTTCGAACTCATTTGATACATTAATACCCTTTTGTGGACTTTTTTGTTCAAGCCCCGGGCAGCCTAATTTTCTTCTAGGTGGTACAACCGTCGTCGAAAAACGAGACTTTGAAGATCAGATTTTCAAGGTCAACACATCCTATAATATCAGCGACGATATGATGGCTTATTTTACCTGGGCGGAAGGATTTCGCCATGGCGGCGCCAATGCGCTTCCCACAGGTGGTCTCCAGGCCTCGATACCAGAGAGGCTCACATTTGAGCCAGATACGGCAACCAATTGGGAAATAGGATTAAAAGGGACTCTGTCGGAGAATATAAACTATTCCATAGCGGCCTTTTTTATTGAATGGGACAAATTTCAGTTTGAATTTTTCACAAACCCGGGATTTAGAACTACGTTAAACGGAGAAGAAGCCGAAACAAAAGGTATCGAGCTGCAACTAGATGGAAATGTAGGTGAAGGCCTGACCTATAATATTGGCTATTCCTTCGTCGATGCGGAGTTAACAAAGGATTTCACCGCTCAGGACTTTCTCTTCGGAGATGCCACACCCATAGTTGACATTGTTGCAGCGTCAGACGGCGATCCACTGCCCAGTGTGCCTGACCATACCTTTACATTCTCACTTGATTATTTGCAACCCCTTGAGATGAATAACTGGTCGCTTATCTACCATGTGGATGGAAAATACGCCAGTGAAACGCAATCGATGTTTAATCAGAATATTAATTTTGGACGAGATTTCTTCGAAATTGATTCATATGCAGTATTTAATGCGTCTATAGAATTGGAGTCCAATAAGAACTGGTCTGCATCACTGTTCATGCGTAACATAGGGAATGAGCAGAATTTATCTGCTGGTAATACCGAAGCAGCATCTGGAAGTACGCACCAGTACTTCTTCTCTTTGCGGCCACGTACAATCGGTTTGTCCTTAAATTACCGATACAACTAAGGAACCTC
>CAZURU010000379.1:0-5141 GCA_964623585.1 uncultured bacterium
GCCTCTACACGACCTACGCAAATGGTATATTATAAAGTAGAAATGGTATAACATACAGTGGATTCTACAATTGACTTTCTTGTAGGAGGGAACTCCGATTCCCGATTGACGTATTATGAAACTAATTCAATTTCATATCCCCAACTTAGGTAAGCGAGTAGGGATAGTTACACGCGAGAACGAAGTTATTGATGTCACCAGTGATGAATCTACTGGAGTATTAGAAATTCTTAAACTTGCTAATACTGAAAGAGTCTCACTCGGAGTACTATTGGCGGACATACAAGAAAAGGTCTCTGCTCCAACCCCCATGCGATTCACTGCATTCCAAGATGCTGATACAATATCTAATGATAGTGGAGGACTGACAATAGAAAGATTGGACATTCCACCGAATGAAAAACTGCCACATCTGATGATCCCAATTGATACACCAGAAGTATGGGGTTGTGGTGTCACCTATAAACGTAGTGCTGATATGCGTGATGACGATAGTGAACAAGATATATATACACGAGTATATCACGCTGACAGACCAGAGATTTTTTTCAAAGCAACATTACCGCGTTGCGTCGGACCTAACGGACATATCGCAATACGTAGCGACTCTGTTCTTACAGCAGCCGAACCAGAACTTGCATACATTCTAAGTGATACGGGTGAGATCTTGGGGTACACATTATGCAATGACGTATCAGCATGGGACATAGAACGTGATAATCCACTCTATCTGCCACAATCAAAAATATATGACGGTTGTTGTGCATTAGGTCCAATGTTCATAACACCGTCTGAAGTTGATGACCCTTACAATTTACAGATGACATGTACCATCCTACGGGGAGACGAAGAATTATTTGTTGGAGAAGTAAACACATCACAGATCAATTGGAAGTTTGAACAACTCACCGAATTCCTGATGCGAGATAATCCTATTCCATTCGGTACTGTTGTTTCCACTGGAACCGGAATCATTCTACCAAACGAACTTCCACTTGTTTCAGGTGATGTCGTAAAAATAGAAATTGATGGTTTCGGTATACTATCTAATCCAGTGAAACAGCTATAGGGGTGATGTATGATTGACAGTGGGTATTATGTTGGTAAGCACAAATCAGAATTGGACACACCTGCATTGCTAATTGATTTGGATGTTTTCGAACAGAATATCAAGAAAATGTCAGATTATTTCTCCACTGTCAACGCGGAACTTAGACCGCACCTAAAGACACATAAATCACCCATAATCGCACAACAACAGATGGCTGCAGGTGCAATCGGTATTACATGTGCAAAATTAGGAGAGGCAGAAACAGTCATTGATACCGGCATACGAGATGTTCTCATCGCAAATCAGATCGTCGGTAAACAGAAAATAGAAAGACTCACCAACATTGCAGCTAACTCCAATGTTATGGTCGCTGTTGACAATGCTCAGAATGTGCAGGACATATCAGATGCAGCTACCACAAAACGTGTTAACATCAGAATATTGGTTGAAGTCAACATCGGCATGAATCGTTGTGGCGTTGAACCCGGAAAAGCCACCTACAACTTAGCACAAAAGGTAATTCAGTCTCCAAACCTAATTTTTGAAGGTCTAATGGGATATGAAGGACATACAGTAACAAAACCTAACCGAGCTGAACGTGAAAAAGCAACACTAACTGCGATGCAACGTTTAGTTGAAACCAAAAACTATCTCAACAGACAAGGGATAGAAGTCCCTATTATGAGTGGAGGCGGAACAGGAACCTTTGACATAACAGGAAGTATACCTGATATGACAGAAATCCAAGCAGGTTCTTATGTGTTTATGGATTCTACTTATCACTATGTTGAAGGGGTTGGAGAAAAATTCGGTTGTGCATTGACACTCATGGCGGCTGTCGTAAGTCGTCCTGAAAAAAATCGAATTGTTGTAGACACAGGTTTGAAAGTGTTAGCAAAAGAATTTGGTATTCCACAACCTATCAACGTTGCAGGTCTTGAGATGACAGGACTATCCGAAGAACACGGTAAGATGCACGTAACAGATAACAACGTAACCTTGCAACCTGGAGATAGAGTGGAAATCCTTCCGACACACTGCTGTACAACTGTAAATCTGCACGACAGATACTATTGTACCAGAAATGATATTGTTGAATCTGTTTGGGAAATAAGTGCAAGAGGAAAATCTCAATAGAAATCATAACATAAACTTAAAAGTAGTAGGCACACTCCGTGTGCCGTAACATAAATCGGAGAAGAATTAGTGAAACAACAAATACTCAGTCTAATAGAGAATCGATATTCACGCAGGATATTAATAGTGTCACTCCTTGTCGTTTGTACTGTCCTCGGTCAACAATCAGACAATACTGCATATATAGCAAAACGTTACACCGTTCCTCAAATCGTTAAAGAGAGTAGTAATATCGTCTTCGGCACAATTTCGGAAGTGAACAACAAACGTAAAACTGCTGATATTAAGGTTGAAAAGAATGTCAAAGGTCGTAGTGAGTTTGATGTCATCAAAATTCGTTATGATGTATACAAAGGTGAAGCAGATCATCGAGCAGAATTAGCACGTTTTCTAAAGCAGAAAGAACGCATCATAGTCTGCTACCTACAAGAAGGTGGACGAATTGACGCTTTAGCACATACAAGAGGAAAATGGTTTCAACTCCAACTCACCAAAGATCGGGAAAGAGGATGGGGTAGATGGAGATTCACGCATTTCGAGAAATACCTCAATCAAGATAAAGTTTCAAAAAGAGATTCTACATCTCAATTTATGAAAGAGTTGGAGAGTATGCTGGGTGATAGTGCTATTCAACTCTTATTCTTAAACACAGACGATTATCAAAATGAAATTCCAATCATCACCGAATTCAATAAAGTGAGCAACCGATGGATTTCATTTAATCCGTCAGAAGATCGCAACTTACCTGACATAAATAGATCTGACATCCTATGGATCGGATTTCGTTCTATCGGAAAAAATGGTCGTTATAGACTCAATAGTAATCAAGAAAAACGAATTAGAGATTTTGTCAAGAACGGAGGGGTTGTCATTGCCTCTGGACAAGATAGTGATCCCGATAAACCTTGCGGAACAGGTTGGCTGCCCCATCCCCTAAAAGGTGTTGAAAGTGATCACCGAAACGATTTCAAACCCACATCTAAAGCAGGAAATCTCTTCAAAGCACCACACAAAATTAGTTCCGGGCAACTTTCACTTGATGATTCCTGGAACGGATGGAACGACAAATTCGAAGTCATGGCTACATCTAATGGCGGTAAACAGATCGCTATAGCAAAATTGAGACACGGAAAAGGGATGTATCTCATTACAAGTCTACACAACGGCAGAAAAGAAAATGTATCCAAAAACAGACGCATGTTGGAAAACTTATTGCACTTTGCGGTTGACTTCTTGGATAAATCTAAATAGTGGCTAAATAGTGCAGGAGTACTCACTGATGAGAAAAATCACATGGGTTATTATACTTAGTTTGACATCTATTCTCACCTGCTTCACCAACACTGCTGATGCGGTTATACCCCAATTACTTGGACCTTTGACAGCATTGATGAGTATTATCCCGCAAATACTTGCATTTGTTGGTGTTGCAATCATAACCTCACTCGTTTTTGCACGCGATACAACGAAACTGGTCTTTTACAAAATGCGCAAGTTTTTCTCATTGAAAAGGGTGATGACACTGCTCATCAGTCTGGTTGTTCTGATTGGAATAGCAGTTCTAACCTACCAGATAGTTGTACGGAATATTAATAATTCTACACCTACAGTTGTTGAAAAAGATGGAAACCGTGGCGACACCAACGCCATCACAGGAACACCTTGGCCAACTTTCAGATTCAATGCGGACCGGACAGGACATGCTGATACGCTACCAGGTCCACAAAACGAGAACATAGCCTGGATATTTAAAGAGAAAGGATTGAAAACAGTCCAATTTCTTTCATCACCTGCTGTCGTTGGAAATCGTCTCTATATTGCTGCAGCGGTGGGGGCGGTCTTCTCCACAAGTGGTGCAACCTATTGTATTGATATAGATACACAAGACGTTATATGGCGGTATGACTCAGACATACCCATCTTTTCGTCACCTGCAGTTGTGGCGGGGAGAGTTTATATTGGTGAAGGATTCCATTACGACGATAACTGTTCGTTAAGATGTCTGGATGCCAAAACAGGAGACCAGATCTGGAGCTTTAAAACAAAAAGTCATGTAGAATCTACACCCTTCATTACACAAGGGAGACTTTACTTTACTGCAGGAGCAGATGGCGTATACTGTTTAGATGCACTTGCCGGTGAAGAAATTTGGCATTATCCAGCAGTTCACGCTGACATGGCACCATTAGTCAAGGATGGTAAAGTCTTCTTCGGCACAGGATATGATGATTACCTTATTATTGCCGCTGACGCGGAAACAGGTGATGAAATCTGGTCAAGACTTATGCCGTATCCGGTATGGGGAAGTCCGAGCGCCTACGAGAACATCGTGTTCTTCGGTTTAGGAAAAGGGAATTTCTCCGAAAGTGCACCTATTCCTAAAGGTAGTGCCGTCGCAGTGAATGCTGATACTGGAGATACAGTTTGGGAATATGAAGTAGGAGATGCTATTATGTCCGCAATGGTAGTCTATAATGAACAAGTCATCTTTGGATCACGGGACGGCCATGTCTATTCAATTAATGCAAAAGAGGGTACAGAACATTGGAAGAAATATTTGGGTGGCGTAGTCGTATCATCACCAGCAGTTACACAAAACACTGTATACGCAGCAACAGCATCAGGCAAGATATTCTCTCTCTCCATCTTGGATGGTAGTATCAATTGGGAATATGATTCCGTTGCAGTAAAATACGGATTAAAGTTCTATTCTTCTCCAGCAATCGTCAATGGAAAACTATATATAGGTTCAAGCGACAGATACATTTTCTGTTTAGGAGGAAGTAATTCTACCCAGACAGTTGAAGATCGATAGATACAAAACATGAAATAGAATTTTGTGTGTCTTGCACTCCAGCGGAGTGCATTGTCTATAGAATCAGATAGAAAATATTAACCATATAATACCATTTCTAAATGAAAATGCCTCTTTACTGTAGCACATTCTGTTAGA
>CAZURU010000380.1:0-5133 GCA_964623585.1 uncultured bacterium
GACAATAGGAGAGGATACCGATGTTAAGTATACCATTAGATGTCTGTGAAAACAAAGTGATTCAAGAAGCGTATGAAAGTTTTGTGGAATCAATAAATAGGGTGATAGGAGAGTCTTTTTCTGCCCCCTCTATGTCATTGTCAGATAAAACATTAACATTTGGTAAAAAATAATGTTGCATAAATCGTTAACGCCTGTTATAATTAATTAACAATACAAAATATAATGGAAAGGTGTAATGTGAATGTCTATTAAACGAGAACAATATCAAGAAAAAGTTGAGATCGCGACAGAACAGATTGTCCATCTTAACGGTAAGCAGGATAGAAACGACTATCTTTGGTGGAGTTTGCTCTCCGAGAAAATGTTAATGATAGCACGGTATGTCAACCGGAATGACCCCGATCTACCTAAAGTACTGATCGAAACTGCTGCATGGATAGAATTGTGGGTGTGTTCAAAAGATACTTTTTAAGAAGGAGAGGGGCATGATAAAACTTGAACGATGCCCTAAGTGTCTGAGAAAAGTTTATCCAGGCACTCGAAACGGCAGAAAATACTATTTTGACTATTTCGTTAACGTGAAAGGTGAAATTGAATCTGCTAATGCTCACGCTGAGACATGTCCATGGGGAACACCGAGAGACCCGTTTGCAAACGGACCAACGATAATCACAGATTATGCTGATGTGCTCGATGAACTACAGATGATTTGGAAACTCGATTGTGCTGTACTTGAACCGAGACCGCCTATAGAATGGAAGGAAGTTGAAATATATCAACAACAACCACCTTTCAGACATCTAAACCCGGTCACGTTTATGCTAACAAAACCGGGAGGACCGTATCCACGTAGAAAACGAGTAGAACTTGTAGAATACTTTACCGGAACAATCGTCAGTAAGAAGAAAACTGTGGTCGCGCTTATGGCAGAAAGAGAACTATTTGATAAAGTGCACGATTTTCTCTATCAATACCATAGTCGTAATCGTGACCAGAAACCCCTCAAACAGGTAATCGTGGCAGGATATCGTATCTTGTTGGAGACTGCCGTTATATCTGAAAAAAAGGAAGTATCATCATGTACTTCGTCAAGCATTAATTGATCGGTAGGAGCGATCTCCGAATCGCGAACAATAATATCTTGACGAAGCAATGATTGCTGATAACAACATGATTTCAAAATATTAAGAAAGGAAAATTATGTCTGTAGACTTTGTCCATCTACACAACCATAGCGAATATAGTATGCTTGATGGCGTATGCCGTGTTCCAGATATAATTGAGTGGGCAGTAGAGAATAGCGCACCCGCTGTCGCGTTGACTGACCACGGCAATATGTTCGGGGCATGGGAGTTTTATACCGCAGCACAAAAGGCAGGTGTTGCACCAATTATCGGTTGTGAGGTATATGTCGCTCCCAGCGATCGCGGAATATTCAATAAAGACCAAGAGGAACCTTATCACCTAACACTCCTGGCAGAAAATCCAATAGGCTACCGAAATCTTATGAAATTGGTATCACTCGCTTATATAGAAGGTTTCTATGTCAAACCGCGTATTGACATAGACATCTTGCATGAATATCGAGAAGGGATTATTGCACTGACAGGGTGTATACAGGGACAAGTGCCGCAACTTCTCGCTGCAAACAAACGTGAAGAAGGTATTCGCCATTTTAAAACACTGATTGATATAATGGGTTCCCGAAACCTCTATGTTGAGTTGCAGAACCACTATATTGACAAAGAACTTAAGATATACCCGATGATGGTCAATTTAGCAAGAGAGTTTGACATTCCAATCGTTGGAACAAACAATTGCCACTATATTCACAAAGCTGATCACCGATTACACGATGTGCTATTCTGTATCCAAACGAAAACCACCCTGAAAGACCTACACCGGACGCGATCCAATGATCAATTCTATTTTAAAAGTGTTGACGAGATGTGTGAGGCATTTAAGCATTATCCACCTGAAGCAATCCGTAATACCTGTGAAATCGCAAAACGGTGTCGCCTCAAACTGGATTACGGCACGTATGTGATGCCGAAATACGATGTTCCTGATGGACACACGGATGACAGTTATCTCAAAGAACTGTGTTATCAAGGATTGCATGAAAAGTTGGGGGGTGAGATACCGTCTAATGTTCAACAACGACTCAATTACGAACTTGATATTATTCGTCAAACCGGATACGCAGGCTATTTCCTGATCGTGTGGGACTACGTCAGTCATGCTAACAAACAGGGATATCCACTCTCCGCACGCGGGTCCGCTGCCAGCAGCTTAGCACTTTATGCACTTGATGTTATTACCTTCAATCCAATGGATTATGACTGTATGTTTGAGCGGTTTTTGAACCTTGAACGTGTTAGCCCGCCTGACATTGATATTGATTTCGCAGACCGCGCACGGGACCACGTTATAGAGTACCTGGTTGATAAATACGGGCATGATTCTGTGGGTAAAGTCGCAACATTCGCAACCTCAGGACCACGAACTGCTATCACTGATGTCGGACGCGTCCTTGGGATACCGATCAAAAATGTAAGAAAATTGACTAAATTGATGCCAGGAACTTCAAAACTTACGCTTGAAAAAGTATTAGAACTGGTACCAGAATTAAAAGAACTCAAAAACCTTTCTGAATATAGGGAACTCATAGATATTAGCAAAGCACTTGTCGGATTGAAAAGGCATGTCTCTTGTCATGCTTCTGCTATCGTCGTATCAAACGGTCCGCTTTCTGATTATGTGCCGTTGTTCAAAGATAAACATGGACAGATCGCAACACAATTTGAAGCACAAACCGTTGAAGATGTTGGGATTATCAAGTTCGATACACTCGGATTACGCAGCCTTACGAAAACACACGATTGCGTCGAAATGGTGAGAGAAAATCGAGGGAAAAACATCAAATTAATGGACATTCCGTTTGACGATGAAAAAACCTATACACTTGTCAGTGAAGGGTTAGTTCAAGGTCTGTTCCAATTGGAAACATCACCCGGAATGTATAGGGTGGTTAGGCAACTCAAAGCAGAAAACTTTGATGATTTTTCTGCCATTGCAGCACTTTACCGACCTGGACCTTTAGAGAGTGGAACAACGCGGCAGTTCATCGCACGCAAAAACGGATTGCAAAAAGTGGAATTTATGCATCCATCACTAAAAAACGCTCTCAAAGACACTTATGGACTGTGTGTCTACCAGGAACAGGTGATGCAGATCGCACGCGATATGGCAGGATTCTCACTCGGAGAGGCAGACGTGCTCAGACGCGCTATGGGAAAGGTAAATGATGCACTACTAAAAACACAACGACAAAAATTTGTAAATGGGGCAGTCAAAAAAGGATACAAGAAAAAAGATGCCGAAAAGGTCTTTGACATATTAGAACCCTTTGGCAACTATGCATTCAACAAATCGCATTCAATAGCCTTCTCAATCGTAACATATAGAATGGCATATCTCAAAACCCATTATCCCTGCGAGTTTATGGCAGCTATCATGACCGGAGAGGCTAACGATGCCGCTAAAATTATCGTTTATCGTGAAGAGTGTAAAAAACTTGAGAAGTTTCTAAATGTCCAAATCAATTTACTCCCACCAGATGTGAACTTGAGCCATAAGTTCTTTACAGTAAAAGGAAACAATATCTGTTTCGGACTTATCTCTGTAAAGCACGTTGGGGATAGCGCAATAGAAGCTATTGTAGAAGCACGACAACAGGAAGGCAAGTTCACATCACTACAAGATTTCTGCGAACGCGTAGATACACGCAAGGTCAACAAAAGAACAATAGAAAGTCTTATTCTATGTGGGGCATTTGATTCACTGCAAGAACACCGCGCACTGCTAATAGCAAACTTAGAAAAAATCTTGAAAGTTGCAAAAATTGAGAAAGCGAAACGTGAACGGGGACAATTATATCTCTTTCCAGATGCCGGTAAGATCACTCTCACAGAAACACACGAATATGAACCATTTGTCTACTATCAGATGGAAAAGGAACTGCTCGGATTTTACGTTTCAGGACACCCGCTTCAAGAATATAGCGATATTATTCAAAACTACACAACCGCAAACTCCGAAACACTCACAACATATCCCAACGAATCTGAAATCTCTATGATCGGCATAATAACACGGGTTAAAGAACGCATCACGCCAAAAGGTGATGCTATGGCACTCCTCTTTACTGAAGACCTAAAAGGAACGGTGAGAATTGTTGTTTTACCGGATTTATATAGAAAATATATAAAACAGGCAGAGGCACTCGTTAAAGGGAAAATTGTCTGGATCAACGGCATCATAAAAAATAAAACTGCAGGCTTAGAAAAACCGATAATACAAGCAATTGATATTATAGATGTAGATGCGGTGACCGATATGCTAACATCTGCAGCTGAGGTGACAATACCAGAGACTGATTTCCGTAACCCCGATAAACTCAGAACACTAAAGGATATTGTCCTTGCTAATAGGGGTGATTTACATCTGATCTTGCGTTTGAAAAGCACGCGTTACGGTGAAACCGTTGTGCAATGTGGTGCTAACTTTAAAATCGCCGATAAGGATTCAGTTTTCAAACAAGTGGAATGGCTGTTCGGTGTGAATTGTATCAAAAGGAGCAACCGCACGAATCATAGTCACGTGTTGACTGCTCCCAAATCTAAAAAGTCTAAAGGTAAGGAGGTCTTTTGAAGCCAGTTTTATATATAATTGCCAAATCCTTCATTCAGTCCAAATCCCTATTTCTTTATAGAAACGGATAGCACCAGGATGGAAAGGTGTGCCGACATTGATCACGACATTCTTCTCATTGATTGCTCTTCCCGCTTTATGTGCTATGACAACCTCCGCACGGTTGTTATACACCGTTTTCGTAAAATTGTAGACAGTATCTTCATCTACCGACTCTGCAGTAATTAAGTGCATTGATCCGACATTCAGAGAATCAAAAGGTTCGGTGAGAATCTTTTCATATTCCTCAGCAGGAATAGTCCTTTTGTTGAAAAAAGGATACTTCTCAACCAAAGAATCTATCGCTATCGGCTCAAAAGGTATAAAAAAGATATCCAATGTAACTGATGCTTGTGTAACAGCAGGTATAGGGTGGGC
>CAZURU010000381.1:0-5081 GCA_964623585.1 uncultured bacterium
AATCCAGAAAATGATTCACAACAAGTGTTGGAAAATTGGGTCGCTATCCCCTAAATCAACCGAAGATTTTTCTGTCGAATTTCGCCTTGAGTTGTATGAATTTATTAGAAACTTCAACACGAATGAGAGTATAGCAGTCATACATATTGACGAAACTGGTGAGCAACTGACGCAGGCGCAAGTTATCGAACGGCTGACGGGCGGGCAATTGTCGATGTTTGGTGAGGGCCGGATTGTTTAGTCCAGTTTCATTGGAAAGTCGCGAGCAGGAGCTCGCTCCTACAGAAGAAGTGAATAGTCTTATCGGTAAGGGGACATTTCATTGCAGCATTTTTAGCCCCAGCGGGGCGGTATGTGTATAGAAAGTGCCATCCTCGCCAACGGTAAAGCCCCAGCGGGGCGGTATGTGATCAATCCAATTAATCCTCAGACCTTGTTGATGAGCTGCGCATTGCTCCAAACACTTGTTGAATTGGATTTACGCTTTCAGTGCCTTTCGTTTTAGCCGATAAATAACCACTCTGATTCGCATCAAAAATCGCATTCGTCGCGGCTGATAACACAGCATGTCGTGTCTCCGGATTGTTCCCTGACGATTCGACAAGGTCTGGGAAAGTATCCAGAGCCTTCTGGCGATGTCGGTTGACAACTTCTAAATGTTTTTGGGCAGTATAGTTCTTAATTGAACGATTGAGCGCAACGTAAAATAAGGTAAGCACAGAGCCCTTTTTAAAAATATTTTGCAACACTACTGTCCACTCGCTCCCTTCAAGTTTTAAAATATCAAGCAGTCCATAGGAAATAATTCCGACTACAAGTCCAATAATCAATAAACCTGCTACACCAAGCCAAGCCCATGCTGCCTGTTGATTTCTGTCGGCTTGTTCGGCAAAAGTGCTCTGCTGTTCCGCAGTCAACTTCTTCGCGCGTTCGTCTGCTAACTTATTTTGCAGTTCAGCAAATTCTTTCTGTCTAGAGGTTTCGTTCTTCTCTGCCTCTTCACGTTGTTTTTGGGATTCGTCAGTCGCCTCTTTAAGTTTTTCTACAACCTCATCAACAGTAGTAGTAACCTTGATTTCAAGCTGTTCTGCAAGCCGGGTTTCAAGTTCCTCTGATTTCTTTGATCTCAAATAAGCTACTGTCGGTCCCAATCGTTGCTTAACTTCATCACAAAATTGAAGAATTTTCTGTAAAACCTTCGTATGGTCATCTCTGGAGGTGGATAAATGAACCTCGTTAATTGTGTCTATTATCATCCAAAATTGCTCCAAGGATGTTCTAATTTTCTGAACATCATCGTTTGACAAATTGAGAAATGCCACGCGTGAAGATGTCAAAATTCCTTGCAATAGTTCATACACTGCTAACAAATCGCTATACACAATTTCAAAATCAAGTTTCCGTTCCGATAAGTCGGTGCGTTTTAACTTTTCCAAGTCAATTATACTTAAACCAGCTGATTTTAACCAATCAATAATCCCCTCATAGGTTCCGTGGAGATTGTAATCGCGTGGGGGGATACGCAGCTCTACCGCATCCCAGTCTTCTTCCAATACCTCCATTTCTGTATCAGATCTTTTGATAATATGATAAAATTTCTCGTTCCCGATATCTGATAACGACCAACTGCTAGGGCTCCCCATTTTTTCCCAAATCAGTAAACTCCGAGAAAGCGAATGTCCTCTCATTTCAAATTCATGGTGTAGGTCAAGTAAATTGGGTTGTTCCCGAATTTTATTGAACAATTCTAGACCCAGAGTAAAAATCATTTTTCTTGCCATAAAGCCTCCACAACGTAGATTACGGAATTTTGTTAAGTTAGCTTGAACTCAATCAAACAAGATGCTACAGACATATCGCTCCGCTGGAGCATAATCCGCCTCATCCGCGATTCAAATGGTTTACGTAATTGCTACTCTCACAACGTGAATCGCTTGAGATTAATGATAACGTGCAGGGTGAACAGATTTCAATTGAATCTGATAGCAGAGGGATAGTGCTTTGCTTTACGCAGGCAGAAACATAGCACTTCGCTGGAGCAAAGAGGTATCTTTAGAGATAAACATTTCTTGTAAATATTGCTTCACGCCAGCGGCGTGATATGTCTATAGAAATCGAGATTGTTTGTATCTGCACTCCAGCGGAGTGCTATGTATTTTGACGAGGCATTTTTAGCGGTAAACTGCTTCCACAGCAGAATGCTGCCAAAATATTTACACGCCTAACATGCCATCAGGCCTATTCTTTTTTTACAAAAAATTATTTTTTGCTAAACCTTGGACAATTTTAGTAGCACACATTTCGCCCCGCTGGGGCTTGTCTCTTGGGGTATAATATTTCTATAGACATTCCGCCCCGCTGGGGCTGCTTTTTGGTGCATCTGCCTTTATTTTTTTGTGAGTTAGGTTTTTCTCTGAACATTGCGAAAAATAGCAGAAAAGCACCGACGTACAAGCACAGACTAACAGTCTATGCTACAGAAGAATCGCCCAAACTATAGTATTTTTTGGACAAAACTATTGCAACAAAATGCGCTCAACTCTCTTTTTCGCCTGTTCCACAATAGTATCGGCTTCCTGTTGTAGTTGTTTAGCCTGATTACGAGCATGAGTGATATAATTGGCAATCTCAGTTTGTTTTTCAAGTGATGGTTTCGGAATCATTAACTCTTTGAAGAACTCACTCGAAACTCTCTGCTGTCCTGCGGAACCTGTGAAATGTAGTGTGGCATGTTGTCGCAAAGATTTCAGACGTAACAGCGCGTGAATGTATTGAACGTTTATTCCCTCTAACGCACGAAACACGTGAAACTCTGTCGAACCACACCCAATACCACCTTCCAAATTATCAACAACAGCAGACTTCCCATTTTGCATACACGGAGTGATTTTTGCCCAAATCAGATCGTTGTCTCTAAACCTTGTATATCCTTTTGCCTCCGCGACCACCTTGCATAGGGATAAATCAGCCTCTGCATATTTCGCTGAAACTTTTTCCATTGGAACAAAGGTTACACTCATATCCAATTCATAGTCATCGAAGGAAGTCGACGGGTTAATGAGAACACAATCTTGAAATCTTTCCATCGGGTAAGACTTCGTATGCAAGGAGTAAACCTGATAATATATTTCTGGATCAAATCGCCGTCCAGATACTTCGCTGAGTGTTGCAGTAAAAACACGGTTTTTAATGCTATTTTCTTTCTGTTGTGGCATCTCAATTCCCAACTCCTGCATTACATAATCATCAATCGAATCTAAAAGCGTGTCTGCCTTTTGTTCCTTTTGCTTCTTCTGGGCATAGGCAGACCTCATAAAAGTGGCGATGTGATTTTGCATGTTGGGTGGCGGCAGCAGAATCGGCAACTTTTGGACATCTTGGGGTTGTAATCTTGGCAAAGTATTACCAGTCATTAAACACGAGGTTTGATTAACCACCAGTTTTGAATTCAAAAAAGTAAACAAATATAGATTATTCAGATCTTTCCCTTTTAAGACACAGAATTCAGTTGAACAAACGCCCTGAAATTGGGCCAAATGTACTTTATTCAAATATGGTCTTAACTTTGAAAATAAAATATCTCCAGCTTCAAACTTGAGGGCACTATTAAACGATTCTTTTTCTCCGGTTGAGGGAACGTAAAAACCAGTGTTTGATTGAATGTTCTCTAACCCCACATAAGGCAATTCGGAAGAATCAACGACAATCTCCTTTTTAAATTCCACAACATCTTTCAAATTTACGGACTGGTATTTAGATGATTTAATAATATTGATACTGTTTGTTCTCAGTAACCGATAAGCACTTGGATCCAACCTACCTAAAATATCGCCCCGATAGGTGAGAAAAATTTGATTTTCCCTATCAGGGCTTACCCGAAAAAATCTGGGTTCTCGGTGAATTTTCGATACTCAGCGCGGATGGTGTCAAGGTCGTTAACGTCGTCTCTGCGCCCGGTTGCATCATAGCCGATACGTTCAGCGATTGCCATAAAGATGGGATGATTGGCGTTTTCTCGAACCCATTCGAGGATGTCCGCTGCGTTCTTATCTGCCCATTCCTCTTTAACAGCGTCAATTTTTTCTTTGTATTCCGACTTGATTTGGCTCTCCCACTCCGGTTCGGCTGCTGCCTTAAACGCTGCTTTGTACTCTTTCTCCAATGCGTCCAATTCACTTGTCTGTTTCTTAAGTTCCGCCCGTGCGGTTTGTGCGTCAAACCCTTCAAATTCTGTGATAGGTGTGGGCTCCATTTCTGGGAAGAAAAAGGAGCGGAGGGTTTGAACCTTTTTCGCTGGTGCTTTGTCAAGTCTCTGATTTAGGGTATCAATTTTGTCTAAGATCTCTTGGAATCTGGGTCTAAAAGTTCCTGTTGTGGCAATCTGTCTTGGAGAACCTTTTGCAATAAGTGCCTTGCGCTCATCCTCAAGTACCGTGATCTGAGGCATATAGACCGCTTCGTTCTTTTTCGTAATTTGATTGATGGCGGCTTGATAACGTTCATATTCCTGTTTCGAGAACTTTCGGAGAAATAAGATGGACGTTTTCACACCCGCACCGTAATGTGAGAAGGCAATCTGTGGCAGTGAGATGACAGCGAGGATTTGAAAGTGTCGTTCAATGTAGTCCCGGACGTATTGTAGTGAGGAATTGGTCAAGATACCGTCGGGTAGAATAATCGCAAGTTTTCCGGTTTCCCACTTAAGGAAATCGAAACAGCGTTCAAGAAACAGAATTTCAGTCTTTTGAGAGGCATTTCCTTTGCTGAGTTCGTAATTTCTAAGATACGGTAATTCGGATTGTTTGATGGATGCTCCGAAAGGTGGATTGGTAAGGATTACATCAAATTTCTCTTCTTCAAACTCCCTGTGCTGGTTGTAGAGGTTGTCGAAATCGACGAGGGCATCGTTGCTAATGACGTTGCTATGTCCATCATCGTGGATAATCATGTTCATCTTGGCAACGCGGGCAATTGAGTCATTAATTTCAATTCCGAAGAGTCGCTTCTCGGCAAAATCGTGCCAGTGGGTATAGTGTTCGCGGCTTCCCTCCTCGTAGTAGTCAGATGCCTGTTTTCGGATG
>CAZURU010000382.1:0-5073 GCA_964623585.1 uncultured bacterium
ACTTTTCCAACAATATGAAATGTTGGTACTATTGGACAAAACATAGGTAGTTTATAGTGGCGGTTTACTTTGGATACGATCTATAATTTGTTGTAAGCCTTCATTTTCTTCTTTTAGTATCTTAATTATCCTATGGGTTTCTTCAATGATTTTTTCATTATGCCCCTTTATCGTTATATTGGCTATAAGCCGTGTTGGTGCGTTACGCTCACCTTTCATACTGGCTTTCCCTCTTTCACCGGCGATCTCTTGTAAACGGTTGTTTATCGCCTTTATCTTTTCAGTTATTAAATCATTGCTATTCAAGGTTATTCCCTCCAGTTAATATTCTTTGCCGTATCTAAGACGGGTGTTAGAATCCCGTAGTTCACCATTAAAATAAAGTTTTTCTTTTCTGGCATGAATACACATCTCTCTGATAGTATGAGCAAGATATGCTGTACATTCACCGTCAAGGAACTTATGTTTAAGATGTTCAATAATATCATTGAGTGTAGCACCATCAGGATTTGTTTTTGTGATTTCCTTGATAGAATGCGTGACTAAATTTTCAAATCTCTCATAATCTATAACATCTGAAGCGGAAACAGAAAAATCAGACTGAATTTTTCTTATATAACTGTCGGCATCAAAACGAGAACCAGCTTCAAATATCCGACGTTCTGTACCATCAATCATGTTAATTGTAACTGCGTATACTTTATCATCATTTACTAAATCAGTAGCCAATTCAGGATAAGAATGTTTGCTCCCGATTTTAGATAGCAAAACAGGTTTTTCATTTAATGAATGAATTTGTGAGATTGAAATATGTTCTTTTTCACCACTTCCATCTTCTTTGAACACAGGCATAAACATCATTTTTGTAAATATCCTTTTCAAAAGAGAATTAACAGTTTTGAGATTTGGCATGTATTTAGGGGAGCATTATCCATGCTCCCCATTGAATTCAGAAACTAATCCGTTCCGTTTTCAAGATAATCTAAAACCGCTTTACTTAAACCATTTTGTCTCTCTAAAATCCGCTTTAAAGCCGTTTCTAATCTCTGTTGAGGTGTTGCAATAGGATAAAGGTCATCTTTTTTCATTTGATCCCTAATCGCATCACCAACAACAAACATCAGCAACTGGCTTTGACTACCTACACGCTTTTCAAGATTGTCTAAACGTTCGTCCAGTTTATCAAAGCGTTCATCAATCTTATTAAAATACGCTCTGATTTCCTGATCCATAATTTCCTCCTTCGTTAGTTCTTACCGAGACTAACAGTCGTTTAGTATAACATACAAAAAGTATACCATAAAAAACACCACATTGTCAAGTAAAGGTGCAGTCCACCGCAGGGTTATTTAGTTTTCGGAATTTTCTGTAACAGAAAATTTGACAGAATTTTGGCATAGACATATAATAGCCTCAAATTAATTCTATAATCGGAGTTGCTATATGAATATGTCTAACCGGACTCTATTTATCGCTGATAATTTGCCGATTATGCGCGGTATAGATTCGGACTGCATTGACCTTATTTATCTTGATCCCCCTTTTAACACGAATCGGAATTACAAAGCTCCGATTGGTTCTCCCGCTGAAGGTGCAGAATTCAAAGATATTTGGACAGACAAAGAGGTTAAGCACGAATGGCACGGTGAAATCGCTGAAACACATGAAGAACTTTATCAAGTTATCCAAGCCTCTGAAGTCATTTATGATAAATCCATGAAGATTTACCTCATGGCAATGGCAGTCCGCTTATTTGAAATGCAGAGAATACTCAAACCGAATGGAAGCATTTATCTGCATTGTGATCCAACAGCCAGTCATTACCTGAAGATTATAATGGATTCTTTGTTTGGAATGAAACAATTCCGCAATGAATTGGTTTGGTATTACAAAAATGCTTCACGAGGTAAACAGATGTTCGCAAAAGCACATGATTTAGTTTATTGGTATAGCAAATCTGATAAATTTCTGTTCAACCGAGACGATGTTCTTATGGCATTTGAAAGCGGTATGACCGAATGGCGATACAAAAAACAAGGTAAAGAACCACCAAAAGGGAAAACACCTGATGATGTTATTACTATACCTTCCCTAAATACAATGGCAAAAGAACGGACAGGATACCCCACGCAAAAACCCCTTGCATTACTTGAACAGATTATCAAAGCGTCCAGTAGCGAGGACGACATTGTGCTTGATCCTTTCTGTGGTTGTGCGACTGCCTGTGTTGCTGCTGAAAAACTGCGTCGTCAATGGATTGGTATAGACATATCTCCGTCAGCAGAAACAATTACGAAGATTAGACTGGAGGAAGCGAGTGTACAAGGCGAGTTGTTTTCCCCTATCCAAATGTCTGATATAACGGTGTCCAACGATCCCCCTCTCCGCACAGATAAATCGGATACTGCTATTCAAAGACGTTTACCCGCTTACCAAACACATAAAAACGAGCTCTATGGCAAACAAGAGGGGCATTGTAGCGGTTGCAAACTACATTATCGCTTTAAAGACCTAACAGTTGACCATATCACGCCACAATCTAAAGGGGGTACAGACCATATAGAAAATCTGCAACTACTTTGCAATTCCTGTAATTCTATCAAATATAATCATTCACAGGAATATCTTTACGAGCGTCTTAGAGAACGCGATAAAGAACTTAAGGAGAGACTGCATGTGGTATAATCTGCATACTATCGCGTAAGAACTTCCAAAAGATATTGTCTCTGTGTCGGTTATTATAGACATAACAGCGTTCTGCTACATAAAGCGGTGTATAGCTTACAGAATAATGGTGATGTTGTCCATACCATGCCCGTTTTAGCAAAGACCAAAAGCCCTCTATTGTGTTGGTATGCTTATCGCCGTCCACATACTGCTCTTGGTGGTTGATAACGTGGTGCTTTAGTTGACTGCTAAGTGCGTTATAGGCGTGGTATTCGTCTGTCATAAGTTCCGATTCCTTGACATTGACTACGCGTCGTATAAACTCAAGTATATCACGTCCTGTGAGTCCCTTCGCTACTTCAGCAACAACTTGACCACCTCGCTCTACAGCACCGATAACGGCTGTTTTACTCGTGCCACGTCCACGCTTGGCGGGTTCTCTATCTTCTTTTTTGTTCTCTTTGCGAGGTTTACCGCCTATGTAAGTTTCGTCTGCCTCTATAATGCCTTGTAGCACGATAGGATTGGTCTTATTTGCCATTTCCGCTCTTATGCGTGTCTGCATATACCAAGCAGTTTTTTGGTTCAAATCTAAATCTCGTGCTAACTGGCAACTGGACAGGCTCTTTTTCGCATTCAGGATAAGCGAGATAGCGAGAAACCATTTTTGGAGCGGTATTTTTGTGCCGTGAAACATTGTACCTTTTGTCACTTTGAATGACGCTTTACAAGCGGTGCAATTATAGCGTCCTACACGCCCTACACCGTCTTCATTCTTTTGTTTTACCTCTACACACCCACAATGCGGACAGACAGGCTTATCACCCCACCTAATGCGTTCTAAATGCTCAATGCATGACTCTTGATCAGGAAAACGCTCCATAACCTCTATTAAATTCATGCCCAAACTCCTTTGTGTTTCAAAAGGAGTTGTATTATTTCTGCTAATTTTGCTATAATACTAAGTGCTACTACAGAAAGTAAATACAACTCAAATTTTCTGTATTGTAAGGGGAGTGACCGCTCCCCTTTTAACTACCAATATTATAGCATATTTCAAAGAACAAAATCAAGTAAAAAGTCAATGAATACGTGGGTTTAAAGCGATTTTTTAAACAATTTTTCCAATCCCAAAACTACTAAGAGCGTAAATAAACGCTGCCGTCACTCGCAGCAGCAAGTGTCTTTCCATCGGGGCTGAGGCGCATATCTTCAGTGAACGGTTCTGTGATGAGATCCAATGCTTCACCGGTGCGGACATCGTATATCCAGGTGCCGCTCGAACTCAAAACAGCGAGGCGGTTACCATCCGGCAAATAGACACAATCGGTAAGCGTGCCCTTCCCAAAACGCGCGATCGCGCCTTCAGGCAGTCCCCATCGGGTGTAATCTTGCGCAGAACCGCTTGGTAAAAGGTCATTTGAAACAGAATTAAACTGAGCAGGGTTTCGGTTTTGCATTGTGTTTATTCTTCCTTTAGGTTCAACATCAAATTCCTCACGTAGGCGTGCGCGTATTTCTCTTAATTTTGTTTTAACTGTGCCTATCGGTAGGTCTAACGCCTCCGCGATCTCTTTGATATTCCAAGATTCTAAATAGTACAATTCCGCTACAGATCGGACTTTGGGGGGGAGGTGGTGCACAGCTTCTTTCACCTCAGCAATTAATTGCGTTTCTCGGTACCGGGCAGTAGCATTTCGGTCAATATGTTCAACCAGTACTGCGTATGTGTGCGGAATTTCATGCCGTGATCGCTTACCAGAAGCGTAGTACCGCTTACAAGCATTATAAGCAATACGCTGCAGCCATTCACCAAAACTCTCCACTTTCTGGAGGCCTTTGATGTTTTCCCACACAGCTATCCAGACATCATTACGAATTTCTTCAGCATCTTGACGTTGCCTCGAATTTCTGACAATAAGCGTCCAAATCCGTGGCGTGTAACGGAATATTAACTCCGTAAATGCCGCCTCGTCCCGGTCTTGTACAAGCCGAATGAGTTCTTCATCTGTTAGATCTTTGAGGGTGGCTAAATTGTTGGACATAAGTTGGACATCAACAGGTTACGAACTGGTTTTAATTTGTTGGACATCAACAGGTTACGAACTGGTTTTAATTTAAAGAGGGGATTTTTTTGAAAAAAGGTTTAAAAAAGTAAACCGGAATACTCAGAGTCCTATCTATATTACACTTCAACGCGCACAAACGCGAGATATACTCCCGATAGCAGAACTATAACAAACAGGGCTAACAACAATAGATCAACTGCCGCAGTATTGAAATCCTTGCTGAAGTTGAGTGTATCTTCAAATTTGGGAACCGCTTCTGGACTGACAGGCTTCTGGGACATCCCTTCACGAACCCCAATGATATGGAGGCTTTCCGGATCCGCTTTATCAGTGTCAA
>CAZURU010000383.1:0-1068 GCA_964623585.1 uncultured bacterium
CAATCTTGTTTTAGGGAGTGGCCTAAAAAACCGTAGGCAGTACATACCTTCCTCTTCTATAGAAGGTATAGGTGTAACCGCTGTCACTATATTTACTTTACGTTCCGTTTGAAATTCATATTTTCCATGAATAACTATTTTGGAATTATTTTTCAAGCATTCTTCAAAAGAATAATACGGAAAGGATGATAGGGGTCTACTACTATTTCCAGATACACTTACAGAGAGGTTAGACTCTCTGAACATATCCCGATGCTCTTTAACCCTTCTATTATATGCCCTTCGTATAAATTTTTTAGCGTTTTCATCTAAGGTTAGGTATATTTTATGAATATTATGCCCATATTTACTAATTTCTTCTTTTCCGAAAACTTTTGAATGAGATAGTTCCCATATACCTTTTATAATTAATTCTAAGGTATGAGCAAATAGAAATGGGTTGCATATTAAAAATCCTATCTTCATTTCCCCTCCATTATCTACATAATCTTTTAATTTGCTAAATCCACTAATTGTATTATTAGTAATACCTATTGCAATACTCTTTTTATGGACTGCGCTTTTTTGATATTCGTTTAGTTCGTTATTAATGTCAAGTTTTGTAATTGGACCGATCTTAACGTTCATACTTTTATTCTCCTTAAAAATTTTCTACATGTCAGGGATTTTTTGATTTTACACTTTCAGTAAAAGCAGGCTGTTTTGGAGATCTCGCACAACTTGCAGAGCGAGACGTTGATTCGCAAGTCACAAAGAACCAACTTCTGCTAAATAATTGGAAGAATCGGACATTCTTATAGTTGAGTTACTTTTTGATAAGTTTTTTCAGACAGTCTACTAACCGCCTTGCCTTATCGAATGTCGAAAACTTTTTTGTACGATTCTTATGGATATGATCTCTAAGCTCTTCTGCAATTACTTGTATCTCGTTAAAATTAGGAGAATCCTTAGAATACTTTAATAGAAGATCAATATAACCGTTCTCTCCTAAAGCGAGTTCAGCATGAGGACCTCTTGGCTTACTAATTGCTTCGTTGATTTTCTCAAACCAGTAAGCTGGTGATGCCA
>CAZURU010000383.1:1078-5072 GCA_964623585.1 uncultured bacterium
CTCCTTGAAAAAGTGCTTTTATAGAAAAAGGCGTGGTGTGAAAGCTGCGCCTTTTTAGTTCTGGTAGAAATAGACACCACTCGAAAAACGTTCACTCGACGCATTCCGACCGTCCCAATACGCGGCACGGTCCTGATCGGTGTAATCGCCAGCCGTCTGATGTCCAAGATGTAATGCTCTAACCACTACACCGGGCGAGGTGTAAATCGTGAGATGCACGTCCGTATCCGTCGCCAATTCATACGGCATCCAGGTCTCAGGATTGAACGGATTTGGGTAATTGGCTAACAATTTCGTATCGGTTCTACGTCTACGCAACCCCTGCGAAGGGGTGGTTAGGATCGATCGGAGTGGCCGAAAGTCGCATATCCTAACCCGTAGATACTGATAGTATACAATGTTTTTAGTGAAAAGTCAAAGTTTCTGTCGTGTCGAAGAGCCACTGGGACTATCCGATTTTGACGATCTCAGCGGTTGTGGGTTCGTCGCGTAGCTTTGAGAGATCGTAGCCTCGAAGTGCGAGTTCGAGAAAGAGGTTTTGCCTGCGGTTTTCTTGAGTTCTCCGCCTAAAAACTGCGGTGAACGCGACAAAACTTGGACCTCACTTTTCTAAATTGTGGTCTAAATAAACGTTGGCACTTCACTATTTCGTATCGAACTTCAGGGGCGATCATATCTCTTTCCTTAGTAGTTATTCACCTCTAAACCAGTCTAAAGAAGGCCATATTTCACAAAAAATGGCTGTTAGTCCTTCGGCGCGTTCATGAATTTCATTGACATCCCAGACATCTGCCTCACAGATTTCCTGATTGAGTTTTAGGATTGAATGCTTACTCAAAGCTTCTTTCTTCTTAGGAAACGTCCGATTTCCGAGTTTGGAATTCAGTTCTCTTGTGACGAGTGTAAGGTTCCCTATACTTTCTAACAAACCATCTCTTGCTACAGCCAAATTATACACATCCTCATAGGACTTATCTAGGTCAGTTCGGGAGTTTTCGACTGTGGGGTTAGGGAACAAATCGTTGTAAAGTATCTCCTGACTCTGTACATTTCTATTTACATACATTTTGCGAGTATTCGCATCATAATTTACGGATTCTGAAGCAGTTGGTAAAGTCCAGGTCTCTTTCCATCTCTCTGGCATAATATGTTCTAAAGTTGTCAACTTGTCTTCAAAAGATAGAGATTCGGTAAATTTGTCTTCTTCTATTTTTACGAGTTCAATTCGATACAAGATATAACGAATGAGTTTTCGCTTTATTTGCCCGGCTGTTTGAGGCCAAAGTCCCTCTAAAGCAGCTCGAATAAATCGATCACCAGGGAAAATCATTGTGGTATCGTCAGGGAAGGGGAGAAGATCTTGATCAAAACGTGTGTGCAAGGTAGGGCGAATCTCGCCGTCTGTTGGATACTTATTCGTATTGGACGTTTCGTTGGCGAGATATTCGATGAAGTTTTCTACACTAAAATTATCTCCAAGTCGTTTTATGAGACTTGCAAAAAACTTGTTAAAATTCTTTAACCCGCCCTTACCTCTGTAGCAGAGCATCCGCCGGATGGTATAAGATTCGAGAATATGAAGTACACGGTCCAGTTGAATCCTTTTTAGTCCAACTTCACATGTTAAATATAAAACGAATGGGTGCATAGTGGTGAGGTTAAATGTTTGATAAAACCTCATTCGATTTTCAAGGCGTGAATTCTCCTCACAGTCACTTATTCGTTTATATACTGCTGAATACTTCTTTAAGTCAGAGAATTCATCCTCTATTGTAGACTCCCCTTGTTCTTGTAAATATGGTAAATATTTTCGTTCATAAGTAAAAAACTCTGGTTTGACTCCTTCTGTTCCTAACTTTGCCATAAGGAAGTGCTGTAAGAAAATGTCAGAAGAGACTCCAGACTTTGTTTCCTGTGGATCCCAATAAGGATCTTCAAAATGTTCCCAGTACTTTTCATATAAACTATCTCTATTCTCACGAGCACGTAGAAACAGATTATTCCGGAGCAAATCAAACTCAAAAAGACGTTTGCCTCTGGCGTTGAGTGATTCAAATATCTTTTCAGGTCTATCATTCTCGTCAATAAGTATCTGAACAAAGCGAAAGTGATTTTTTATACAGAGAAACAAGGATTCAATTTTTTCCTTGTCTGTGTCAACGTACTCTATAATTTTATCGTAGAAATAACTATAAGCAGTATGAATTCTTCCACGAGACCTATCTGCTCGTTCATTAATTAATGATATGAATGAGTCTTTATCTCGCTTGGTTGGAATGAGTTTATACCGTTCATCTTCCCCCAGTCTTTCCCCTTGGTTTTGGATGTAACGACGTATGTCACTTGCTATATCAGTATGTTGGTTTTCTGTACATATATCCCTTATCACACAAAGAATAATCTGAAAAGTTGTTAATCGTTGTTGCCCATCAATAATGTCATACTGTGGAATATCGCTAGGAAGTGTTTGTTGGTGCTGGATGACGATAGCATCTGTAAAATGATCAGATGACTTTTTTGGAATCTGTGAACTGTGTTGAAGTAGAATATCGTCCCATAAGGGATCCCATTGGGCATCCTTATTCCAAACATAATACCGTTGAAAAAGAGGTATCTTATATTGTACGTTTGGTTGAAATAAACTGGAGATACTTATTCGTTCTGGGGTACTCATTTATGATCCTCACTATTTGGTGGTGGGTGAGGTTGTTGTGGTAGTTTAGAACCTCACTTAGAAACTGATATTTGAAATCTAATTTTCAAGGTTAGCCCCGACGAACCGCTTCGCAGATAGCCGGAGCACTCATTGCATAAAACCTCTGCTGTCTACTGAATCAGGGTGTGGATGTTGCTGAGTATTTCCAAAGTGCCTTATCCAGAGTTCGCATACTGACTTTATTTTGATCTGCGAGATTTTGGCAATATATTACATACGGTCTCCAGTTATCGTTCACCACATCTTCACCTTTGCGTTCGCATAGAGACTGTAAAGCTCGAGTAGAATAAATTGGGCACCTTTCCTTATGATATAGGTGCAGAATAGCAGAACCTATTGTAGAACTTATACCTCTTAAGCGCGCTAAAATTAAGAGACTCTCATCTATGTCTCTTTCCGTAAATGCTTCAGACGTAATGTCTATTATGTCATCGTCGCTATATTGTCCGAGGCAACTTTCTCTAAGACTCCGAGTCGCACGTTGCCAGATAACAATCTCTCTCAATGTTTCCATAGTGAGATAGCCTGCTTCTTGCACCTGGGGGTTCATTGCTATCAACCTATTTTCAAGTTCGCGTCTCACCTCTGACTGCTCGCTATCATATTGAGCTGCCCAATATGGGATACAGGATTCATCAAAACATAATTGCATGCATATTTCCTTTTTCATTTTATCAACTACTCTGCGTCCTGCAACTGCTGCCACACTTCCCGAATAATCACGACCAACGCATCGTCTGCGTGTGTTTCTGTCGAACCCGCGCCACCATGTCTTGAACGACTTCTGGATCAAGTTCCATGCGTTCATCAAAATCTTTCATATTCCCAGGTCTTCCAACCCACGCCTCAAAATCGTCAGCCAAAAAACGCTCAAACATGATTTGCTCGACGTACTCTCGATACTCGCGAGTTTTTTGAAGTTCCTCTACTTGCTCTTCAGTGAGGTGAGTATATTTGGCGATTGTTTTCTTGGGGGCTTTATGCCACCATAGGCGTTCTGCAACTGATCTGATCTGACTTTCAGGGAACTTAGGCGTGTCTGTCTCGTTATTGCTTTCCACGTGGTATTTACCCACTTCTGCTGACATAATGCTCTCCTTTCGTAAAAGCAGGTTGTTTTGAAGACCTCGTACAACCCACAAAGCGAGTATATCTAACCGACTTCCCGACGAACCGCTTTGCAGACAGGCGGAGGACAATCTCATGAAAACCTATTTTTCTCAAAGTTCTTGATTGATTTTTTCTTGTGAGTTGTCTTGAACGCTTCGCCAGCCTATC
>CAZURU010000384.1:0-5067 GCA_964623585.1 uncultured bacterium
TGACACATTTGTCACGTTTTCGTGACTTTTCAAATAGGAGAATATCATGATATTATACCATTTCAATTAATTTTTTTCTCATTACCGACTGTTTAGAGATGAAGCGGTGAAGGGCACAATCTAACAGAATGTGCTACAGTAAAGAGGCATTTTTTTTAGAAATGGTGTAAGTAGGTCCGGTTTTGCTTTGCTCTACCCGACCTACAAGTTTAACTTTGTCTATCCATTACTCAACAACCCATGTATCCCCTGTGTGAAGGAGTGCATCGAGATCCCCTTCACCTTTTTGCTGCTTTGCTGCTTCGATTTGATCAGTCATCAGATCTTCGTAGCAGGTGTGTTGAACACTACGGAAGATTCCGATAGGATGCGGCATATCTGGCATGTCGCTCATGCGTGCAAGGAAGTTAGCTAAGGTAGTGTTTTCCGCGAACTGGTCATGCACAATGAGGCTATCAGTGCCGTTTGAAATGGTTGTGACTTCAGGTTGGAAGTTGTTTAGTTCTATACCTTTATCGCTTTCTAAACCGAAAACCAAAGGTTCACCGTGTTGGAGAAACACTGTGTTGTCAGCTTTTGTTTTCTTTTCTGTATATGGGAAGAAAGTTCCATCATTGAATATGTTACAGTTCTGATAGATTTCTATGAAAGATGTTCCTTTATGTTCAAATGCAGATTTTATTATAGAACGTAAGTGTTGCGGGTCTCTGTCAAGTGAGCGTGCGACGAATGTTGCCCCTGCCGACAGTGCTAAACTGATAGGATTAAAAGGTGTTTCAAGTGACCCGAATGGACTTGATTTTGTGCTTTTTCCTTGCTCAGATGTAGGTGAGTATTGTCCTTTGGTGAGTCCGTAGATTCTGTTATTGAACAGCAGGACATTTATATCAAAATTACGTCGCATGAGATGTATAAAATGATTTCCTCCGATAGATAGTGCGTCACCATCTCCGGTGATGACCCAAACAGAGAGTTCTGGGTTCGCCATTTTAACGCCAGATGCGATTGTTGGTGCTCTTCCGTGTATTGTATGGAATCCGTAAGTGTTCATATAGTATGGAAATCGGCTTGAACATCCTATACCTGAGATGAACACGATATTCTCTCTCGGTATTCCTAATTCTGGCATGATTCGTCTTGTCTGTGCTAAAATTGAGTAATCACCACATCCAGGACACCATCGTGGATCTTGATCAGATGTAAAATCTTTTGCAGTTAGTGTTGGTACTCCGCGTGGAATACCTGATGCTCTTTCGTTTTTCATAAGTGTGCCTACCTTTTAGCACTTTTCTGAGTACCGAGTTTGATATATTTGTAGTGGACTTACGCAAAACGACTAAATTTCACCTATTTTCACAGTATTTAGTACGGTTAGAAACCGTACCTATCTGGTGAGTGCGTAAGTCATGTTATAGTGTAATGCGTTATATCCTAATTTCGGATATAATTGTCTATTTCTGCTTCCAATTCGAATACGTGAAAGGGTTGACCTTGAATTTTGTTGAGTCCGACAGCGTCAATAAGGAACTCACTTCTGATGAGTTGTCGTAGATGGCCGGTATTTAGTTCTGGAATTAGTACTGTCTTATATCTTTTTAAGACATCACCTAAATCACTTGGAAAAGGATTTAGAAATCGTAAATGGACATGTCCGATTGCTTTTCCATCTGCATATTTGTTTTCAACGACAGTGCGTATTGCCCCAAATGTACCTCCCCACCCAAGTATCAATAGTTCGCCTTCTTGTGCGCCGTAAATATTGGTAGGAGGAATTTCGTTTACGATTTTTTTGACTTTTTCGGCTCTAATTTCTACCATTTTTTCGTGGTTTTCTGGATCGTAGCTAACATTTCCAGTTATGTTTGATTTTTCCAATCCTCCGATTCTGTGTTCGAGTCCGGGTGTTCCAGGTCTTGCCCAAGGTCTTGCGAGTGTGTCTGGATTTCTGAGATATGGTTGGAAACCGTCAACTTGTGTTTGGAATTCTGCCTTTATTTTTGGCAGTTCTGCGATATCAGGTATTTTCCACGGTTCGGCACCGAGTGCGATGTATAATTCAGATAGAAAGATGACAGGGGTTCTATACTTTATCGCTATTCTACATGCTTCATAGACGGTTTCAAAGCAATCAGTTGGTCGGGCAGCTGCGAGGATTGGGAGTGGTGATTCTCCATTTCTACCATAGAGCATTTGTAATAGGTCAGCTTGTTCAGTTTTTGTTGGCATTCCTGTTGAGGGTCCTGCTCTCTGAATGTTGCAGACGACGAGCGGTAATTCAGCGATCATAGCGAGGTTTATTGCTTCTGATTTTAGTGCGAGCCCAGGGCCGCTGCTACCTGTTACGCCGAGTGAGCCGCTGAATGCGGCTCCGATTGCGACTCCTACAGCGGCTATTTCATCTTCCATTTGCATTGTAACGATATCGAAGTTTTTATAGAGTGCTAATCCGTGGAGGATATCACTTGCAGGCGTGATAGGATAACTTCCGTATACTAATTGAAGTCCAGATTGATGTGCAGCTGCAACGAGTCCTAAGACAGTCGACGTATTTCCTGCGATGTTGCGATATGTGCCTGGTGAAAACTTAGCGGGTTTAACTTCGTAGGTTGTTGCGAATTGATCAGTTGCTTCACAATAGATGTTGCCAGCCCGTAATGCTAAGATGTTAGGTTCAATCAGGTGTGGGTATTTAAGTGCGAATTTTGTTTTTATCCATCTGATTGTGTAATCCATTGGACGATTGTATAACCAGAGTATCATTCCTAATGCCCAAAAGTTTTTACATTGGTCTTTATCGCTTAGATCGAGTTCTGTATCCTCAAGTGCATCACGGTTAAGTTTGGTCAATTCAACGGGAAAGACTTGGTATTTCTCAAGTGTTCCATCCTCCAAAGGATTGTCAGCATAACCTGCGAGGCGAAGGTTTTTTCGTGCGAAATTATCTGCATTGACGATCAGAATACCGTTATCTTTTAGTTTGCTTATATTGACTTTTAGTGCAGCGGGATTCATTGCGACGAGGACATCACATGTATCGCCGGGTGTATGTATTGTTTCACTGGAGAAGTGTAATTGGAATCCTGATACACCAGCGAGAGATCCTGCTGGTGCTTTAATTTCTGCGGGATAATCGGGTAATGTTGCGACATCGTTTCCGATCATGGCGGATGTTTCAGTCATCTGAGTACCTATTGTTTGTGAACCGTCGCCAGAGTCCCCAGCAAACAGAACTGTCGCTGCTTGAATTTGCTCTACTTGCTTGTGCATCAGTGTTCAACCTTTTTGTGTTGATTCATTTGTTTCGTTTAACTTTCAATACGTGTTATATACATTTCAATCATTGTCATGCTCCTTCCCGTGCTTTGAATGCGTCACGTATTGGAGTTGGTGGTAGTGTTAAAACTTCTTGGGGGAAAAATTCTATGAGATATGATATTACATCACGTATTGAGACCATACCTGTGGGGTGTTGCTGTTCATCAACAATTGGTAAGTGTCTAAAACCGCCGTGTGCCATATAGAGGATTGCAGTATCTAACATGTCATCAGGTTTTGCGGTTTTTGGTTCAATTTTCATGAATTGTGTGACGGGAATTTGTGTCAGGTCACCAACGTCTCTATTTAGGACTTTTCGTAGTAGGTCTCGTTCACCAAATATACCTCGGAGCAGTCCGTTTTCGACTACTGATGCTGCCCCAATATTGTTTTTTATAAGTATGTCAATTGCTTCTTGTGTAGTTGTTGAAATGTCAATTGTAACACAGTCTCGCATTATGTGGCGTAATGGTACTTGTATCTCACTAACTTGCAGTGCTTTGTGAGATCTCTCTGCATCTTTATCCATCTGTGCTAGTTCTTCATCAATTGCCATATCATACAACATGTTTATGGAGCTCCTTCGTTACTTTCAATGAAAATGGCGACGTGGTCTAAAATGTCGCGTGTTGAGATCATCCCTACCGGAAATTCTTGTTGCTGTTCATCCCAAATGCAGAGTGGAACATGTCTGAAGTGCCCGAGATGCATTATATTAAGTGCAAAAGCGATAGGGTCACTTGCTCGTAAGGATTCTGGTTCTTCTGTCATGATCTCTTCAACCTTTATTTTTGCTGGGTCTAAGTTTTTGCCGCAGATATGTACGAGTAGGTCTCGGTCAGTGAGAATACCGACTAATCTTTGCTCAGCATCAACGACAAGGGCACATCCGAATCTTTCAATTTGCATGAGGTCGATAGCATCTGAGACTGTGGAACCGACCTGTACTGTTGCAGGTTGTTTGTAATCCAAAGTGCTGATTGGTAAAGAGAGTGTTCTTGCGTCCATTGGGAATATTCCTTGATGTTAAATTTCTAAGAACGGAACGTGATTGCGTTTCTCATAGTGTTTTTTCTCAATGGTATTAATTTAAAAGGATACACTATTTGCTTTATTTTTGCAAGTATATTTTGCATCAATCTACAAATGTCAATTCTTTTTTACTTGTAGAATCTATGCAAAAGTAGTATTCTATCGAATATACAATTCATAGATAAAGGAAAGGACCTAATGTTGAAAGTAAAACTTGATAATAATGTGAACAAAGAAAATGAAGAAGCCGTAAAGGCTATCGTAGATAAATTTAACGATATGCTTGGGAATATTGGGAAATGTACTGATAAGTCGTTGAATGAAATTGAGCTTTTTGTTTCAGAACACATGTATGAATTGAGACAAGATCTGTTAGAGCTGCATGCGTCTGTACCTGCATCAACGAATCAAACTGAACCGAAGTCTTTGGAAAAGAATGGCGATCAGCACTTATCGGAGCAAAACTCAGAGTAGGTCGGGTAGGGGTGTGTAAAGTTCTTGTCACTCTATTTGTCAGAATCGCGGAGGACGCGGAGGACACGCCAGTTACATAGATGGGCGCGGAAGGGGTTTCTGGTTCATTATATGACTTTGATCTGCTACAAAAGAGGCACAATCTAACAGAATGTGCTACAAAAGAGGCACAATCTAACAGAATGTGCTACAAAGAGGCACAATCTAACAGAATGTGCTACAAAAGAGGCACAATCTAACAGAATG
>CAZURU010000385.1:0-5061 GCA_964623585.1 uncultured bacterium
CACAACGTCCGTTATAAGCTGAAATAACGGCCTCACGAAAAGACGCTTGATGGAGGCGTTGTTTGACTGTCTGAAGTGCATAACGGCGTTCGCTGACAGTTTCGGGGGCAGCGTAGTCAGATTGATCTGGAATTCCGAAAACGAGCTGTACTTTCAATGCGTTTGCATCCCAACCCGAAATATATGTGGGTATTATCGCCTGATAAAGCCCTGGTGCGACGCCGAGGAAATAGATCACCGGGACCCGGTTTTCGAAGGCTTCGCGGAGCCAACGATTGTCGGCGGCATCCGGATTTGTCCCCATGAAGGCATAATCGACGGCTTCGCGGCTTTCGAATATCTGGTTGTGTGCTTGTAGTTGATCTTCGTACCAAACACGCTTACCAGGGCTGGGATAAACTGTTGTGATAGATAATAAATAACGCATTCGCTTTGGCTTGAAAATACCTCGCGGGTTGACCAATGGGATGCGCTCACCTTCATAAGTGAACCCACGCTCCAACTCTGCCCTGGTAATATTATTCTGTATTTCGCTCAACCTCAGCACATGCCCAAAGGCTGCTGTGCGCATCAGAGTGTCGGCTACGTCATAATTCATGCCTAAACCTCAGGTTGATTTTATTGGTCATCAACATATTCAAGTTGAAATTCAGTTAATGACTGCACACAGTCCATAATAAACTTTTCTTTCGCAATCGCTCGTTCTGTGGTGGTTAGCTTTGATGCTTGTTCCTGGTCGGACGAACCGATGTAAGCTTCTTCACATTTTTCTTCGTTTTCAGCAACGATTGCAAGCGTGGCAAATAATTCAAGTACGGAGATGTCATCTGAATCACTATGCTCATCTTGTGAAGTAATAATTTCATCTGACGCAGTGTCATCATTTTGTACAAATGATTGTGCATCTTCTTTGCAATATTGCCTCTGGTATTCCGTCAAATCTTTTACGCAATCCATAATGAATTTGTCTTGTGCTATTGCCTGTTCAGTAGTAGGGAGTCTTATTGAATTACGGGCCTCATGTGAACGAATATAAGCGCTTCGACATTTGGTGTGGTTTTTCCATTCTCTATCGTAATCTTCATCACATGGATTATCGGTAGCGCTACAGACAGGCGTGAGTGCATAGAGAGTAAACATTAGTGCAGTAATAAGGTATGTTTTCATATCAGCTTAACCAATCGGAATAATGCGCCGTAGAATTAGGGTAGAAAGATCCCTGCCAATTTTGAAATGTCGTGTCCCCAGGATTCTTAGCCTCCATGAGTGTTCACACATAGTACAATTTCTCCGACCGGAATGTTTGTTACATATGACCCCCCGGAGATGGCATGAATTACAACCCCGTATGGAGCAAGTATTAGGAACCTCCCACTTTGATGAATTTTGACCAGTCTTCACCTCTTCCCCGTATTTCATTCTCTCCCACCATCTTCATTGCATGAATACCGGACTCGCTTGATTTGGAATCTTTGAGGCCCAGCGGAAGTGCCAATGTTTGCTGCCCTTGATGATCAACCATAACCCATTCCACAATATTGCCCTGGATAGAGTTTTCACCCAGAGTTCCAATGAGTTCACCATCTGATATATCATCTTCTCCACGAATGGTGCTTATAATCGCGATACTATGCCCGAACTGCGTCGGAACCCAATGACCAAAAGATTCATGCATCATATCCATACTATCCGGAACTTGTGTCAAGACATGCAGATTCTCGATTTGTCCTCCACATGGTAGCAGCACTACTCGCTGATCTATTTTTACTGACCAGAAAAAAGGCTTATGTCCGAATTGAAAACTGATCAAGTCTTGTTCTTCATCTAACCCTGAAATAGTCCCAATACGACTCTCAACAATTGTTTCATCCGGATTCATAATCTGTTCGCGTACCCTGCTAATTGCTTCACTCTCAGCGTATTTGTAGCCATAGCCACTGAGCAACGAGAAAACTAACAGGTAGGCAGAACGCAATAGGCTTACCGACACATGATTAGAATCAGGCCGCTTAATCTTAATTCCGAGCCCCTTGTTCACATCAAGCGCCGAGCCGCTAGGCAATGATTTGAGATCCATAGTCCCGCGCAATTGTCCTACCTTTGTTGGGATTGGAAATTTTATCGGTTTACCTTCTTCTGGACGAAGATATCCAGAACGCTTTACACCAAAGAAATTCACTTCTATCTCCGTACCACGTCCCTCTACGTAGTCATCTATTGCTTTTTTGGCCTTCATTGCTGACCGATCAAGGCGACTACCAGAATTGTTACATCGCGAGCAGGTGAGACAAACCACTTGCCCACCCAAGGCCTTAGGTGGAACGTGCTCCAAGGTTACTTTTCGTCCAGCTTCGACCTCAGATCTTGCAAAGGGCGAAAGACATATCGGGCAACTCGTGTTACCACGATCAAACAACCTCAATCTTAATCGCCTATGCTGTCCGGTTCTTTTGCCCATATTAGATTTAAAACAGCCAGTCCAGTGCTATGTCTTTATACTCGGGCATTTATTCACTTCTCCAATGGGTATTGCTCTCTATGCCCTATAACATATTTGAAATTGGCTGTTATCCACTATCATCCTGTTATTTTTTTAGATTTATGATCTCACTCATCCCAACACCAGGCATAGTCGGTGCAGATTCTCCTGTGAGCAATCCTGTATCCGATCTGCTAAATAGAGCTTGCAATATTAAGTCTCTCGATTCCTCATCGATCTTCTTTTCATTAATCAAAGACAAATATAAATAGGTAAGCTGCTCCCGTTCTTCAGCATCACGCATCAAATGGAATGCACTGAATGTAAGTCGTGACAACACCCTGATAAGAAATGCGAATACGGCGATAAATGTGCCAAAAATTACAATACCCTGTAACGAATCCAACTTCACTTGTAGCTCTTGACCTTTGAGCCATTCAGTAAAGAAATTCGAAAGATATTCTGCTCCTAGTAATAAAGAAATAATCAGGAGTCCTGCGAAGAATACCCCTTCTAATCTGAATTTTTTTGCTGCTTTATTCCAATATTTCGCCGGCTTCTCCATACGGAGTTTTTCCTGGTAGGTATTTTCCATTTCCTGCATCTTATTTTCGGATTCAACTTTAAAAGAAACAAACTCATTAACCCGTTTTAACATCTGGTCTGAATGTTCTTGCTTTGTGTCACCCAGTAAATCAGCCCATTTCTTTCGGGTTTCATCTCCCCATGAGTTGAAATCTTTTTTAAAACCTTCAACCTCGTTAATGAGTTCACTTGTGGTTTCTTCAAGCGAGTTACGAAGGTGGCCTATCGAGGCCTTTTCTGATTTCCGCCTCTTGAGAATGTCTGAGTCTTGATATAAAAATTCGTACGCCGCCATAGCGCCCAAGAACTTTTCGTTTCTATCTATATGACCAATATCGTTACCACGAATAAAACTAATGAAGGTATCTGCTGCAATTTCCCCGTGTTTCCTGTTACATTCGACGAACACATTCGAACTAGGTCGATCACTATATAGCCAAACACTGTGCATATATTGAAGGTTCCCATTAATTTCATTTCCGAGCGTATTGTCATCCCAGTCGTTTTGACTCCAACTTTCAAAATTGGAAATAGATTGTTCAATACTTGCATAGCACCTTATGTATCCATGAATTTGATTACCATTGACATTAATTGCTTCATATTGCTTCTTCCAATATCGAGCTTCTTTACGAAGGAATCTCATAAGATCTCTTAATCCCTTAAACCGCCAGGATTCACCCGTGACATCTCTAATCTCAACATTAATTTGTCTATCCAATTTTCTGCTCCACTGGTTGTAACTATTCGTCACATTTAGATATTTGATGTTCCCATCTACACCGAAGTGTATCAGCCAAGTCCCACACCCGCAGTGCTGCATCAGTGTCAAATGAGTTGAAAAACATCCGGGTGTCGTGACTCAGCGGTATATCATAGATGGCAGACTTATTCTTCGAATTGGATCTGGCAGGACGCCAACTGCCGTATAGATCAAGATCAGGAAGTTCCGTGATGTTTGTACCCATTCCCGGGACGTGCAACGATAAATATTGCTCATCGTTCTCGTTTTGTTCATTAACCTTGTTGCTTATTTTATGTACGATCTCCACCCCGTTTGCTAACTTGAAATAAAACCATTTCTGACTGCCATCAAAGAGTTCTTTTCCTCTTGCGCTGAGTAGTTTGTACAGGTGCGGATATTCATCGCGCAGAAGGCCTGAATACTGTACCCGGAACGAACTAACTATCTCGTCAGGATTGCGCGGCTCCCCGGTGTGTTGATAACGCTTAATCCCGGCAAAAAGATGCTCAGAAAGTGCCTTGAGTCCACAGCTTTCTGCCCGTTCAGCAACTTCCTCATAGCTTATCATTCGGTCATAGGCGTTGGAGATTGACCTGGTCAAGTAACCCTCTGGCGCCATGAGGACAGTAACTGCGGATTTCCATAGACGGTTTTCTTTCCCCCACTCAGCATATTTTGCGTAATCTTCCGCCTGGTTCGGACCTGGAGGTGCGTCGATTTTGTTTTCCGTCAAAATAGCGTGTTTTGAACCCCTACCGTCCTGGAAGACCATATGTAAATCCGTTTCTCTGCCTGGTTTGCTTTGGTGTGAGGCAGACTCTATTTCACGCGTGAAGTTCGGCTTTATTTCAATAATTCTTTCAAGCTGTATATCAGGAATGAAGTTTTGCGCCCACCAATCTCTGAACTGGTGGTTCAGGCGGATTGCATCCGCCATTAACGGGTCAATGTCAGGCTCATTTATCTTTTGCCAAAGGTTGGCGTTCGGGTGGTCCATTTAGATTTAATTCCAGTAAGCCCAACGCGTAATTCAGAACATTAAATGTTCCAGTCGGGATTGTGCCTCTGAATTAGAGAACTTTCCACACGTTCAATTTCTGAGCTATCTTCAATCCTACACATCCGGAGCGATATGGTTCCCGATGTTTTCGATATCAATGCATTCAACCGGCAATTTGTTGCCTGGCCGTCGAGGTAGCAATTTTTGGGATGGATTTTTCCGTAACCTTGGTTCACACGCTTTTTCATTGAA
>CAZURU010000386.1:0-5040 GCA_964623585.1 uncultured bacterium
CCTTTTTTTCGACCTTTTCAACCCTCCGTGCCATCTTCACACCCCGATCGTGATTTCCCCGGGTTTTTCCGTGTCTTTCAGTCAGGTATATCGCTCATCGCTCCTAACCGTAATCAAATCGAATACAGATTTTTTCAATACCACGGCGTGAGTCGGCAGTATGTGGCAATGGATTACCATTTTCGGAAACCAAGACCAATTCGAAGTCGAAATGGACACCAAGTCAATGAAAGGACATCCAGTAAGGAGTTGTTCATGTTCCGATACAGCGCCGAGATCATCGCCCACTACCGCCGGGTGGGAACTGCCCAAAGGGTTTCAACCCTTCGGATTCCTCAACAGGGAGAAGCTTACGAGCTTGATCTCAATCCGACGCTGAAGGGCGTTCGTCCCTTCGCTCCCGAGGATGCTGAAAAAGAGTAGATTATCGCGAAAATTCCGCTACAAAATGTGAATGAATACTGACGTTAACCCGCACGTGGTTTTCGGCTTTTTGTTTATTTATTTTCTCGCGACATTAACTTAATTGTTTTCAATATTTTCTCCATAGAACTTTCTATGTCTCTTAATTCCTTTACCTGTTTCGACAGTTCTTTCCGTTCTTTTTCGTAGTTCATATCCATCGGCAATTCTCTTTGTAATGGCGCATAGTGACGACCTGATTTCATAAATGTTGTCACACCTGGGGATAATTCAATTTCAATGCGCTGCTTGTTAATGTGTGTAATTAGCCTTTCCCACTCTTTTTGCGACTTCCCTATGTCCAATTCGAAAATAGAAAAATCAGCCTTTGGCGCATCGAATAAGTCGAATCCTTGGTATAGCTCTAACGCTAATTTCCAGCCTACCGACCGTCCAGAGAAAAGGGTATCTGCCAATGGTTCATGTGCTTGCAGTGCTCCCAACCAGATCGCGCTTTCAGGAAGTTCAGCAGAATAACGTCTTAGTATTGCCCATTGATTCGAAAAACCATTTCGGCACCAGAATGCGATTTGACCCAAAATTTTACTTTTCTGACGTTCCTGACTTCCACGATCAATTACAATTCTTGAAGCTATTTCGTCAAAGATAAGAACTCTTTCCTCAGCGGTAAGATTAGTCTCTTTTACCATTCCTGTTGTATTTTTTAGTATCCCACGACCTTGATCTATCATTTCAATTTGATCCAGCAAATCTATTTCTTTCCTAAAATTAGTCTTATCATCAATTTTAACTATAGAGAGTCCATCCTCTGAAAAAACCAACTCTTTGGTAATATCAAATATTAGATTACATGAGCTGGTTCTGGTTTCCAACCCTGCTTGTAGTCTTAATCTAATCCAATCTTCCGCAACCTTTGATACATCTTCCTCGCCTCCCCCTAATGCTATGCATCTGAATAACACATACGTTAGTGTGCTACGACACATATCGTAATTTATCTCTGAAAGATCCTTTGGATTATTTGCATAGCTCAACAGTTCCCCGTACATTAACCCCACTGCTGCTCCTGTTAGTTCATTCCACCCCCTTATATCAGTCTTTTTTCTTATTCCACGAAACGTTGAGGGAGCCATCATCCTTACTAAACTACTCAAAGGAAACAGGCCTGGTACATATGTCGTAGTCCATGCCAACAAATCCTCTAAGGCCTGACGTTTCCCCAAAATTAATTGTGGTAGTAGAGGTAGTTTTGACGAATCAATAAAACGCCAAACACCCAATAGCATGTCTTCTGGTAGATCTATTGATTCAATTTCAGTCAGATCAACTTTCTTATAATCAATACTTTCTCCCTTAACCAAATCAAGTATCTTTTCCCTGCTGAATTCTGCGACACAAAACACGTCAATTCTCTCCAAACGCGATTTCTAGATTACTCTGTGTACGATTTCCCGGTTGTGCCTCATTTAGTGCAGAATCAAAATAAAGTGGCAAGCTTTTGTCATGATACACCGTTAGTGATGTCTTTGCTCTGGTTACTGCGGTGTATGCTAATCTCTTTTGCTCACCACGAAATTTGTTTACGTACTCCGCCCCAGCTAAATGTACCGCCCCGAATTCCAGGCCTTTCGCGCTATGAATCGTGGACACCCAAATCGGCTTCGAAGAATCTAATTGTTGATATCCATCCTCCCTTGTCTGAATACTTAGATATTCTGCTAGATCTGTGTCCTTCAGATAGGCGATTATCGAACTAACTTCTTTATGTCTAGGGCAAATTACTGCAAGCATTTCATCTGAGTAAGCACGTAATTGGACCCGCAATCTATCTGCAATATTCGCACACTGAGTTTCAAAAGTTCCCTGCACTACTTCCACACTTGATTTCGGTTTGTCTTTACCATAATTACATGTGGGAGCTATAGGTTCATAATCTCGCCCTGTAAAGGTCTTTCCAATACCATCTGCCACATTGCATATTGGCAGTCCACAACGATAATGATATGGGAGAGGAATAGTTTCATTAACCATACTCTGTAAGTTCATAAAATCTGTTGTATCCGAGTAAATCTGTTGGCGAGAGTCCGCAACCATGAAGATGTCGTGACAAAGCATCTTGATCACTTCAAGTTCTTCAGGTAAATAATCTTGCGCCTCATCCAGTAGAATTACATCATATGCAGGATTTGAGTTATTACCAACGAGATCTTTAGCTGCTATGGCCAGCTCCTTGCGAACTTCCTTAAAATCACCTTCTTGATCCGTCGAAATACCCGACTCCTCCAAAATTGAATAAAAGAATTGACTCATTGTTTGCACTTGATCGGGATTAAATGAATACCGTTCTGCACCTGATCTAATAAAATTACGTAACGTTTGATTGAACACAATAACTGCAAGATTCCAGTGTTCAGATTTTGATAAATAATTTGCTCTTAGTAGCAACAGATTCGTTTTCCCGGACCCTGGTGGTCCAATCACAAGAAAGCTGCCATCTGGCTGTAATCCAATTACTTTTTGTTGATCTTCATCAAGATCAGCCAACTGCCTCCACCACGTATCATTTAACATAATCTTATAACTGTGTAATTTCCAACAAATTACTACCGCATATTTTGCAGTTTGTTTGTGCTGCTTCCAGAATATGCAACATAAATTCCTTTAGTCTTTTTTCGACTTCAAATACGTCGATTTCACCTGAAAATAGTCTTTTCCTACAATCATTATTGTCATCTATTTCATTTTCATCAGTTGAACCTAGTCCCCGTAATACAATTTTCAAAGGTTCATATTTCAATATGGAAATCCAAAATTTCACGAATATTTTATTTTGTAGTGCGTGCTTTTCCGATGGTCCGGTTTGTAGCAAAATTGTCGCCTCATTCTCTTCCTTGCCTCGGAACCCCTCTATCCTCAGCGCCGGGAATAGCCCCACATCAGTGCATTGTTCTCGGAGTAAGAAAATGATCTGACTTCGCACTCGTTCTACAGTTTTCCTTTTGGACAACCTTGGGATTATTATATTTTTCGTTCCCTGAGACTTTCGGCTTGCTTCAATTCGACTGGCAATTCTATGTTCTGCTGGTTTCTGTTCATTTAGTTCAGTACTTTGCAAAAAATCATCCCACGTGACTAACTCCAGTCGAAGTTCCCAATCTTTTTCCAGACAGTTTCTTGCTAGATTAGAAATATGATTACAAGCAGAATTATCTACTACGGGTTTTTTATATCTGACAGCATCAGTCAGAGCAACAGGTGGACCATCAATCTCATCAAAAATTCTCTTTCTCATGATCATATCGTGAAGCAACGCACCTAACTGATAAAAAGTTAGCGCACGCCAACATTCTATATTTTTCTCAGCGCCACTCCTTTGCAAGTATTCCGGTGCGCTGTACCTCGTTGTTCCTAAGAAAGCGGATGACGAAGTTATATCTTCTAGATATTCTGAAGCAGGCCGAATAACGCCCAAATCAAGCAATATGGCTTTTGAGAAGTCCCGTTCCATTACGATGTTATCTGGTTTTATATCTCTGTGTATAAACCCTTGATCCTCTAAATATTTTGCGGCGCCCGCTATTTGAGAAATAATTGATATTATTCTTTCATGCGGAAATTCGGGTATTCGTTTCGTTAGTGTCGGCAATTCTAAAAACTCCATTGCAACGTAAAGATAACTCGTCCTTGCACAAACATCGGCATCAAAAATTCTAACCAGGTTCGGATGGGAGTGATCAATCAGATTTGACTCTCGACGAATACGTTCAATTTGTTCATCTCTACCAAATTTTTCGACAATCCCTGGATCAATTATCTTCAAGGCAGAAGAGACGCCCTCTCTAGTCGCTTTGTATACAGCTGCGGACCCACCATGGTTCACATATTCCAGAATCTTCCAACCACCCACATCGCGGTCTTTTTGTTCATTCAAAATCTGTATCGCTTGATGTTTTTCCATTTTCGAAATGTCGGTTCAAATCTTCAAATTGGTGCATACGTGAAACATAAGAATTGCCTCAAAAAATGTTTTTCCTTCTCTACGATACAGAGCAATATCTTGTCATGTAATACAGGGATACAAATTTCTAGGAAAATAAGCTCTCCCTGATCTGATGATCGAATTTGGAAAAACCTCACCCCCCCCCAAAAGTGAGCTGAATTTTCCAGTAGGACCATCCCTCTGCACAATAAGGCAACTCGAAATTTAGCCAATTCTGCTTATTTGTTTCAACTCCGTTCGAGACAAGATTCCCTGAATATAATTTACTTTCTTTCATCACAACGCGATTCCAGCTGACTGCATTGAGACACAAAGGGTAAGAGTCAGTCTTGTTTTGGGTGAATCCGGAACTCCGAGAGGGTCCCGGCGTAATTTTCCAACTATAAGGAGAACACCCATGACTGACCCAATTTCGGCCGATTACACCCTGCGGCCGTCCGAACTCGCCGCGATCCTCTCCATGCTGGTCGATGCCCGCCAACCGGCCATGGTCTGGGGCCCGCCCGGGGCGGCCAAGTCACAAATCGCCCAACAGGTCGCGAGGGACACCGGCCGCCACTATGTCGACATCCGCGCCCTCCTCCTCGATCCCGTGGACCTCCGCGGCGTCCCCTGGC
>CAZURU010000387.1:0-5037 GCA_964623585.1 uncultured bacterium
GTGAACGGCACAATCTAACAGAATGTGCTACAGTAAAAAGGCATTTTGATTTAGAAATGGTATAAGTAGGTTCGGTTAGGAAACCGAACCTACCGGTCTGGGAAAATCACTAATTCGTTAAACACGATAACGGGCTACCATACCGCTGTCCCAATCACAATCTAAACAGAACATCTCTTTAGGACCGAGGTATTGTATATTATGACGATGACATTTTGGACATTCAGTGATCTTATGTGCTGTCTCTACGTTTTCTGAACGTTGAAATATATTTAGATGATATACTTTCAGAATACCTGAATACCGGTGTCCCAGCGGACATCTAATTAGATTTGACTCTTCATTTTCAAAACGCTCAATGAGTTCTCTAAGGAACTTTAACGGGTGATGGCAAATTGGACAGGGATTAGGGACCAATTCCTTAACAACGACGATATCTGTATCCTCTGATCGGACAGAGATAGGTAATCCGATTTGTTGCTCAAGTGTTGATGTTTTTTCACTCTCCTCCTGCAGTGCTTCAAGATATTCTACCTCAACGATGGCATAACTTTCGGGACTCAATATTACGGATGTTGGTACCATAGTCCCACCTTTTAAACTAGAGATAAGTCTGTGAATGCGTTCTAAAATGGTAGATACCTCCTAACCTAAAAAAACTTAATAAGACAGATCAAGAATGATTCAGATTATCTATTGTCCCGAAACTACATTCTACTCAGGACTTCTACTCAAGTCGTCTTCTAATCTGGAACTGCTTTTCTCCCAACAGAACTCTCTGTGGACAACAATTCATCGCGGGTTCGTGCTAATGATGTCGTACCTCTCTGGGTTCTATAAGCTTCTATGGGTTGATTCCTGACGATAACGATATTGTCGTCATACCGTTCAATGCTATCACCCGACATCAAAGGTGTTTCCAATTTTCTCATGCTGGTAATGAAGTTTACTACCACTCTGCCTGAACCGAGTATGTTGATAGTCCAACCATTTTCTGTATTGACATGACTGAACTTTTGTGGAATATCTATGGATTGAACCTGCTGGAAGTTCAAGATCACACCACTTTGAGGTGTCTCTTGTTCTGAATCTTCTGTCATATCTTCTGTAATATCTTCAAGTAAATTCTCTTCTGTCATTTTGTGCCTCCGGGAAATAATAGACTATTATGTAATTTTACCTAAGTAAAGCGATGTTTGTCAACCTATTTTATTATTGGGGTCCCAATTGTCCTAATTCCCATATTTGACTTAAACCGCAAATTATGATATAATTACTCTCAGAATATGACGTGCTGAAAACATTAGATTCCGCTGGATGAAACTATGAATCAGATTGTATCCATTGGTACAAGCCACCATGTTGCTCCTGTTGAATTTAGGGAAAAGTTGGCTTTTTCCAATGAACAGCTTATTGAATGCGTCCATCACCTTCGTGATTCTTACAAACTTCAAGAAGCGGTGATCCTCTCGACCTGTAACAGGGTTGAGGTATATGCTGTAGCGAATACACAACAGGTCACGGAATCACCTGTCAAGAGCCTGCTTGACTTTCTTGCCCATTACCACAGAATCGGTTCAGATAGCATAAAAAAGTGGAGTTATAGACATCATAACCTTGACACTATTTTGCACCTATTCAGAGTGACGTCAAGCCTTGACTCGATGGTAGTCGGAGAGTCCCAAATACTTGGACAGGTTAAAGATGCTTATGATCTTTCGCGTACTGCTGGGGGGGCTGGTACCATCCTGAATCGATTATTTAGTAAGGCATTCAGTGTTGGTAAACGGATACGATCAGAAACGACGATTGCTAATGGAGCCGTATCCATCAGTTATGCAGCGGTTGAGTTAGCAAAGAAGATATTCAATACATTAGAGGATAAAACTGTCGCCATCATTGGAGCAGGTGAGATGAGTGAACTGACAGCGAAACACCTCGTCTCAAATGGTGTTGCTAAGGTCATTGTTGCAAATCGTACTTATGAACGCGCTGTCAAAATAGCCGAAAAATTCAAAGGGACTCCGGTATCCTTTGAGAATGATCTCGGATTTCTGATTGATGCGGATATTGTCATTAGCTCTACGGATGCACCACACTACCTTATAGAACGTCAACCGTTGGCAGAGATTATGCGCAAGCGAAAACATCGGTATATGTTTCTGATTGATATTTCTGTACCGAGAGATATTGAACCCGATGTTAGCAAAATAAATCATGCATTCCTTTACAACATAGATGATTTAGAGGCAGTTGTTGCTTCAAACTTAAAAGAACGAGAACAGGAAGCTGTGCGAGCAGAACAGATCGTCATTGAAGAGGCAAAAAGGTTTCACGATCAATTACAAGTCCTTGAGGTGAGTCCTACTATAAAATCACTGCATCAGCAATTCCAACAGATTGCTGATACGGAACTTCAGACATATCTCAAACAGACCTCCTTATCTGATGCTGAAGAAACTGCTATAAAGTCCATGATACAAGCAATTGTCAAAAAAATTCTGCATCAACCCGTTGATAATCTCCGTCAAGCTGTTAATGATGGAAATGCTGATCATGGGAAATATGTGCAGGCGATACAAGAACTTTTCGCGTTGGACCAAGTTGACACTAAGGAACAGAAATGAAGCATACCGTTACGGTCGGAACACGTGGCAGTCAACTTGCGCTATGGCAAGCTTCTTATGTAAAACAGCAGCTCCTCCGCTACCATTCTGATGTCCAAATAGAACTTAAGATCATTAAAACAATGGGTGATACAATCCAGAATAGAACCTTAGTTGGACTTGGAAAGGGTGTTTTTACCAAAGAGATTGAAGTTGCATTGCTGAATGAAGATATTGACCTTGCCGTTCATAGTCTTAAAGACATGCCCACAAGATTGCCGGATGGTTTATGTATTGCTGCGATCCCAACCCGTGAAGACCCGCGTGATGTACTGATTTCATCTACACGTCTCCAATTACATGAGCTTACCAACGCGGCGAGAATTGGAACGACAAGTCCGCGTAGAAAAGCACAACTCCTACACATGCGACCAGACTTACATGTGGTTGATGTCAGAGGAAATGTTGATACACGTCTAAGAAAACTTCAAGAAACGGAGCTTGATGGAATTATCCTTGCTGCAGCTGGGCTGAAACGACTACAAAAAGAAGATTTAATAACAGAGTATTTTGAACCTGATAAGTTCGTGCCCGCAGTTGGACAGGGGGCTTTGGCTATTGAAACTCGCGTGGAAGATAGGCTTACACAGCAGTTGCTTTCTCCATTAAACGATAGCATGACTATGACCGAGATTACTGCTGAGAGAGCTCTGCTGGAGTCCCTCGGTGGTGGGTGTCAACTGCCAATTGGTGCTTATGCCAGACAGCACAACGAAGAACTCTCTCTCATTGGAACGGTATGTCATCCACTTGGTAAAAAACGTATTGTAGAACAATCGACAAGCGGCATTGATAACCCTCAAGAATTAGGAAGATTTATTGCTGAGAAACTACAAAAAAACGGTGCACACGCATTGATGCATACATAATTTGAGCAAAGGTATCCTGTATGAGTACAGAGAGAAATGGAATCGTCTACATAGTCGGTGCCGGGCCCGGTGATAAAAAACTGATAACAGTAAAAGGGATGGCGTGTCTACAGAAAGCTGATGTTGTGATATATGATCTGCTTCTGAATGACTCTCTGCTTGAATATTGTCCTGAAGACACCGTGAGAATCGAAGCACCAGACCCGAGAATACGTTCAACTCGTCAAGATGAACTGAACCGGTTACTTATAGAACATGCAAAAGTTGGTAAAGTCGTTGTGCGTCTTAAAGGAGGGGATCCGTTCATCTTTGGTCGCGGCGGTGAAGAAGCAATGTTTCTTACGAAAGCAGGCGTGCCGTTTGAAATTGTGCCCGGTATCACCTCTGGGATTGCTGCCTCTGCTTATGCTGGGATTCCTGTCACACATCGTGATTTTGCCTCATCAGTTGCATTTGTGACAGGACATTCCGCTGCGATGCATGCTGGATCCAATATCAATTGGGAACAACTCGCGACTGCAGTTGATACACTGATTGTTTATATGGGAGTTGCACATCTGGCAGAAATTGTGAATCGTTTGATTTCAAATGGTAGAGATAGACACACACCTGTGAGTTTAGTCAGAGTCGGAACGACTCCACAACAGACTGTAGTGCAAGGGACACTTGGGAGCATAGTTGAAAGAGTGGAAGCAGTTCATATAAGCAGTCCAGCGATAATCATTGTGGGAGAAGTGAATAACTTACGAGGACACATGAGATGGTTTGATACAAAACCGCTCTTTGGTAAACGGATACTTATCACCCGTGCCCGTGCACAAGCAAGTGAATTTGCTGAACGTTTAGAAGTAGAAGGGGCTGAAGTCATACAGTTTCCAACAATAGAGATCCAACCTATTGCGTTAAAGGTTGAAGATATACCAACCCCTGACACATACAGTTGGGTCATCTTTACAAGTGTCAATGCGGTTGAGATATACTATAGTTTACTAAATAGTATTGGATTAGACACACGAGCATTTCTGACGTGCCAAGTCTGTGCTGTAGGTCCAAAGACGATTGAAGCACTTAATGGTATTGGTATAAATCCTGACTTCGTTCCAACGCATTCCAGCGGAAACGTTATTGCTAAAGAATTGAAAAATGTGGAAGGTAAGAGTATACTGCTGCCAAGAGCGAAAATCGCTTCTGCTGATTTACCTCAAGGGTTGCAAAAAAGAGGTGCAGAAGTTCATGACGTGGCGATTTATGATACCCTTAAAGTTGAGAGTGAATGCAAGGATGTGATCCTTAAAGATTTATTAGAAGGATCCATAGACGTTGTTACCTTTACGAGCTCTTCTACTGTGAGGAACTTCCTTGAAATGTTCCCCGAACAGAATCCGAAGGATTTATTGTCTCATGTCCGTGTAGCGGTCATCGGTCCTACAACAGAAGCGACTGCCAGTAAGCATGGACTGCGAATTGACATTAGAGCCAAGAATGCTACGATAGAGAGTTTA
>CAZURU010000388.1:0-5032 GCA_964623585.1 uncultured bacterium
TCGCGTGCCTCTACACGACCTACGCAAATGGTATATTATAAAGTAGAAATGGTATAAGTTAGTGGTGACCGTGATATCAACGCCTGCATAGAATATATTGTGTCTTGAGTTCAGACATTATTTTGCCATGATAGTTTTGTGTTCTGCTATAGTTATTGGTTTATCCACCGCTTTAGTTCGCCCTTATACTGTTCAATCTCAAATATTTCATGGTCAATAAGAAATTGCTCATAATACTTCCTACCATATAGCGTTATAATCATACAGAGCAGTAGCGTTACCGGACATTCGGCGGGTAATGGAAAAGAGGGTTGTGTTTGCGGAATCCAAACAGGACAATTAATTTTGAGTTTATCATCAAGTTTGCTTTGACCAAATTTCCGTATAAGTTGTGCGTGGTGAAAATCATGAATCCCACAAGAATTATCTGTTCTTAGGTATTGGTTATTAGTGGATGAACTATCATTTTGGTTAAACCTTTCAGGTGTTTCCATGCGAAATCCAATTCCATAAATCCCATCAGGTATTCGCTCTTCATCAAGTTTAACTAACATAACTCTAAGTTTTGCAACGCTTTGTGTCTCTTTCAATTTGCAACATAGAGATAAAATTGGAATACAGTCTGGGTCTTTTTCCAATGGAGGTAAGTATAAAACTGCTCCACGTTGAAATTCTAAAAAGTCTACTACTAAAGGTTCCGATTCAGTTTTCAGCCCTGAAAATAACACATCAATATTTTCACTTGATAGAGGAGGCCATGCAGCATATATATGCTGCCAATCTTCATTATCCCATATATCTTTCCGGTTTTTACTTAGAGGTGTAAGAATATCTTTCAAGGTAGTGATAACTTTCTGCATTATATTCTTCTTTAAGAAATTCACATTGAAAACCTGACTCTAGGGCGGTAATCAACGTCATCAATTTTCTTTACAAATCTCCGGGTAAATGGTGAAGCAGTTTCTGCAAGGAACTCTTGGCAGTTTTCTCGGTATTCAAAATAAGAAGTGTCTTCACAAAAAACCCAACCGGGTTTTACAGTTAACCAAGGCTCAATTATTTCTCTAATTCGTTCACATTCACGCAGTTTATCCCAGAACCAAACGGGACGAGAAATCCAATGCTCTTTATCAAATCTATAAGATTCAATCAGATTAGTTTTTAGTCCTAATTTATCAGGTTTTACTAATTGTGCTATACTGTTCCAAGTTCCAATTTCTTCCATATCACCTTCAATTAAACTTGGGTACCTTGAGACCAGATGTGGAGCGTCAACCAAAATGTCCTGTTCCGGCAGAACAAGTTGTTCCAACCATTTTGATATTCTGGCAGCACCGACTCTCGCCAAAATATGAACATTCACGCCTTTCTTTAACTTTTCAGTGTCTTTAAGTCTTAGTCCATTCCCAGATTCCGTTAGAAATTCCCAGAAAGTCGTTTGGTAATGTTCTCTTTTTTCTTGTTTTTCTATGAATTGAACAATTTCACGTGGCAGGACCTGAAACAATTCCCTGTCAAAGTTGAGAAATTCACCAATGGATTTTTCTAAATTATCTTCTAAATTATCTTGGATTTCTCTAGCCCTTGCGTCAAAGTCACGCAGCAAATCACATAAATTTGGCCAGGACCAAGGTCTGAACTCTTGTTCGGAATCCTCCCAATTACTTTTCCAAAGACCAGGGTTGTCTAACTGTTTTTCTCCTAAATTCAGATCGGCGAATGAATCCAAATCACCTCTTAGCGTCAGATCAAAAGGATTGTTACCAAATTGATTCAATCCAACAATCAACTTACATTTTGAAAAACATCGCACAAGGTAAGCCACGATTTCGCCGGTTAGGGATCCTGTTAACAGTACCTCCTTTTTCTTATCTTTTTCCTCTGGACTGCTCAATAGATCGTAATCAATAATAAAAATTGATGCGTGGTCAATCTTTATTATTCCATCATCGGAACTTCCTTCAAAGTCTATTTCCGTATTCTCCCGAAAATCAATACGTCTCTGCTCTAATGCTTTTATCGCGTTTTGGAAGTCATCATCATCTAACGATTCAATATTGAAATTTTCACTCTGGTCTACTTTGTTAAGTGCCCTCTTTAATTTACCCTTAAAATCCCTTCTACAGCCAGAATCATCATCATATATGAGAATTTGTTTCTTACTCACTTCTCCTCCCTCCACCCTACTGAGAATGCAGTTTTAAATCCTTTTTCTGGTTTAACGAATCGGACACGACAACCAATATTTTCCGCTAATAATCGAACGATCGTAAGTCCAAGACCAGAACCACCATAACCAAGTGCTTTCCTTTCCGGCGAGATTTTTGATTCTCTTTCAAAAGGTTCAAACAACTTCTCTGCGTTCTTTAGATTGATCCCATATCCAGTATCCTGGATGAGAATTTCATGGAAATTCCCATGAAAACGTGAACTGATATACAATACGCGTATTGATGAATCAAGCATAGCATTGAAAGCGTTAATAAACACATTTTGAAAAATTGATCCCCATTCAGCAAATGATGCCTTAGGAAGATACAATAGATCATCAAGTTGACTATAATTTATTCTTGTGTCCCTTGCCAAGAAACTTATCTGGTGTGTAATTTCTTCTATTACTTTCTTAGCTCGTAATCTTTTATCACGAAGTTGTATATTATCAACATCAGCGACATAGTCAAACAAAAGATTCGTTGATTTTGCTCTTTTAAGCCATTTTGCCAAATCCTTGCTTAATGAGTTAAGATTCATTTGAAGTTCAGAATCCAATGTCTTTATTCCTCTGATTCTGTCAATAGTGTTTTCAATATAAACAAACTGTTTTTTTAATTCATGCTGATATGATAATGCTGAAATACCCGCTGTAGCAAGAGGTGCAAGCATCCCCATTTGTCCAATAACAAGTTCCTGTTCGTTTTTGACTGCCATTGTAACTTCATGCACTTTATCATAGATATCTTTGTAGATTTCTTTAGGGATTTCGGATTCGTATGCTTCTAACACTTGCTCAACTCGCTCAAACTTCAATGATGTTGGTTCAGTTGATCTTTCTCTCTCTTTTTCCTCATTCTTTCTCTTTGTAACTTCATTTGCGTACCAATCTATTGCATAACGAACCGTAGTTACCAAATCATCGTAGGCAATAGTCTTTGTTAAACGGTCACGCGTAATCATGTTTTTGAGATTAGGTTCATCGGAAGTATTGACGTTTACAACACCCAGGACACGTCCAAGAGTGGGTAAATTATGTAACGACCTTGGCTCCTGTCGGATATCATTGGGCAGAAGTTTAGATACGTTTTTTCTATGTGAATGATCAATTTCCAACCTTAGCCAGTCACTTTCTGGCATACCATAATAGGGAAGACGAAACCCTCCATCATATACATGAATTCCACCGTGTTTTTCAAAATAACCCCGTGCTTCAGCAACTTTGATTCCGAATTTTTGCTTGCCTCGTAAATTATATATCCGTATTTCAAAACGGCATGTATTCAGGTTTACTGTTTTGTTGAATTCTCCATTATTATGGTCAAAATCCATTATATTGTAATTATGGATTATTTTCACTCCATCTGAAAACTCTAAGGAAAGAACCACTTCTCCATCTCTACACTTACCAACAAGCCGAGCAATCCATATACCTTTAATGGCATTCATTTGGGCTTCAAATTCTTTTTCAAAATCCTGCCGAGAAGATTGAAAGCGGATTCTAAAGCTATCTTTTGGATTTTCCATAGAAGAAGCAGTTAAACCAAAAGGAGGTTGAAGCCACCATATCTCTGAAACTAAATTACGAATCGCCTCACTGTTCCATACATGTTTAAGTCCTTTTAATGTAATTGAAGTTCCTTTTTTAAATGGACTACCTGATAATTTAGGATTACACTCCACCTCTACTTCAGTAAGATATTCCTTTAATTTTATTGACTTTTCCCAATTGATCTCGGCCTTAAGCCATTCCCCTGCACCATTTTCTGGTACAGTTTTAATGATTAATTTGTTTGCAAGGAATTGGACTGCTAAACGGCCTACACCTTTGGAACCTGACATTGTTCGTCCAAAGTTTCTTGAATGCTTTTTCTCTCTTTTATGGGTTGTACCAATCCGCATCCAGAAGTCTCGAAATTCTTCATAAGTCATGCCATGGCCTTTGTCATATATCTCAATAAGGTCCTCATTAGGCAAGAACTTAATCGTCACTTCAGTAGCGTCAGCGTCGTAACTATTTTTTATCAATTCAGCCAATGCAATGTGAGGTTTGCCAACAAGTCTTTCACCAAGTTCTCTCAAAAGTTCGGCATCAACTTTAAAACGAAGAATATCCATTGTTTTATCCTTTTATTATCAAGGTTTCGCATACCTTTGTTATATGCAGAAAAGGGTTTGCATGTTACACATCCAATTAGTATTCTAACGTGTCCTTTTAGGTACATTTGCACATGTTCATCAACACAATTATCGCAGCAGATACAACGAAGGTATTACCAGAACTTATCAAGGCAGATACGCAATACGATGTGATTATTGCAGATCCTCCATACAATATCGGTAAAGATTTCGGGAATGATACAGAAGTAATGCCTATATACGATTATGTCCAATGGTCGGAATCGTGGATAAAAGCCTGTTTTCATCTCCTCACTGATGACGGTTTACTTTACCTGTACGGATTCCCCGAAATCATTGCAAGAATATCTGTCTGTTTCCCTATTCATGAGCAACGTTGGTTGGTTTGGCATTATACCAACAGAACCGTACCATCACTAAAGTTTTGGCAAAGGTTGCACGAGACGATACTGTGTCTATGGAAACCGAATAGGCCATGCACAAATTTGGATGTAGATCAGATCAGAGAACCTTACACTCAGAACTTCCTTAAGAATGCTGCTGGATAAGAACGAAAAGATACACCTTCACGCTACGGTTCACCAGGGAAAAACACAATCTAGTGTTCTGTCAACAGGCTTTTGTAGATCGCGATTCGGAGATCGCTCCTACCAATACTCAGTTCTGTAGGAGGGAACTCCGA
>CAZURU010000389.1:0-5031 GCA_964623585.1 uncultured bacterium
ACCATTCAAAACGCAGATGAGATTGTGGTATTGGATGAGGGACAAATTGCAGAGCGTGGAACGCACGAGTGGTTAGCCGTGCAAGATGGAGTTTATGCTCATTTGTATGAGAAAACAGCAAGTATATGATATAAAATTAGCCTTCGGGGGCTGTAGTATTCACTTCTTTGAAAGGAGAAACAGATGAAAATCGCAAAGTTGCATAAACCTCAACGGATGGGCAATTGGAAAAACGTTCTTGCCTATTCCAGTGAGGAAGACGAAGAGGATCCCGATGCACTGGCAGATGCTGAGGCTGCTGCAAATGCTGATTCAATAACTGCAACTACGGATTCAACTCGTGTGTCGTTTGGGACGACACCTAGGGGATTAGAAGGTACCGTACATTTTCCAGGTGGACGCACAACCATTAGAGTCGAAGGCAGATCGCCAATTGGCGTCACGGAAGATACTACGTACATTACTCAAAGTTACACAATTCCCGGAACTAATGTTACAATTACTAGTGAAACAGCTCTAGCTAATGATGGAAATGGAGGGGCTGTCTTGGCTCCTCCTGGTTACATTGTGCCTGGTGAGGTAGAGTATGATACGCTTGGCAGAAAACTTATTCATTAATCTGGGAGGATAACGTTAAATTTTGACAATTAGCGCATTGTGAAAAGCATAATTGTTCACGAGTTTTGTCCAAACTGTATTTCGTTGCCCTTCCTTTTGGTAACCAGAAAACTCGTGAACAGTTTTCTCAGTCCCCGAAGGCTCTTTTCACTATGTTTGAACATTCTCAGCGCGTTGACGTGAATTACTGAATAAAGTATTTTATCTAAGATGCCCCTTATTCCTACCCGAATAGATGAGAGAATGCTGCAATGAAAAAGGTTCTATTGCTGTGCCTTCCTATCATATATGCCATTGTTTTCTACCATTTTACGAATTTTATTTTTGGACCCTATAAATCTCTTGATCAAGCCCAAATTTTATTTGAAAAAGGAAATAAGTTTTGGCGGATTCGTGCATTTGAAGAAGCCCTGAAAGTCTATCAACAGACAGTTGAGTTAAATCCCCAAAATGCGGTTGCCTGGTACAGATGTGGTTTGATTTATAGTCATTTTAAAAAAAATCAAAACGCACTTGCAATGTATATACGCGCAACAGAGGCCGATCCTCAAAATATGACCTATTGGATAAACAGAGGGAGCATGCTTATACACTTGGGTGAATATAAAACAGCTCTTGAAGTTTATGATCAAGCACTTCAAATACGACCTCATGCATCTGTCTTATGGAATAATCAAGGGGCTGCGTTGATGCAACTGAGCGAATTGGCCAAAGCACTCCAGTCGTTTGATCGCGCTTTAGAACTTGACCCCAAATATTCTGCTGCTTGGAATAATAAAGGGTCTGTGCTTCTTGAGTTGGGTAGATTACCCGAAGCAATCGTTGCATTAGACCGGTCAATTAAACTGAATCCCAAAGACGATACGGCATGGTATAACCGGGCGCGTGTATATGGAATTAAAAAAAATAAAGAACAAACCCTTTATAGCCTCAAAAGATCACTCTGGTTGCATCCTGCTCGGAAAGTAGAAATTCACAAAGAGCCAGCTTTCGATTTTTTATCCACAGACGAAAGTTTTAAGATGTTGAACAACAAACCGGATTAAACTGAATTGGAATTATTTATGGCCCCAGGATCATCAATCGAAGAAGCCCCTAAAACGGAATCTATACAAGAGAGCTGGCCTCTAACACTTCAAGTGCCTTTGGCAAAAGGTTTAATCTGGTTTTTTTTAGTTTTTATAGAAGTCAAAATTGTGTGGTGGAAATTTATTCACCCTCAGTTTGTTCAGTCGCCTAATGTGATTATGCAAGTTTTTGTAGAAGGGATAAATCTTCTATTAATTTTTTATTTTTTAAATCGATTTGGGCGGTTTGAGTTGCGGCAGATGATACATTATGGCGTTCCTGAAAAAAGAGTGTTCTTCTTATGGGTATATGTAGGTATAAGTTTAACCGCATATAATTTGCCCTTGTATTGGTCAGATGGCTTTGGGGCACAGCCTCCATATTTTGTTATTGAGTGTCTATTCGATCTTATTGGACTTGTTATATTGACTCCAATCCGAGAAGAACTTCTTTTTAGAGGTCTTTTGTACGGTGCAAGCAGAACAAAATATGGCAGAATAAGGGCTTATATTATTAATGTTTTGGTCTTTGTTGGTGTTCATGAACAATTATATTCTTTAGTCACAGGTGGTTATTGGTCCATATTTTTTCATCTTCTGGTACTATTGACCGTGATTTCCTGTTTTTTGACATATCTCTACGAATCTAAGCGTAGTCTTCTGTTATGTATGAGTTTTCATGGAGCTGCAAATTTCAATGTCACTATTGCACCTCTTTTTGGATTTCTGTATGGCGGATATATCGTCAGCAAGTGATTTTTACATTTTTGAAAGAGAACAAAAATGTATCACATTCAGCCCTTAAGCAAAAATGATTTACATCACTATGCTACTTTTCTGAGAGATATTCAGACACAATATTGGTCATTGTCTTCCAATGCTTTTCAAAGACAGCCAAACCCTGAATGCCTACCTACTTGTGGAGAAATCATTGAAGACTTGAGCAATTTAGAGCACTCGATCCTCTATTTACTCAAGCGAAATCACCGCATCATTTCATCCATGAAAATAACCCAGAAGAAATCTGAGCCAGATGTACTCATTTTTTCCCATGTAGAAACGCATCCCGATTTTCAGAAACGCGGGATTTTCGGCCTTACACTGGCAGATACCTGTTTAAGAACCGCCTGTGAATCTGATTGTAAACGCATTGAAATTACGACCTGGTCGTTCAATCGAAAAGGGATTCCACTCTATAAACGCTATGGATTTCGTGCGATACCAGGCACCAATCTTTTGATGGAAAATTATCTGCCAGCTATTGTGAAGCATATAGATACACAATCCTATTTTGCTCGCCATGATTATATTCGCACCCTCCAGAACAAACGCAGTTATGGATATGATGCTGTTGAAATGAATGGCTTAAATGTCTTTGAGTATCACTGGAAGCCGAGAAAGTCTGATGACACATTGCGCGTGTTGGTCGATTGGAAAAAAAAGAAAATCATTGATGTGGAATGCAAGATATTGGATTCGCCATCATTAGTTGGAGAATGTCATGCGTAAAGAAAATCCTTCTCAAATCCGGATTGCCATTGTCGATAGCGGCATAGACGCATCTCATACAGGTGTGGGTGATGTTGCGGGTGGGGTTCATATTCAGATTAAAGGCGAGGTTGTGTTTTGGGATGATCACGCCGACTGTGCCGGACATGGCACGGCGTGTGCTGGAATTATCCGGAAGAAGGCTCCTAATGCGATGTTGTATAGTGTGCGAATTTTTGATGCGTCTTTGATGGCGGATGGGCGGGCACTCATTGCGGCGATTCAGTGGTGCATTGACAATGAGATGGATGTGGTGAATTTGAGCCTGGGCACAACGGATGTGACGTTTAAGAAATCTCTTCAAAAAGTGTGTCGCAAAGCGGTTGATGCAGGGGTAATTCTCGTAGCTGCAGAGAGCAATGATGGACGTGAGAGTTATCCTGCGGTATTTCCCGAAGTGGTTGGTGTGACAGGTGGTGCAATTTATGAACCAGACGGATTTTACTACCGCAAGGATCAGCGTATCGAATGTGTGGCGCGAGGGGATGAACAGCGCGTGTGCTGGTTAAACGGAAAACACATTATGACTGGGGGAAATAGCTTTGCTGCGCCGCATATTACGGGCATTATCGCACGGCTTTTAAAACAGCATCCAAAATGTTCTGTTCAAGATATTCGGTTATTATTAAAAGAAAAAGCATTAAGAGAATTACCTCAAGATCGAAATAAGTCCCAATCTGATCCTCAGACACATCGAAAAGACTTTCAAGAGGACTATTCCTGGATTAAAAAAGCCGTGTTGTATCCGTATAACAAAGAGATGCACAGCATGGTGCGCTATCGCGATTTGCTCGCGTTTAAAATTGTCGGGGTCGCCGATCCCATTGGCAAGGGGATGGTGGGCAAAGATGCAGGCAAGGTGATTGGCGAACCTGTTGCAAATCTTCGGATCAGCCCGAATATTCGCCGTGCTATGGCAGATGCGGATACGCTCATTCTCGGCTATGTGGATCAACTATCTCGCATCCGCAAACGCGATTTGCTCAGAGAATATGTGCAACTATCACTTGATGAGGGATGCCATGTGTTCAGTTTTCAGGCACTTGATCCAGACCTTTACGGTGATCTGTATGACACAGCGGAGAAAAAGGGTCTGCGCCTTGCCTTTCCTCATATTCAAAGAGAAGAACTTGCACAGGCAATTCAAAATTTCAACGCGCTCCCACCTGTGGATGTGCCAGTGCTTTCTGTGATGGGGACGAGTTCTCAGCAGGGCAAGTTCACTTTGCAACTCGCGCTCAGGCGCAGGCTCATCCAAAAAGGGTATAAAGTTGGGCAGATAGGCACTGAACATCACGCGAAATTATTTGGAATGGATGCTGCTTTTCCAATGGGCTATGCTTCGCCGCTCAAACTTCCATTTCAACATTACATACCGTATTTGGATTACAAAATGCGGGAGATTTGCCAGTGTACACAACCTGACATTATTCTGACAGGCTCTCAGTCGGGGACCATTCCCTATCATGTCCAGGAACACAGCACACATTGCCTGTCTTCGCTGGCGTTTCTATTAGGGGTAAAACCCGATGCCTGCATTTTGGTAGTCAACAGTATTGATGCAGAAGAATACATACGCGATACAATAGATGGCATACGTGCCGTGTGCAAAGCACCGACTATCTTACTCGCGATGGGCGACCACGAAAAACACATCCGAACAGCTTATGGACGCAGTATGATCACGCCCAAAAAGATGGCACAAGCCCAAATTGATTGTCACCTGAAAAAATTAGAAGATAATTTTTGTGTGCCCGCGATTGAGATTCTTTCGGAGACAGGTCAACAGCGTCTTGTG
>CAZURU010000390.1:0-5026 GCA_964623585.1 uncultured bacterium
GTATCGCATTCTGTTAGATTGCGAACTCTTTGTATCGCATCATATCAGATGGCGGATTTTTGTATCGCATTCTGTTAGATTGCGATTCTTTGTATCGCATTCTGTTAGATTGCGAACTCTTTGTATCGCATCATATCAGATTGCGGGTTTTTGTATCGCATCCTATCAGATTGCGGACTCCTCGTTTCTCAAATAACTCCACTCCCACTGTTCCCAGTTATCAACCAAACCTGCTTTTACAGGATTATTGATAACATAAGACACTATTCTATGCCATTCATCCATATTTCGCACACAATGATCATAACTCTCACGATGCCAAAAAGCACCACTCCGACCTAAGATTTGATTAGCTTTCCTGGCAGTATAACCTTTGAGCGATTGAAGAATTGAAGAAAGCGCGTGGTAGTGCAAACCTTTGCTTTGTTCACCCTCTATAGGTTCTATAGGTAGAGGCGTGAAAACGACATGAACATGGTTTGCCATAATGCAGTAAGCATCTAAACTATACATTCTCCCATCTCGGTAACAGAGACTTTCGGCTATTTGTCTTGCAATCTTATCCTCTTTAAGCCATAGAGGACCACTGTTTGCAGCATCCAAAGTCTTTTCGAATCTTCTAAACCATTCACGGTTCTGGTAATATATTCTCCGTTCAATATCAGCAAGTAATTCTTTGTCTTGTCGTTTGCTTATCCATAATGTTTCGTTCTGCAGTTGAGCGCTTTCTTTCTTCCAGTGCTCAAAAACATGTTTTGGTATTGATCCTACAAGATTGAACGTTACGAAGAACGTTGCCCCTGGCGGTTGAATATGGGGTAAGTTACGTTTATAAGAAGGTTTATATTCGTAATTGCTCATTCTATTCTTCCTTAGTACCGCATTCTGTTAAATTGCGGTTTTTGTCCCCTTATTAATGAAGGCCAGACTGTTCTATCAGAATGTGGTACACAGATACCACAATCTAACAGAATGTGATACAAACATACCACAATCTAACAGATTACCATTCTTTTCAAACAGTTTTTCTAAATCTTCTTCTGTAACTGCAAAAGGCACATTGCCAACGTGGAGTCTCATTCTAATCCTCGTTTTTGGTTTGATATTCTTGATGCATTATAGTAAAATAAACCATATTGAGTCAAGAATATTGTCGCAAGATAGGGTTATTTAGTTTTAGGTTTTTAGGTTATACCAATTTGAATTATTTTTATTCCATTCTTCCGTAGGTTGGGTTGAGGAACGAAACCCAACATCTTGACCCATTATAGAGCAATACAGGTCGCCAGTTAATATTTTATTGGCGTGCATCTACACGACCTACGCAAATGGTATATTATAAAGTAGAAATGGTATTAGATTTTATCACAAATTGGAACACTATTCATGAGTATGCCGATGTATGAGAATGATGGTGAATTAATTCAGAATACTTTAGCAGGTGATGAAGCTGCTTTCAGCGAGTTGGAAAATAAATATCAGGAAAGCGTTCATGCATTTGAAGGAGATGTAACAACTTGGGTGCTCCCTGAAGGCGCGCTTTCGCGATTAGGACGCGGTAGCGAACCAAAAATGACATTCTCACCGGATGGGAAGTATCTTGTCATTGGAACTTACATAGGTCTGTGGTTATATGAGCTTGCTACGCTATCACCTGTCGCATTTTGGGAGGTAGAACAAGGGGTTGTTGAAGCTGTTGCCTTTTCACCGAACGGAAAATGGATAGCCGCTAACAAATCAGGTGGAAACATTCTGATTTTGGATGTCCAAAATGGTACGTGCTTGACACAGATGAAATCAGAGGAATTTATACATAGTATGACCTTTTCTCACGATAACCGGTTTCTTGCTGCTGCTTATTATACTTCACCTGACGTTGCAGTATGGCATACGGAAACCGGTAAACCGTTTGCAAGATTTACACCAGACCCTGAAAGAGCAGGTATAAACCGCCCTATCTGTTTTTCCCCTGACACTCGACTGATAGCATCTACGTTCAGATTGAGTGCTACTGAAGAGGCAGAGTCAATAATCGTATGGAGCATGGAAAGCAGAGAAAAGGTGGCGTGTCTCTCAGCACACACCCGTTGTGTAACGAGCCTCTGTTTTTCTCCGTGCGGGAAGTTCCTCGCCACTAGCGGTGAAGATGGTACTGTGTACGTTTGGAATGTTAGTACTTGGGAACAGGGGCAGTGTTATACCGATTATGGTGATGTGTACGGTATTACACCCTCCTATTCACCTGAGGGAATTCTCTTTGCAGTAATAGACACTTATGATAAAACGGGACCTGCTACTATATCAGTTCGCAATCTTGAAAGTGGAGAAGAATTATACACCGATCAAGTTTGGGGAAATACCTTAGATTTTTCCTACACTGGTGATTGGGGCAACACTGTCGTATTCTCAAACGGTTCCCAACTTGCTTATGAATGCCGCCATGAATCAATCAATGTGTGGACTTCTGACAATCCTACCAAACGTCAATTTACCCATTCACCAATTTCATTTCCGACCTCAGCAGTATTCTCCAAGGATGGAAAGACGTTAGTTGTGAAATACCATCAGGAAGGTGTTGTGTTATGGGATATAGCAACTAAACGTTCACGTCCAGCCATTAAAGATGTATCAGCTGGCAAAAACCAGTTTGTCCATAAAACCGATGATGGTAGACTCTATGCGACAAGTATCCAAAATGACACTGTTACACTCTGGGAAACTGACAGTGACGAGATGCCACTTATTGAAACAACAGGGCGTGAATATTGGAGCGCGTTTCCCGTATTGTCAACAACAGGCACGTTATTCGCCTATGTTGAAGGCGATGGTAACATACATGTGTGGGATGTGAAAAGTAGAGAGAGAATTTATAAGTTAGCACATCCTCTTGAGCCAAGTGATAACAAGGTTGATGATGACGAAGATGATGGTGACTTTATTGATGAGTTGGAATTCAGTCATGATGGAAAATTGCTCGTAAGTGAATCAAAGACAAGAAATGTCAAATTGTGGGACATGGAACTTGGACAAGAGATAGAATTGTTACCAAGTTGTAAGGTTACGGGATTCCGGTTTTGCGATTGTGGACAGCACCTTGTTTGCTTCGGCGATGAAGTTGTTCCATATTGGGATATCACCCAACGAGAATTCTGTAAGGATGATACTTGCCTATATGAATCGAAAAAGTATAAAATTGAAAGACGGTTGTCCCTGCCCAAAGAATATGAATATATTGAAAAACCTGTATTTACAACATGTGGACAGTATATTGCATTTATAACATCGTGGAACAAGGTCTCAATGAGTTATCCTATCTGTCTGTTTGAAGTGGAGAGTGGCAAACATCTTGTCACCTTTAGGGGACATAGCACAGATGCAACGGAACTTGTTCTTTCTACAGACAACAAGCATTTAGCCAGCGCGAGTAGTGATGGTACTGTCCTGCTTTGGGATTTGACACCCTATATATAACGCTATCTTTTCTCCAAATGGGAATAAACTGGCAATTACTGGGCGTGAGGGTACAGTTCGGTTCTAGGATGTTGCTTCAAAAACACATATTCGGTCTCTTACAGGTTATGCAAATATGTTTACAGATATGGAATACTCACCAGATGGAAAAACAATTGCAAGCAGTAGTCATGACAAAACTATTCAACTATGGAACGTAGACACTCGTACCCACCTGAAATCCCTTTTAGGACATGAAGATGCTGTCACTGCTGTTGTTTATTCTGCAGATGGTAGCACACTTTTCAGTGGTAGTCTTGATGGAACAATCCGTTTGTGGAATACACATACTGGCGATCTACTGCTGCCGCCAATAGAAGGATCGGGACAGGTAACGTCTCTGACATCCTCTCCTGATAGTAATATGCTTGCAAGTGGTAGTGTGGAAGACAACGCTGTTCACATCTGGGACGCAAAGACAGGAAAACGGCTCCATACCTTTATCGGACATATACAACGCGTCAATGCTGTTGTGTTCTCACCAGATGGTGAAACGCTTGTGAGTGTTAGTTCTGACGGTACGGTACTATTGTGGGACTTGGATTCAACACTTAATCCATAATGTCTATTATTTCAAAATAGTTTCTTGTCTCAGATTTCTACAAAATGCATGCATAAATGTATTATAATGGTGTATTCACCAATTATAAATCAGAACATTTTTTGGAGGACAAAATGAAAATCCCTTTTATGATAAATCTTATCTTAGTCGTATTGTTGCTATCAGGTTGTGAACTTTTCTGGTTTTTGAATAATCCACAAACGAAAGAATTGCCTGCAGTCAAAATTGAAACGCCACCGAAAATAGATGGAAATTTAGATGATGCGGCGTGGAAAAATGCACCTCTGATCCAATTGACATCGGGATCAACTTTGATCGTGGGCACCCCAGAACAGGCGAAAACTCATGGTGGTCAGAAGTGCCATTCATAGAAGATAACAGAAAAGATGGGCATTGGGTTGGTGTCGTCCCACCGAAGAGATAGAAGCACAAGGCGACGCCTGCGCAATTGCATTTTCACCAGATGGAAAAATCCTCGTTGATAGTCCACGCTAAAATCAATTGATTGTCAGATCAAGTTATGGTATACTTTTAATTGTTCAGTTTAAAGCAAGCACATCTCAAGAATTGAGGGAAAACCTTATGAAATACGTTGTTATTTATGAAAATGGCAAAAACAATTATGGTGCTTATGTCCCTGACCTACCAGGATGTGCCGTTGTAGGGGCAACACTGGAAGAGGTGCAGACACTGATCGTTGAAGCCGTTGAATTTCATGTTGAAGGACTACAGGAAGCTGGTTATGCTGTTCCACCGCCATCAAATTCACCCGTTTCAATAGAGCCGGGTATGTTGTCCACGTTGATTGAAGCGCGGAATTAGTAATACCAATTTGAATTATTTTTATTCCATTCATCCGTAGGTTGGGTTGAGGAACGAAACCCAACATCTTGACCCATTATAGAGCAATACATGTCGCCAGTTAATATTTTATTGGCGTGCCTCTACACGACC
>CAZURU010000391.1:0-2792 GCA_964623585.1 uncultured bacterium
AACGAACAGTCTATGGTACATACCGCAGCTGCTTTTGCAAAAATGTCTAATCGACTCAAAACATTCGCTTGTACATCTTCTATTGGTCCAGGGGCAACAAATATGCTTACTGGGGCTGCGGGAGCCACCATTAACAGACTTCCTGTGCTCCTGTTTCCCGGAGACATCTTTTCTACACGGTTAGTTGCACCTGTACTACAACAATTGGAATCTCCGCATTCACAAGACATCTCAGTTAACGATTGCTTCAAACCTATCTCTCAATATTGGGACCGCATAAATCGTCCTGAGCAGATTATCACTGCATTACCAGAGGCAATGCGCGTGCTGACGTCACAAGCCGATACGGGTACAGTAACATTAGCATTACCACAGGATGTTCAAGCAGAAGCTTTTCCATATCCGGTAGAACTTTTCGAAAAACGTGTCTATACTATACCAAGACCGCGCGCTGATGAAAACCTATTCAACCGCGCAGTAGAATGGATTACAAGTAGCGAAAATCCGATTATCATTGCTGGCGGAGGGGTAAGCTATAGTGAAGCAAATGAGCAGTTAGCACAACTTGTTGAGAAAACCGGTATCCCTGTTGGAGAAACCTTTGCCGGTAAAGGATCACTACGGTATGACCATCCACAAAACCTCGGTGCAATTGGTGCAACAGGAACACCAGGCGCAAATATCGCCGCTCGGGAAGCAGACCTAGTCATCGCCATTGGAACAAGATTGAGCGATTTCACGACCGCATCAAAAACCGCATTCCAAAATCCTAACGTAAGATTCATCAATATTAACATTGCTGAGTTTGATGCTGCTAAACACGCTGCGCTACCCTTAGTTACCGATGCACGTGTTACGCTATCTGAATTGTTTGATGCCGTTGGAAATTATAAAGTCAACACGGATTACGCTGCGCGTATTGAGAAATTTAGAGATGCGTGGGATGAGGAAGTGGATAGATTATTTCATCTTGATCTTCAACCACTGCCGAGTCAGAGTGAAGTTATAGGGGTTGTCAATGAATTCTTGCACCCCGAGGACGTCGTTGTATGTGCTGCAGGTAGTCTTCCCGGTGACTTACACAAACTCTGGCGGACACACAATCCCAAACAATTCCATCTTGAATACGGATACTCATGCATGGGATATGAAATCGCTGGTGGATTAGGCATAAAAATGGCTGACCCTACACGTGATGTCTATGTGCTTGTCGGTGACGGTTCATATCTTATGTTAGCACAGGAAATCATTACCTCAATTCAGGAAAACTATAAGCTGATTATTGTCCTAATAAATAACGAAGGACATAGCAGTATCGGTGGATTATCTGAAGCAACAGGGGCACAAGGTTTTGCAACCAGATTCAGATACAGAGACGACAACTCCGGAAAACTTCAGGGAGAGTTTTTGCCTGTTAACCTTGCAGCAAATGCCGAAAGCCTTGGCGCAAAAGTCATTCAAGCAACTACACCACATACACTAAAGATGGCATTGCAGGAAGCACAGGAGGCTGATAAGACTACTGTTGTCAAAATTGATGTCGATTTTGACGTAAGAGTACCACAATATGAATCATGGTGGGATGTTCCTGTTGCGGAAGTCTCTGAGGTAGAATCTGTTGAAAAAGCATATCAATCGTATACAGAAGCAAAGAAAAGTGAACGATATTTTCTTGGATAAAATAAAGGAGTTACATATATGAAAGCATCAGAATTGCTCACAAAACTAAAAGCAGGAGAAGTTATTCCCTGCCACAATTGTAATGGCACAATTCCAGCTGATGTGATGTTGTCTTTTGCGTTTAAATTAGGAAAACTTGCCCCCCGAATGGAGCATGCAAACGTTGGCAGCATTACATGTGTCCAATGTCAAATTGACGACCCAGATATCAAGATAACGCCACGTGGTCCAGATGTAAAATTTGTCCGTGGGCATTAATGCTACCGCAGCAATAACCGCTGGAGTGAATCTGTATGTCAGAGAAAATCGTTGGCAGTAATCCAGTGATGGAAGCACTCAGAAGTGGTTCACCTCAAATAGAAAAAATCTTGATAGCGCAAGGTAGTGAGAATAGACGTATCCGTGAAATAATTGATGCAGCAACGGGGAAGGGAATCCCATTTCAGCGATCTCCCAGGCACCTTATGGATAGACTCATTGACAGACAAGATCCGAACCATCAAGGGGTGATTGCATTCATTCGTGAGTTTCAGTATTCAGACTTGTCAATCATATTGAAAAGAATCCAGAACAGAAAGGATGTCCCTCCCATCCTGCTAATGTTAGATCAGATACAAGACCCAAGAAATTTAGGGGCAATCATTCGGACTGCTAATGCAGTTGAGGTTGACGGTGTGATTATTCCAAAAAACAACGCAGCTGAAATTACTGCTACTGTTCATAAAGCATCTGCAGGCAGTACAGCATATACACCGATTTCTAAAGTGACAAACCTTTCACATACTATTGAACAACTTAAGTCGGTTGGAATCTGGGTTGTTGGTACTGCTGAGGATGCTGAATTACATTATACTTCAGCAGACTTTACAGTACCGTTATGTATCGTTTTAGGGAACGAAGGGGATGGAATTAGGAGGCTTGTTAAGCAGAAATGTGATTATCTTGTTCACCTACCAATGTTAGGTCAAATTAGTTCATTGAACGTCTCCGTCACGGCAGGGGTTCTGTTATACGAATTAGTGCGACAACGTAGTACTTAGTCAAGTGATAATTGATGGGTTTGAAAGGGTCGGGAATCGGCCAGTCTTATATAGTTGGCCTCCTACCAAAAG
>CAZURU010000391.1:2802-5023 GCA_964623585.1 uncultured bacterium
CTCCTCTTTCAAACTATAGAAGATACCATCACCGATGATGATGTGGTCTATCACCTTGATACCGATATAGTTTCCAGCTTCAATCAATTGCTTAGTTGCGCGAATGTCTTCCTGACTCGGTTGTGGGTCACCGGATGGATGGTTATGCGCGAGCACAATGGAATTTGCTGATTCCTCAATAGCAAAACGAAATATTTCGCGCGGGTGAAAAACACTTGCATTTAGAGTGCCTTCAAACACTGTATCCTCTGAAACGACAAGCCGCTGACCCCAATCAATCTCGTTGTCTGCATCACCTGCAATACCTTGTGTTGTAATACCCCCTTTGGTATCAAGACACATCACACAGACAATCTCCTTTCGCAGGTCCCGCATGAGTGGCATCAGCATGTCAGCGACATCACTTGGTGAAGAAATCTTAACCCGTTCAGCATGTGAACGTGCCAATCTACGACCTAATTCAAAAGTAGCAACGAGTTGTGCAGCTTTCGCTTCTCCGATACCCTTTATAGATTCAAACTGTTTTGGACGGTTTTCTGCCAGGCGTTTTAAGTCGTTATTAAACGTTTTTAGTATCTGTTCACCAAGTTGAACCGCAGTCGTACCTTGGTAACCATCCTTTAGAATAATCGCAATTAATTCAGAAGTCTTTAAGTGTGAAGGTCCGTGTTTGTACAATCTCTCTCTTGGACGTTCATCTTCTGGTAGTTCTTTTAGTTTTGAATTCGACAACGCTATCTATTTCACTCCTTTCGTGTAAATACATTCGCAAGATACGCTAATTTAAGTATAGTCACTTTGGACAAAATAGGCAAGCGAATATTTTGATGAAATATCCAAATCGTGCAGAGTTTTTTGATAATCCGTAAACAACACATCAACAAAAACTCGACAATTGGATGCCTCTGACTGAGAATCTATGCTTAATTACTTGACAAAACATACAAGTTTTCTGTAAAATAGATATAGAAATAGTGAAATTGCCGTAAAACTATAAAAATGATAAAGGGAGAATAAACATGGCAACCACGGTTCGCTACCGAGATGGTGTTACAATTTTGGAGCCATCAGGCAAAATTATGGGTACTGGGGTAACCGAATTGAGAGAGGTAATTACCGCTGAAGTGGATGCCTCCGATACACCGAGAATCCTTATAGATTTCGAAAAAGTCAACATGATGGACAGCTCCGGACTCGGAACACTCATGGGGGCGCACGTAACAATTACACGTCAAGGCGGTAGGGTTGGGGTCCTAAATGTTGGAAAAAACATCAAAAACCTAATTGTCCGCAGCCGACTTGCAAGTATCTTCGAACATTTCACAACTGAAGATGAAGCTGTCTCAACATTAGGCAGCGACAAGTAATTCATACTTGCATCACACATCAGTCTGGAGACTGTACCAATGGCAATCACGCACTTAGAACGTGATGGTGTGATTATTTTTAAACTTAATGGTAGAATCATAGCACCTGACGTCCAGGAATTATCAGACACTGTTCAACATACACTTGCGGGGATGAATGATCCGCCAAAACTTGTCTTTGACTTCAAAGATGTTACAGGTATGGATAGTTCTGGACTTGGTGCATTGATGAGAATTTATGCTGATATACAACCACGCGGTGGCTCCATAGCAGTTATAAATGTAAACAAACATGTCAAAAACCTTATTGTAATGGCGAGATTGATTACAGTTTTTCGCAACTTTGAAAATGAAGACGAGGCTGTATGGGCACTCCTTAATCCCACCGTTGATCCATCGCAATAACTCCTATAGGATACGTTATGATAAAAAATATCCTGGTTTCAATAGGCGATACCGATTATGAGAAAAACGCCTTTGATTACGCAGGACAACTTGCAGTTCTTTTAGGGACACATCTCTCCTGTATATTTTTTCAGGATACGTCACACGGCGGAAGTGCTGACTTGGCAGAAACAGTACTCAGTCGCACAGAAAAGGAATGCTCGCTTTACGATTTTTTGGATTATCATATTGATGTAGTAGCAGGAAATCCGAGACAGATGATCTGTCAAGAAGCGCATTCAGCCGACTTAGCTGTCATCGGTCTACCTGAAGACATTAAAACGCGCGGTTTAAAACTAATACAAAATCAGATAGACGATGTCGTCGCGCATATCACAAAACCTATTATTGTCGTACATGAGCAGTGTACACTATTACGGAAAATACTTGCTGTTCACCACGGCGATATA
>CAZURU010000392.1:0-5015 GCA_964623585.1 uncultured bacterium
CTACATTACCGTTGATCCCGAAATCTGCCATGGGAGAGCCTGCATCACGGGCACCCGAGTGCTGGTGACTACAGTCCTCGACAACCTCGCAGCGAATTTGAATCCAAAAGAAATCACGACAAGCTATCCGTCGATCACCCGCGAATCCGTCCAAGCGGCGGTGTGCTATGCCGCTGAGTTGGCCAAGGAACGGGTAGTGCCGTTGGCTGAATAAAGTTCTCCGCGTGAGATTCAAGCTGGACGAAAACTTGCCGTGCGAGTCAGTCATGGCCGAGATGTGGGCATCGGTCAGCATCCGGCGAGTCCATTCGGCAAGTTCCTCGCGGTGCGTCAGCCAAACCGCCTTGCGCCCGCCCGCAAGCCAGTCGGCCAGCAGCGCTCCGGCGATAACGGTTTTGCCGCCGTCGGTGGGCAACTGCATCATCACCCACGCTTTGGCGTCGGCGGCCAGAGCGGTTTGTACCTGCTGTAGTAGGTCTCTCTGGTAGGGGTGTAATTTAATCATGACGGCCTAAAATACCTCTATATATGTCATTAGATATTTGAATTTTCTCCTCTCCAGACTTGATTTGATTCGGCGTGTGTATTAAGAATAGTTACCAAGTCTTTATCTTCTTTATCAGATACAAAATCTTGCATTATGGTTACGGCAACTTTCTTATATCTTTTTAGTAGTCCAATAGGATTGTTGATAACCGAAGCATAAGAAAAACACCCTTCCCTTCTAGGAAGAGTTTTTAGACCAAGAAGCTCATTCTTTTCTGAAATCTTGGGACGAATGGTTACAATGGTATTATGGGTTGCAAGGTGTCTATATTCATACATACATCTCAAAGTTTGTACATACCAATTAGTCTCTCCCCTAAAAGGTTGTAAATCAAACAATCCTTTAGTGTCATCTGCATTGTATTCTTTTAGAGGGTTTTTCTTCTCAAAATCCTCTCTCGAGTTAAAAAAAGGAAAATAAGAATCCTTAGAGGGAATTTTATCGTCTCTATAGGCAAGAAATCGAAAAAAATAATCTAAAGACGAAATCAATGCTATGATTCCCTCTCCTGTAATCCAGCCTATATCGATCAAGTCTTTCGCACATTCTGGATAAATAATAAGATTTTCGGAATTATGTCTTTTTATTAATTGCTTAATATGTTCTTCAACGAGTGGACAAAATTTTTCTAACCGCATAATAACCTCGTCCACCTTCTCCAATTGAGATTGAATACTCAAAGTCTGTTCCTTTACAAGAACATCAAATTTGCCCATAATAAGAGACTCCTTGAAAAATCAGGTTGAATGGCTGAATGATCTCGTCTTCGATGTCGGATTAAAATTGACCTATTGCAATGGACCTTAGCTATATAGCCGCACAGTGTCACAGTTTCTCTCTGTTGATGCAAATGAGTTCCTTAGAGCAACTTGCTAGACCGGTGGTAGTATTTTTCTTTTCTTCAAAATGTTCTTTATATTTTGCACTATATCATCTTGATTATCTGCTTCGGTTACTATCAATAATTTAACACCATGCCTCTTGGAAAGATCTGCTTTTCTCTTGTCACGTTCAACTGTTTTGCGAAATGCTTCTTCTCCACCAAAAAATTCAACTGGCTCAAAATGCTGTCTGCCATGATACTCTACAGCAATTTTCCAATTAGGAAACCATATATCAAAGTGCTGCCTACCTAGCCAAGTTGGTCTTCCATGTTGAATTACCTTTGTGTCAGAAAATTCGATTTCTAGTTTGCGAAATAGCTCTGTCTCCGATACCCACCCCTCACCAATTCTTGGTACTCCGGCAATCTCCCTAGCTTTATTTTCCGCTTTTTTTGATAGAGACGTGATTGTGTTTAGGTGGTCATATGCCGAATAAAATGCCTCGATTTTAAATTGTAAATATGGTATATCCTGAGAACGAAGAGGAGCACCACCGAACAAGCTATGTGGATATAAATTTCTTTGAGGAAGCCACTGTTTAAATAAAGAAAACCATTCCATGTTCTCCTCAGAATACACACCAAAAGTATCTATAATACAGTCTCTATACAAGGCTTGATTATTGATAATAAATTGGGTTTTTCTACCTCTAACCATAAGTAATATATCTATCGGATTAGCAGGCAGACCAAGTTTCTTTTGAACATTAAGCCTTAAATTTGAATAGTGAGTGGTTCCTACAACCTCTTTAGGCTCAGTCTTGTCTAGATACTCTTCATATTTCTCAAGTCCAAGAAGACAGTCAAAAGCCCAATGCAAACAATAAAAAGATAATTTCTCTTCATGTTTATATATTTCTGATAAATAAATAAGAAACTCGAATAGACGATCAAAACCATCTTCATTCCATCGTGCTAGCAATTTATATAGAAATACAAATACGTAGCTTATGTTGCCATCAACATCTACATAATTTCCTTTATTAAGATTTGATTCCACTAATCTATAAAAGGATAACTGATGGCAATCCATAGCATTTTGTGATGGGTAATAGCTATTAAATTTTGGTGCTTGCATATACTTTATGGCTCGTCAGCGATTGAGGAAATCAAAGAAGCGTTCTTGCCTTCCAAATTAGCCGTCTTGGGCTCGATCCGGCAAGTAGAATTCCCTTGGTGTCAGGTGATTGTCGAGGGCAAGATGCCCCGTTCCGAGATTCTAAAGATGCTCCGAAATTCCGTCGTCATTTCGCCAACCCCTTCTGTCGTCCGCGGCGTAGTGTTCGTTTCTGATCCGCTGGCCGTGAGGGATAGGCTGTGATGACATGCTCGCCGAGCATCACGACCTTGCAATTCGCTAGGCGTTCCAGCTTTTGGATTTCCCGCTTGCGGATGTCGATTTCGCGGGCGACATCCCGCTTGAGCAAAATCCAAGTCTCGTCGTCAACCTGCGTTCCCAACTCAATAATGAGCGGAATATCCCTTTCGCGAATGGCCCGCTGCTGCATGCGCGTCTCGGCGTGGTGGGTATAGCTGATGTCTATCATTGGTCATTCCCTCCTTTTTCGATGTTGGAATTGGTTTTTTGAAAATCGGCCTCCTCTATGCCCTTTGAGTCGCCTTCTGGGTACGTGATAGGGTCGCTTAAGGAAGTACTGCGGCCCTTCTCCTCTGTGATGAGCATTTCTAAGCGGCTCAGTTCCTCCCTGTGCTTCTCCTCTAGGTGACTCAGTTCCTCCCTGAGCTTCCGCCCCTGCCTGTACTCCTTACCGAACTCCTTCAAGAGTTCCTCTTCGGAAACGCCTTCTGGATGGGTTTCTAGCCTTCCCATTTTTTCTATTCTGTCGTCTATTTCCTTTATCTCTTTTTTCAGAGCCTGCATCCTCCCCTCCAGAACCTCTATTTTCTTTACCTGATCCTTGAGAGGGGCCGACAGTCTATCCCCGAACCAATTCGCACGCTTCTCACCAGCGTCTTCCGCCATCAGTTCCTCGGGAATCTCAGAAAGCCGCACATCACCGGCTTCAAGAGCTATCTTGGCGAAGTGAGAACCGTTGGCTATGCTGTCGAGTTCATCGCGGCAGATGTCGTAGTCGGGGAACTTTAACGGAGATCCGAAGCGGAGATATTCGTTATCCACACAGACGACACCAGTTATGTCGAGTTCAGCCTCCAACTTGCGCAAATAGCTGGCTAATGGGTTGTCTGTGGAGGGGTCGAGTTCATAATAGTCTAAGTAGTCTAACAAATGCTCGCCGAACAGATCGGCCTTAGCAATGGAACTTTCTTCTGCCTCGATAGCCTCGGACACGGATGTCAGTGTCACGTCAAACGCGGAGCTTTTGCCAAGCCAGAACCCGTCAATCTGCTCTAAACGATCAATACCTTCTCTTAACTCTTTCAATTTTTCGCGTCGCCAAGCGAGACTTCCCTCAGCCAGAAGCGCAAAGAAAAGCGGTGCCATGTTAATGATTTCAGTGGCACTGACGCCATAGCGTCGTTTGAGGAGGTCGTAGGCGAGCCGGGCCTTCGGTGCGACCTGTGCGCTGATTGGGACGCGCTCGGAGTCGAAGTCGGGAGCCTTGCCGGACTCGTGAAGCGGCAACTCGCCGGTGAGCACACCCGTTTTGATGCCAAGTGCGTTGGCTAAGCTGTTCACAGTGTGCTCTTGGGACTTTTGGGATTGCTGCGATTCGGACTTGCTTTCCAAGCGCTGGATCGTCCTCGTGGTAATCCCAGACCTTCTCGAAAGTTGGAGGCGGGTCAGTCCTTGCTCTTTGCGTAAGCGGTTAAGGCGCTCAGGATTTATTTTCATAGCTAACCTCCTTGGGTTTGCGTAAGTGAAGCTCATTAGAGGCGACACCATTAAAAATAGCTTCTCTATTAATTATTACAATACGATATATTATGATATTTTTCATACTATAATATGTATAAAAATGGATAATATAAATAAAAATATCCTCTTCAAGCCATTGAAATGTCCATCTTGCGCCTCTTAGAATACCTACCAAGGTCCCATTACGGCACTCGGAGGAGACAAAGCGGACATTTCGGTGCGGTCCTAGCCCCTGTCATCACCATGGGAGCCGACAAGCAGCCACGGCGCGTAAACAACCCATCGGTGTGTGCTTGCTGACACAGTAGGTGCCGTCCGCCAGCCTCCTCTACCAGACCGACGACGCTGGCATAGATATTGCCTTACACAGGATGAGGCCGCCCGCTTTTTTCGTCTTTTTGGGACGTTACGCGATCGGCTCCCATGCAACCGCCCGTCCTCGCAACCGTGCAAGGCATTGCTTATGGCCGAATTTGACACTGTCTCCAAGCATCTCATCCACACCTATCCCCACGACTTCGCCCGCTTCGCCCTCCAGCACGACGACCTTGAGGTGCTCGACGTCATCGACACCGAGCAACCCACGGTCAAAGCCCACCGCACCGATAGCCTGATCCGCGTGCGCGTCGCTGGCGATGAAGCGTTGGTCCATCACGAGTTTCAAACCACCGACAGCGACCCGCCGATGCCCTACCGCATGGTAGGCTATATCGGGCGCGGCATCCAGCAGCACCGCCTACCGATCC